>QHOV01000101.1 GCA_003218885.1 Verrucomicrobiota bacterium | reverse complement strand
CACGGTCGCATCCTGTGAACACGAAGAATGTACGCCGTTGAGCTCGATCGATCGAAACGCCTCCTGGTGATCAGCGCTTCGCAACGGGTTACGGCCGAGCAAGCAAAGCTGGCTGCGCAACGCGTACGGGAGCTCTTGCAGGATGTTGCGCCCGGGTTCCGTGTTCTGGCGGATTTCCGGTGGCTGGACTCAATGGATTCGGCAGCGGCACCTCACATAGCGGAAATCATGGATGCGTTTGCCGAAAAAGGCGTCGCCTCCGTGACGCGAGTGATGCCCGATCCGCACAAGGACATAGGTCTCAATATTCTCTCGCAATTTCATTACGGACCCGAGATCCAAATCGCGACGTTCCAGACGCTGGCTGATGCGCTCCAAAGTATGGCGGGAGGTGATTTTTCCTCGACGTAGTGGCGCGCGCTGTTTTAACGTTCATCACCGTTCTGATCGGCGCCGCGTTTATCGTTTCCTGCACACAACAGGGAACTACTGCAACTTCGACTACAGGGGCGGCAACTGCCAAGGTCTCGCCTACTCCGTCGCCGACTCATAAGAAGAAAACAACTGCGGCTAAGAGGAAAGCTGCCGAGACCGAAGCGTCTCCGTCGCCTTCAGAATCTGCTTCTCCTGCGCCGACACCGTAGAGGGACATTCAAAGCTTTTGATTCTGGAATTGCGCACCCAGCTGATGGGGCGCGTCAGTTGAGTGTGGAGCTGTGGCCAGACAAGAGCGCGCTTGAGCGCCGTGGTTGCCTGCGCTAGGGTCTGCCCGGGATGCTTGAGACCATTCTGGGATGCCTCAAATGGGGTGCCGTCGGTTTCGTCGTGGCTTTTGCACTGATGAAACTGTTCGAGGCCAGCCATATTCACGACGATATTCCAAAGCCTGCTTTTAAAATACGGCAGACGAAACGCGCGACCTACGTGCTATCCACATTCGCAGCGATGCTTTCAGCTTTAGTCTGGTTATTGGTGCAGAAGTTGGGCTGAGCTGACGTTAAATGGTTGAAGGGTTAATTCGTTGAGGCGGTGAGTTGGGGCGGATTAGCCCATATGGAACCCGCCGTTCACGTTCAAGACCTGCCCGGTGATATATGATGCCATTGGCGAGGCGAGGAAGAGCGCGGCGTTAACGATTTCACTCACATCACCAAGGCGGCCGAGCGGGATTTGTTTGATGAAATTTTGCGCTACTTCATCGGCCATTCCCTTGCTCATGCCGACGTCGATGAAGCCCGGAGCGATGGCATTCACCGTGACGTTCTGCCGGGCAAACTCGCGCGCAGAGACTTTGGTAAGCGCGATGATGCCCGCTTTGCTCGAGGAATAATTCGCTTGTCCGAACAAGCCCATCTGGCCGCTCACAGACGACATGTTGATGATCCGTCCGCCGCTGCGCAGAATCGCGCCCGCTTTTTGCGTGACCGTGAATGTGCCGGTGAGGTTCACTCGAATCACGCTCTCAAATTCGTCCAGCGACATTTTCTTGATGGTGCGATCGCTAATGATCCCGGAATTGTTCACGACGATGTCGAGCCCGCCATGTCGATCTTGAATCTGCTTCATCATGGCCTCGACCTGCGTCGGCTGCGCCACGTCGCACTCGATCACCAGCGGCTCATTCAATTCATTTGCCACATTCATCGCATCCGTCTTATTTTGTCCCTGCCCATCGGCTACGTAGTTCACCACGCATTGCGCGCGGTGTCTGCCAAACGCCTTGATCATCTCCGCGCCAATGCCGCGCGAACTTCCCGTGACCAGCACGACTTTGCCGGTGAAATCCAACGGATCGCCCATATCGAGAAGAAGTTTAATCAGGAAACCAGGAAGCCAAGAAATTAGATTCCAGCTAGTTTTCCTGTTTTCTTGGCTTCCAGATTTATTGTTATCTCTTCAACGACATGGCTTCTCCGATCCGGATCTTAACCGCCGTCCCGATTTGTGACGGGCACGACAGCGCCATCAATACGATCAACCTGGAGTTCATCCGGCACGGGATAGAGGTGATTTATCTCGGTTATCACCGGTCAGTGACCGACATTGTGCGCGCGGCTATCCAGGAGGACGTGCGAGCCATCGGCATCTCAAGTTACAATGGTGGGCACATCGAGTTTTTTGCTGAGGTTGTAAATCTTCTCCGCAAAAAAGGAGCCGACGACATCAAAGTGTTCGGCGGCGGCGGCGGCACCATCACTCACGACGATGCCGCAATCATGAAACGCAAAGGCGTGGAAGAAGTTTTTTTCGCCGGCACGTCACTCGAAGAAATGGTGAAGTTTGTTCATGAACACTACGGCAAACCGCGAGCGAAACGGACGCGCCCAAAATCGGCTGACCAGGAACTTGCGCACAAGCTGACCGAAATTGAGGACTCGTATGCGGCGGGAAGAAAACGCCCAACGCCCAACGCCCAACGGCGAACATCGAAATCAAAAAAAAGACATCAAACATCAAACTTCAAACATCAAACTTCTAGGGTCATCGGTTTTACCGGCCCGGGCGGCGCGGGAAAGACAACGCTGATCGACGAGTTGGTGCTTCGGTTCCTGAATCGAAATCCGAAGGGAAAAATCGCGATTCTATCACACGATCCCAGCGTGGTCGGCGAAGGCGCGTTGCTGGGCGATCGGGCCACTATGATCAACTCGCAGGACGATCGCGTGTTCATGCGCAGCATGGCCACGCGCGGACAAGCTGGCGGACTTTCGCCCGCCACGCACGATTGTCTGGCGCTGCTCGCTCAATTGAATTTCGACAACGTCATCATCGAGACGGTGGGCACTGGCCAGGAAGCGATGCCATTTCAGAAAAATGGAATTGTCGATCTAACGGTGCTCGTGATGAATCCGGATTACGGCAGCCGGTTGCAGTTGCAAAAAATCGTGATGCTTGATTTGGCCGACATCGTGGTAGTGAACAAAAGCGATCTTCAGCGTGCGCGCACCGCGCACACGGAAATCGAGCAACGTCTCGAACAAAACCGGCCTGTCCGCCGTAGCTTTGGCGAAGGCGGGCGCAAGCAGCAACTCATCGACACAGTGGCAAAACGCCATCGCGACCCTGGCGTGGATCGATTGTTCGAGCTAATTTCGAGTGGTAGGGATGGCGCGCTGCGCCGTCCGGCCGCCGCAGCGCGGCGGCCCTACCAACAAAAACGGAGAAAGAAATGAGCAAACTCGGACAAGTTGTTGAGGCTGTCGAAAATTATGACAAGTTCGTGCTCGATCAGGTGAAGCGCGCGCGCACCGATGAAAAATTCGGGCGTGAATTGTTGGGACGCTGGAACGATATCAAGGCAAAAATTCCGGTCACACGTACGCCAACCGGATTGCCATTGCCCCGGCTTGCATTGCCGGAAATCGATGAGCCAGGCGAGATCGCGCGTTACTTTTTTGGTGAAGGACTACCCGGCGAATTTCCGTATCTAAGCGCGGCCTATCGCGAGATGTATCTCGAGCCGGTCCGGGAGATCGAAAGCTTCGAGAAGAACGCAGGTACGATCGATAAGAAAATTCCGCAAGCAGAAGAGCCTACGCGTTTGTTCTCCGGTTTGATGCTGGCGGAGGACACCAATGAGCGTTTTCACTATCTCACGCGCCACCAACGCACCCACCGGCTCAGCACAGCATTCGATGGCCCGACCCTTTATGGCATCGACAGCGATGCGGATGGCGTCTTTGGGAAGATCGGCGAAGGCGGCGTGGCAATCGACACGGTCGAGGACATGATGCAGCTCTACGATGGATTCGATCTCGGCTCGCCAAATTTCTCCGCGTCAATGACCATTAGCGGCCCGGCGCCGATCATCATGGCCATGTACATTGCTGCGGCCAAACGGAGATTCGGTCCGAAAGTTGTTCCGAAATTGCGCGGCACAATCCAGGCCGACATTTTCAAGGAAGTCCAGGCACAAAACGAAACGATTTTCCCGATCGAGCCGTCACTCCGGTTTCTGACCGACATGGTCGAGTTCACCACGCACGAAATGCCGCGCTGGTATCCGATTTCGATCAGTGGTTACCACATCGGAGAAGCCGGCTCCACGCCAGTGCAGCAAGCTGCTTACACGTTGTCGAACGGATTCGCGTACGTAGAAATGTTCGCCGGGCTCGGCATTCCTGTCGATCAATTCGGCCCGCGGCTGTCATTCTTTCTCGATTGTGGGCTCGACGCTGAGTACATCGCCCTCGCTCGCGTGTCGCGTCGCATCTGGGCGATTGGAATGCGTGACGTGTTCGGCGCAGGACCGAAGGCGCAGCTTTATAAATTGCACACGCAAACCAGCGGGCGCTCGCTGATTGCCGCCGAGTTCAAAAATAATCTCACCCGCACCGCCGCGGAATTAGTCTTGGCCTACGTGAACGCCACAAATTCATGTCATTCGAACAGCGCGGACGAACCGTTCACCACGCCAAGTGAAGAGTGGATCCGGCTCGCCGCGCATGGGCAGGCAATCCTGCTTGAGGAATCCGGCATTTTTAAACACACCATGAACATGCTGAGCGGTTCGCCCGGAATGAAAGCCGTCGAGCGCGCAGTGGAAGCTGCGATTCTCGATGAATTCCGCGAGATCGAACGGCTGGGCGGTGTGCTCGCAGCGGTAGAAGAACGCTATCAACGCAGCCAGATCCAAAACGCATCGCATCGTTACGAACAACAAATTTACGATGGGACTCGCCCAATCATCGGATTGAATCGCTACCGCGACGGGGCTGATGAAATTCCGGACGTGAAACTTGCGCGTACTCCGCGGAGCAAACAGCAGTTGCAGGTCGATCGGCTTGCGAAATTCAAAAAAAAGAACGCAGAGAAAGCCAAGCGTGCACTGGACAAATTGGCGGGAGCCGTCGAGCGCGGTGAAAACTGTTTTCCCACGTTGCTCGAAGCCGCGGAGGTTTGTTCGCTAGGCCAGATCACCGGTCGTTTGCAGGAAGTTGTCGGGCGCTTTCGCCCGATGGTGTAGGTAGGGACGGCGCGTTGCGCCGTTCGGTCATCGCAGCGCGATGACCCGACCGATTGTTATCGCACGCGCTTGCAAGCGCTCCGCCAAAAGCTTTAAGGGGAAGCAATGCCTGGCAAAGCGTACATCGGCACCAGCGGCTGGAATTACAAAAGCTGGCGCGACGGTTTCTACGGCGATAAGCCGCAGAAAGAATGGCTTCGCTTCTGCGCGGAACGTTTTACTGCAATCGAGGTCAACGGCACCTTCTACAGACTCCAGGAGAAAAGCACGTTCAGGAAATGGCGCGACCAGACACCGGATGGATTTGCTTTTGCCATCAAAGGCCACCGTTACGTCACGCACAACAAGAAGCTGCTCGACGTGGAGGATCCTGTGATTCGTTGTCGTGAATCGGCATCGCCCCTTGGCAAACGCCTCGCCGCTGTGGTCTGGCAGCTTCCGGCGTCGCTGAAAAAGGACATCGAGCGGCTGGAGAAGTTTGTAAAAAATCTGCAGCGCTGGAAAAGCACGCGACACGCGATCGAGTTTCGTGACAAGTCGTGGTTCGATGACGAAGTAGCCGAATGCCTCAAGTGCCGCGCAATCGCCGTCTGCATGTCCGACGCGCCCGACTGGCCAATGTGGGACGAAGTGACAACCGATCTGGTTTACATCCGCTTGCACGGGCACACGCGGAAGTACGCATCGAGCTATAGCAAGGCCGCGCTCAGGAAATGGGCTACACGCATTCAAACGTGGTTGAAAGAAAATCGCGACGTGCACATGTATTTCGACAACGACGCCGAAGGCGCCGCCCCGCGAAACGCGCTCACGCTTTTGGAAATCTTGCGCTGATCAGGCCATGAATTGCTCCGACAACTCGGACACCAGTTGTTCGCGATTGTTCGGACGAACTTCGATCATAGTTACATCAGGCCGTTTTTTGATCGCATCGGTGAACGGAAATGATCGCGCGGTAACCGTACCAAGAATTGGCGCAGCGCTGTCAAGCGCCTCGTTCACCGCTTCGCGAAAAATGGCCGACCGGATTTCCATTGGTCCAATTTCGTCAATCACAACAAGTTGCCGCGCACGCACGGCTGCGCGCAGGGCTGCGACCGCTATAGTTTCCAGAGCGGACAAATTGAGTCCATATTTCCCGAGGCGCTCAGGGGTTTTGAAATCTACACGGGCAAATCCGGCTTCTTTGCCGTCGAGAGTTACAATCTTGAATCCGACACGCTGCCCGCGCTCGCGGATTTCCTCCGTGTAAAAACCGCCGGCTGGCAACGCCAGCTTGTTGACGATGCGCTTGATCAGCGTCGTCTTCCCGCACCCGGGACGACCGGTGAGCAACACTTTTTTCCTCATTCAACAAGTTCGTATCGGTCGTCGTAAAAGACCGCTTCGTATGTCTCGGACGATTTCTTTACGAGTACGAACGCGGCGAAGCGAAACGACTCACGGGCGCGGCGTAGCTGCGCTTAACATTTCGGCACACCGCGCCTAGGGAATCCAAACACGGCAGTTGTCGGCTGTCATGACAAACGCGAGCGGCAATTCGATGATCTTTGGGCCATGGCGCAACCACCATTGGTGAAGTGTGTTCACTGTCACATTGTCAAACGTAGGATCTCCTGAAGACTTCAGAATTTTCACTTCGGTAACCATACCAGTCTGGTTCACGTGTATCTCATAGACGCCGCGGCCTTGTTTCGATGTCCAAGGCGGGTTTGCTGGATAAACCGGCATCGACGCTTTGATCACGTTCTCCTTTCCCAGAAAAGGTGCCAAGGCATGATCCAACCGCGGCGCCTTCAGCACGCGAACCTCCATAACGACTGAACCACGTCCGAACGCGAGAGTGAAGGTGATCGGAAGTCTTACCTTGCTCACGGTGCCGGGTCTGAACCGCCACTGACTAAATGCGGAGATCGCTGCATTATCCAGGATTTGGGCGCCCGTGCTGACTGCCATCACTGCATTGCTCACATTGCCCGTGGCTGGATCGATCGTTAGAATGGCGACTCCGGATCCCTGTAGATGCCTTGCACGGGCTTCGTATGGATAAGTGGGTCTTGGTGTATAAACAGCGAGGGCTCGATACTCTTCCCGCCAAGGTGCAAACGTCGTTTCATCAATTCGAGCAGGCGCCAACTGCGGCCACAGCAGAAGCGCTACTAAGAACAACCACATCACTTTCCGACCGCGCATACAAACGTCCAATGTACCATGCCTCATTGGGTAAAAACTGACCTCGAAGAATAGAGAGAGGACGCACAGGATGAAAGCCAAAAGACAATGATCGTCGCGTGCGCTCTTGCCGGACCGTAGCGGAGCATACACATGTTGCCTGTGTGCCCAGCGGAGTTTGCCCCGCTGAATCAAAGCGGCGGAGTACAACTCCGCTAGGCGCACAGACCAGGAGGTCTATGTTCCAGCATGGCGTTGGCAATGCGCGCAAAACCAGGCAGTGCGGCCGCCGATCGTTGCCGATTTTAGTTCGCGTCCGCAGCGGGGGCATTTCCCGCCCTTGCCGCGATGCGGCAGCAGCCATGATTTGGGCATTCGATCGACGTCTGCCTTGGCCGTGATTGCCCTTTCCAAAACGTAGCGCGTGGCGCGGAATAGTTTCGTAACTGCTTTCTCCTTCAGACCTGAAATTTGCGTCGCCGGATGAACTCGGGCGCGGAAAAGAATTTCATCTGCATAAATGTTTCCGATCCCGGCAATCAACTTCTGGTTGAGCAAAATCGTTTTCACTGCACCCCGATGCGTTCGCAAGAGCTCGCTGAATTGCGAGAGGCTGATGTCGAGCGCGTCCGGACCGAGGCCACGTTTCCGCAAGTATTCATCTACATCCTCAACCAAGCTGACCTCGCCGAATTTGCGCTGATCCTCGAATGCAAGGCAGTAGGTATTCGCGAAAACAAAGAGCACTCGCGTATGCCTAGGCGCATCCTCCTCGTGCTTGAAGCACAGAAGCGAACCGGTCATGCCGAAATGCAATCGCAGCCAGAGGTCTCGATCGGCACGCACGAAAAGATGTTTGCCGTGGCGGCGGCTGGATTCGAAGCGGTGTCCTTTCAATCGCCGTGCAAGCTCCCGCGCAGAAACGCCTTTCAACACGTACGCGCTCCGCACATCGACGCCGGTGATCCGTTGGTGCAACGACGTCGCGTCGAGGTATCGCTTGAAGCTTTCGACATCGGGCAACTCTGGCATGCCTGTTTATGTCACTTGTCGCACGGACGATTGCGTGGGTCACATCGTTGTTGAAGGTTAGCCAGAGCGATGTCCTGTGAGGAGATCGATGACTTTCTGCGGCTGCTAAAAGAGTCGCCGTCCGGCGCCGTTTTCAATCCGTGGTGGCAAGTCGATGAGCAAAACGATATTGGCTGGAATGCACCAAGCATACGACGTAAACAACTACGCGCGTATCTGCAACGACGTTTTGCAAAAGCAAAGCTCGCACTGATCGGCGAAGCGGTCGGTTATCGAGGCGGTCACTTCAGCGGAATCCCAATGACTTCTGAGCGAATTCTGCTCGGACGAAGTGATAAGGTCCCGATGAACTCCGACGATCTCTTCTCCGGCATTAAGCCGCGGCGCACGAGCAAACCTGAAAAATGTCCGGACGGTTTTTCCGAACCGACAGCAACCATTGTATGGATTGCGCTTTTGCAGCTTGGCTTCAAGCCAGACCAATTCGTGCTGTGGAATGCGTTCCCGTGGCATTCATTCGATCCGCACCGCGGCATGTTGAGTAACCGTATGCCTAACAAGTCCGAGCAAGCTGCCGGCCTGCGGGGGCTCAGGGCTTTTCTCGAATTATTTCCGTGCGAACACGTCGTGGCGCTAGGAAAAATCGCCGCCGCTCAGCTGCAAAAACTTGGCGTGAATGCGCACTGCGTCCGCCACCCAGCCTCCGGCGGCGCTAGACTCTTTCGCGCGCAAATCGCCGAGATTTTGAAAACGCGGAGAGACTAAGCCACTTAGCTCAGTACGGCGACGGCGCTTAGGTCCGTTCACTTCGGCGGTTCGCTCTTTTTGATCAATGCCGTCAAGAGGTCGATCGGAAGGGGGAAAAACGTCGTGGTGTTATGTTCGCTGGAGATTTCGCGCATCGTTTGCAGGAAACGCAGTTGCAGCGCAATCGGTTCCTTGCTCATCATCGCTGCGGCCTGCACCATTTTTTCCGCAGCTTGAAATTCGCCCTCGGCGTTGACGATCTTTGCGCGGCGCTCGCGCTCGGCTTCGGCCTGCTTCGCCATGGCGCGCTTCATCGTGTCGGGCAGCGCAACGTCCTTCACCTCGACCGCCGTGACTTTGACGCCCCACGGTTCGGTTTGCCGATCGATGATCTCCTGCAACTTCTGGTTGATCGACTCACGCTGCGAAAGCAGGTCATCCAAGGGGGCCTGGCCGAGTACGCTGCGCAACGTCGTCTGCGACATCAGCGAAGTGGCTTTGAGAAAGTTTTCCACTTTCACGACGGCGGCTTGCGGATCGACGACGCGAAAATAAACAACCGCGTCGACCGTCACCGGCACGTTGTCACGCGTCATCACCTCCTGCTTCTCGACGCTGATGGTGACGACGCGCAGATCCATTCGCACCATTCGATCGACAATCGGGATGAGAAAAATCAACCCCGGCCCTTTCGCGCCGAGTAATTTCCCGAGGCGAAAGATCACGCCTCGCTCATATTCGCGCAGGATACGTATGGCCTGCGGCAGAATGATTATGGCAAGAATGATGAGCGGTACGGCCCAACTAATTAACTTTGGAAGCGCTTCAATTAATGGCATGGCTTTGTTCTCCTTTGGCTTTCAGTTTTACAGTTAATCCTTGCACGGCTGCAATCTCAGCATGTGTGTCTTTTTCGATAGGCGCGTCACTGACTGCG
>QHOV01000149.1 GCA_003218885.1 Verrucomicrobiota bacterium | reverse complement strand
TGAGCAATTGATCGCCTGACACCCAAAACGAAAGGCCGTTTTCAAAAGCGCAATCCAGGCGCAGCCGGCCTACCTGACAATTGTCTTTTCCCGTAACGCTAAGTGGCATCGGGTAACGATTATTCTGCGGTTCATCCACGAGCTCGAGTCCCGGCGCTTTGGTCAAAACTTCGCGCGCTCGTTCCAATGAAACTGTTCTTTCGAATTCAGCACTCACCGCGACTGAGTGAGCGCGATACACCGGCACACGCACACAAGTGACCGAGGCGCAGAATTGCGGCAGGTGCATGATCTTGCGCGCCTCGTTCTGCATTTTCATTTCCTCCTTCGTGTACCCGGTTTCCAGAAAGGAATCCACGTGCGGTAGCACATTGAACGCGATCGGATGCGGATAAACTGTGGAATCTTGCGTTGCGCCTTTTGTTTGCTGAGTTAATTCATCGATCGCGTGCGCGCCGCTGCCGGAAACAGCCTGATAACTCGCGGCGAAAATTCGGCGAACGCCGAACGCCCTGTGTAAAGGAAAAAGCGCCATCAACGTGATCGCCGTTGTGCAATTTGGATTCGCGATGAGCCCGCGATGCCATCGCACATCCTCGGCGTTGATCTCGGCAATTACCAGCGGCACATGTGCGTCCATCCGGAATGCCGACGAGTTGTCGATGACGATTGCGTCCGCCTGGCAAGCAAGCGGCACATATTTCTGCGAGATTTCGCCGCCAGCGCTGAAAAATGCGACGTCGATCTTTTCGAATGAATGCTCATTGAGTTGTAGCACTGAGACGGATTCATCTCGAAATCGCACTGATTTGCCGGCAGAACGCGCAGAGCTAATCGGATGCAGACTCGCCACTGGAAAATTTCGCCGTTCCAGCACACGCAAAATCTCTTGCCCGACAGCGCCGGTCGCACCAACGACTGCGATATGATAACCTTTCATCTGCAGGCGCAGTTTATCGCCCGCGCCATTCGATGCAAACTTTGCGAAACATCCATATATCGATCCGTGATCAGAAGCTTACGTTGAAGGATGGCGACACACCGATCCGCAGTTACCCGGTGTCCACGTCGCGATTCGGCATTGGGACGGAAATGGGAAGCATGAAAACGCCAACCGGTCGTTTTCGCGTAGCGGAGAAGATTGGGGGCAACATGCCGAGTGGCGCGGTTTTTCGAAGTCGCGTGCCGCTCAAGCCCGTTGATCCGCTTCCTCCAACCGAGGATTTGGTGATGTCGCGTATTTTATGGCTCGACGGATTGGACGAGCAGAATGCCAATACACGCGACCGCTTCATCTACATTCATGGCACCAAACACGAGGACAAAATCGGCACGCCCACCAGTTGTGGTTGCGTGCGGATGCGCAATGCGGATGTAATCGAACTGTTCGATTTGGTGGGCGAGAGCACGCCGGTTGTAATTGAGGCATAAATGCTCCAGGAAAGTTTCGGACGGAATCGTCTGGCAATACATCCAAAAGAGACAAGAGAAACGTTGTTTCCGTGTGATCCTAAACGGGCAGTGCAGCTTGCGACGAAAGGAGGCGAAATAAATTGAAACTTTTAAGGGCGATCATGATCGTGGCCGTTTTGGCCACTGCTTTGAGTTTTGGTGCTTGCGCTCAACACAAAGAGACTGTGACCACGGGCGCGGGAACGACCGGTTACGCCAAATAAAGCCGGCAGCCAGTTTGTGAGGGGATGAAAAAAACTTTAGAAAAGCATTGCGTCCCCCCGGTTCCCTAACTAAACAGACCGGAGCAACTTGCTGCGAAAGGAGGCGAGATAGATTGAAACTTTTGAAAATGATCATGGTCGTGGCCGTTTTGGTCACCGCATTGGGACTCGGGGCTTGCGCGCAACACAAGGAGGTCGTGACCCCACCTCCGGCGCCATCCGGGAAGTAGGTCCGGAACCGGGTAATTTAGTTTGGGCGGATTCGCCCAAGAGGCCAGGTCGTGTTCCGGCCTGGCCTTTTTCTTTTTCCGCTTAAAACGATTCTGACTAAACTGCGTCAATGGAGCTGAAGGGTGAGCGGATTTCTCTTGTTCGACTTGCAGCGGTCGCTTTCGGAGGCGAGGCCGTTCAGATTTCTCCTGTCGCGCGGCCGCGTATTCTCGCCTCGCGCAAAGCGATCGAACAAATCGTTGCGCGCGATGCGGTCGTTTACGGAGTCAACACCGGGTTTGGCAAGCTCTCCGATATCCGCATTCAGCATGGCGAATTGCGTCAGCTTCAGTTGAACCTTGTCCGCAGCCACGCCTGTGGAATTGGAAATCCGCTGTCCGAAGCCGAGGTGCGGGCAATGATGGTGCTGCGGGCCAATGTTCTGGCCCTCGGCTTTAGTGGGATCCGTTGCGAGGTCATCGAGCTGCTTTGCGAAATGCTGAACCGGCGCGTCTGTCCAGTGGTCCCGGAAAAAGGCTCGGTAGGCGCGAGTGGCGATCTGGCGCCGCTGGCCCATCTGGCTTTAGGTCTCATCGGCGAAGGCGAGGCGTTTTTTGAAGGGGAGCGGATGACGAGCGCTGAGGCACTGCGGCGCGCTCACCTTAAGCCTCTGCAGCTCGAGGCAAAAGAAGGTCTGGCTTTGCTCAACGGCACGCAGGCGATGCACGCCGTGGGCGGGCTGGCGCTTCTGCGCGCGAAACTCCTTGCGTGCGTTGCTGACGTTGCCGGTGCAATGAGTCTCGAGGCGCTGAAGGGCACGCCTGCCGCGTTCGATTTGCGGTTACAGGATGCGCGTCCGCACCCGGGCCAGAAAGCTGTCGCCGAGCATCTTTTGTCGCTGATGGAAGGCAGCGAAATTCGCCAGTCGCATATGGAGGGCGATCCGCGCGTTCAGGATGCGTACAGCCTGCGTTGCATACCACAAGTTCACGGGGCGGTTCGCGGCGCGCTGGCGCATTGCGAAGATGTTTTGCTAATTGAATCCGCATCTGCGACCGATAATCCGCTTGTGTTCGCCGAAAGTGGTGAGGTGATTTCCGGAGGCAATTTTCACGGCGCACCGCTTGCGTTCGGGTTGGATTACGCTGCAATTGCAATTGCGGATCTGATGAGCATGAGCGAACGCAGGACAGATCGACTTGTCAATCCAGACAAGAACGAAGGGCTGCCTGCATTTCTTGCTCGACAGCCGGGCGTGGAATCCGGCTTCATGACTGCGCACGTCGCGGCTGCTTCCTTGGTAAATGAAGCACGCGTGCTGGCGCATCCAGCGAGCGTTGACAACATCACCACTTCCGGTGGGAAAGAAGATCATGTTTCCATGGGAATGACGAGCGCATTAAAACTTCGCGCAATCGTCGATCTTGCCGAAAATTTGCTCGCCATCGAATTGCTCGCGGCTGCTGAAGGCTTGGAACATCGCCGTCCTTTAAAAGCCGGCGTTGGCGTCGAGCGCGCATTTGCTGCTGTGCGGAAAATCGCACGGCCGCTCGTGCAGGATCGATCCCTCTCAGCTGACATTACCCATGTTGCCGAAGCGATTCGCCGGGGCGATTTTGAAGCCGAGGGCGAAAAATCATGAGCGGAAAACGAGCTATCCATGCACCGCGGGGCAGCGAGCGCAGCTGCAAAGGCTGGCATCAGGAAGCCGCCATGCGGATGTTGATGAACAATCTCGATCCGGATGTAGCCGAGAATCCAGATCAGCTTGTGGTTTACGGCGGGACTGGGCGCGCCGCGCGAAGCTGGGAAGCGTTCGACGCGATCGTGCGCTCGCTCAGCGAGCTCGAAAATGACGAAACGCTGCTCGTGCAATCAGGGAAACCGGTCGGCAAATTTCGAACGCACGATGAAGCGCCACGTGTCCTCATCGCGAATTCGAATCTCGTCGGGCAATGGAATAACTATGCAGAGTTCAATCGGCTCGAACGCATAGGGCTGACCATGTACGGCCAGATGACTGCCGGTTCGTGGATTTACATCGGTAGCCAGGGGATTGTGCAGGGAACATTTGAAACTTTCGCCGCCGCGGGCCGCAAGCATTTCGGCGGTTCGCTCGATGGAAAATTCGTTTTGACCGGTGGGCTCGGCGGAATGGGCGGGGCGCAACCGCTGGCTGCGACGATGAACGGCGCGGTTTTCCTCGGCGTCGAAGTCGATCCGGCGCGCATCGAGAAGCGATTGAACAGCGGTTATTGCGACAAGATCGCGCATTCGCTCGATGAAGCGCTCCAGTTGATCGACCAGACGCGCAAAAATCGTAAATCGCTCTCGGTCGGACTTGTAGGTAATTGTGCTGACGTTCTACCCGAAATCGTGAAACGCGGAATTGTTCCCGACGTTCTCACCGATCAAACCAGCGCTCACGATGCGTTGAACGGCTACGTGCCGCATGGGATGTCGCTCGAAGACGCGCTCGTCTTGCGCCGTAAAAATCCGGACGAATACACCGAGCGCGCAATGCACTCCATGGCGGTGCATGTGGAAGCCATGCTCGCGTTGCAGAAGAAGGGCGCAGTGACGTTTGATTATGGAAACAACATCCGGGCGCAGGCGAAAAAAGCCGGCATCAAAAACGCATTCGACATTCCCGGTTTTGTTCCTGAATACATTCGTCCGCTATTTTGCGAGGGGCGCGGCCCGTTTCGCTGGGTGGCCTTGAGCGGTGATGCCAGCGACATCACGCGCACAGACAAACTCGCGCTCGAATTGTTTCCTGAAAACCAAACGCTGGCGCGCTGGATGGAACTCGCGGAGCAGCGGATTCAATTTCAAGGACTGCCGGCGCGAATTTGCTGGCTCGGTTACGGCGAACGCGCAGAGTTTGGCGTCGCGATGAACGAGCTGGTGAAGCGCGGCGAAATCAAGGCGCCTATTGTGATCGGGCGCGATCATCTCGATTCCGGCTCGGTTGCATCGCCAAACCGCGAAACCGAAGGCATGCTCGACGGCAGCGACGCAATTGCTGACTGGCCTTTGCTTAACGCGCTGGTCAACACTGCCGCCGGCGCGTCGTGGGTCTCGATCCACAACGGCGGCGGTGTCGGCATAGGCTTCTCGCAACACGCCGGCATGGTCGTCGTTGCAGACGGCACCGAAAATAGCAAGAGCCGCCTCGAGCGCGTGCTCACCAGCGATCCTGGGACCGGCATCCTTCGCCACGCCGATGCTGGTTATTCGCGCGCAATCCAATTTGCTGCCACGCACAACATCGACATCCCTATGCAGCCGCAAGCGCGGGACTGACGAGCAACCAGCAAGCCCGTCCGAAATGCAAAAGCTGATTGAATGCGTGCCGAATTTTTCTGAAGGGCGCGAGCAAAACATCATTCGGCAGATCACGGACGCGATCAGATCGGCGGAGGGCGTTTCTTTGCTGGATGTTGATCCCGGGGCGAGCACGAACCGAACAGTGGTGACTTTTGTCGGCGACCCTGAAGCGGCGGTGGAAGCGGCATTTCGTGCGATCAAGAAAGCGGCGGAGCTGATCGACATGGGCAAACACAAAGGCGCGCATCCTCGCATGGGTGCGACGGATGTTTGCCCATTCGTTCCGGTCAGCAACGTCAGCTGGGAAGAAGCAATCGAGTGCGCAAATCAACTAGGAAAACGTGTCGGCGAGGAATTGAGAATCCCGGTTTATCTCTACGAAAAAGCGGCAAAGGATAAGGCGCGTTCGAATCTTTCAGTGATTCGCGCAGGCGAATACGAAGGGTTCTTCGAGAAAATAAAACAAGCCGAATGGAAACCGGATTTCGGTCCGGCCGTTTTCAACGAAAAATCGGGTGGAACCGTAATCGGGGTGCGCGATTTCCTCGTGGCTTATAACGTAAACCTCAACACAAAATCGGTGCGGCGCGCGACCTCGGTTGCGTTTGATGTGCGAGAGCAGGGGAGAGTGAAGACGGAAGACGGCACGGCGTGGGGAAAACCGGCGCTGGATGCAAACGGTGAACCGGTTCGCATTCCCGGGGCGTTGAAGCACGTCAAAGCTATTGGCTGGTTCGTGAAGGAATATGGGATCGCGCAGATGTCGATGAATCTGACGAACATCGAGGAGACGCCGTTGCATGTGGCGTTCGACGCCTGCGTCGAAGCGGCAGCCAAACGCGGCATGCGCGTAACAGGCTCAGAAATTGTGGGCATGGTGCCGAAGAAATGTCTGGTCGATGCCGGCCGTTATTTTTTGCGCAAACAGCGATGGTCCGAAGGCGCTTCAGAAGAGGAGCTGATCGACATTGCGATTCGCTCCATGGGCTTGGGCGAACTGAAGCCTTTCGATCCAAACGAAAAGGTGATTGAATTCAAGATTGAATCCGCTGAGCCGAAGAAATCGCTTGTGAAAATGAATCTGCGTGAGTTTTGCAATGAAACATTGAGCGATTCGCCTGCGCCGGGTGGCGGTTCTGTAGCAGCGTTGATGGGCGCATTAGGTGCATCGTTGGGCGGAATGGTCGCAAATCTTTCTGCCGGGAAACGTGGGTGGGATGACAAGCTAGAATATTTCAGCGATTGGGCGGTCAAAGCTCAGCAACTTAAAGACGAATTGCTGTCATTGGTGGACGAAGACACGACTGCCTTCAACAAAGTAATGGATGCATTCGGGTTGCCCAGGGAATCCGCTGACGAAAAAACTGCGCGGGCTGCGGCAATCGAAGAGGCGACGAAACATGCGGCGGAAGTGCCTTTGAAAGTCATGGAGACGGCATCGAAATCTTATGCATTGCTCGCGGAAATGGCCGAAAGAGGAAATCCAGCCTCGGTCTCCGATGTCGGTGTCGGCGCGCTGGCCACTCGCGCGTGCATTGAAGGGGCGGCACTGAACGTCCGAATCAATCTTGGCCAGTTGAAGGACGAGAAATTCAGAACAGGTCTTCAAGACAAAGTTCGAAAGGTCAGCGCGAATTCCGAGGCGCAATTCAAAACCATCATCCAGGTTGTTGAAGGCAAGCTAGGCAAATCGTGAAGTCACTGGCCGTTCTTCACGCTTCGCAATTGGTCACGCTGGCGGGACCGCAGCAACCGCGCGTAGGCAGCGATATGTCTGATCTCGCGATCATTCGCGATGGTGGAATGCTGATTACCGACGGAAAGATCGACATCGTCGGATCGAGCGATCGAATCGAGAGGAACGCGAGCAGCGCGGAGATTATTGATGCTGGCGGGCGTGTTGTGTTGCCCGGATTTGTCGATGCGCACACGCATTTGGTTTTTGCCGGAAATCGGCTCGACGATTTCGAGCGGCGCGCACGGGGCGAAACTTATGAACAAATTGCCAAGGCCGGCGGCGGGATTTGGTCAACGGTAGAAAAAACGCGCGCGGCCAGCGGCGATGAACTTTTCGCCCAGGCGCAGAAACGCACAGAATGGTTCCTGCGCTGCGGAACGACGACTGTCGAAGCAAAATCCGGGTACGGGCTGACTGTCGAAGACGAATTGAAGATTTTGCGTGTAATGTCGCGGCTCAATGAAGAAACTCCTCTTGAGATTGTGCCGACATTTCTCGGGGCACACGCGGTGCCGCGCGAGATGGATGCCGATGAATACATTGAGCTTGTGATCGATGAAATGCTGCCGCGGATCGCAACGGAAAAGCTCGCGGAGTTTTGCGACGTGTTTTGTGAGCGCGGTTATTTCGACGTGAAACAATCGAGAAGAATTCTGACGGCAGCCAGGGAGCTCGGCCTAAGGTTGCGAATCCACGCGGACCAACTAACCAATTCGGGCGGCGCGAAACTGGCCGCAGAACTGGAGGCGACCACGGCGGATCATTTGGAGAAAACAGATGAACAGGGGATTGCGGCAATGAAATCCGTTGACGTCCAACCAGTGCTGTTGCCGGGTTCCGTGTATGCGCTTGGATCGACGGATTATCCGCGCGCGCGCGAAATGATCGAGACCGGGCTCGCGGTTGTGCTCGCGACCGATTTCAACCCTGGTTCGTCACCGACACCGAGTATGCCGATGATTTTGTCTGTCGCCTGCACACAAATGAAAATGTCGCCTGAGGAAGCAACCACGGCAGCGACGATCAACGCGGCTTACAGCCTCAGTCGGGGAAGCAATATCGGTTCGCTTGAACGAGGCAAGCTTGCGAACTTCTCAATCTTCGACTGCCAGGATTATCGCGAGATCGCGTACTGGTTTGGAATTCCGCGGACGCATTCGGTTTACCTACGCGGAAAACGGGTGGCCGGCGCTTGACACAAGCGCCACTACAATCGTCGCTTTCTCACGATGAAGGTTGAAGTGGAAAAGCAGCCTGGCTCCGTCTCGAAGCTGCACATTGAATTGCCCCCTGAGGAAGTGGCGAAGGAATGGAATGCTATCGCGAGCAGCTTCGCGCGATTCGCAAAAATTCCGGGTTACCGACCCGGCAAAGCGCCACGCGCCGTGATCGACAAAAGATTTCGCAAGGAAATCCAGGACGAACTGACCAAAAAACTCGTATCGAAAAGTTACCACGACGCAGTCGAAAAAGAGCAATTGCGCGTAGCTTCGCTGACCAATATCGAAGACATCCAGTTCGGCGAGGACAAGTCGATGCGCTTCCACGCGACCGTAGTTATCGCGCCGGAATTCGAGCTGCCCGATTACAAGAACATTCCCGTGCAATTGCCGGAGACGAAAGTTTCCGAGGCAGAAGTCGATGCGACACTGGAGCGGTTGCGTGATCAATCGGCTGATTTTGTCGGTGTGCCCGAGCGTGGACTGCAAATGGGCGATTTTGCGGTCCTTGATTTTGAAGCAGCGGTTGATAACAAGCCGATCAGCGAAATTGCGCCTGAGGCCAGCAAGAACTTGCAAGTAGGCAAAAAATTCTGGCTGCACCTCTCGGCTGATAATTTTCTCCCGAAATTTTGCGAGCAATTGGTCGGACAGAAGCCGGGCGAAACGCGCTTGCTGATCGTGGAATTCCCAGCAGATTTTCCGGTCAAGGAATTGGCAGGCAAAAAAGCGGATTACGCCGTTACCGTGCGCGAGGTCAAGGAGAAGGTCTTGCCACCGATCGACGATGCGCTTGCGGCTAAAATCGTTACGGGGAAAACCCTTGTGGATCTTCGCGAGTTGCTCGAGCGCGATATCGAGCATGCGAAAGAGCATGATGTCGAGCGGGCCAAGGAATCACAGATCATGAAATATTTGCACGATCGGATTCAATTCGAGTTACCTCCCGCGCTTCTGCAAAATGAAACGCGCCGTGCGCTGGCCGAATTAGTGCAACGGAACCGCGAGCGTGGGGTTACTGATGAGATGCTGAAGGAAAAAGAGAGAGAACTGATCGATGGCGCTGCAAGCGTGGCGGCGCATCGGTTGAAAACAAATTTCATTCTGCATCGGATCGCGGAGCGCGAGAACATTCAAGTCGCGAAGGAAGATGTCGATCTTAGCATCAGGCAAGAGGCGACACGATATGACATTTCGCCTGAGAAAATGCGCAAGGAGTTGCAGCAAAAAGATGTATTGGATGACGTCGCTGAGCAGATCCTGATGGGCAAGACGCTTGATTTCCTGAAGGCGAATGTTACCATCGAGCCAGCGCAAGAATCCACTGTCAAAGAAGAAAAATCATGAGCGTATCGGACGAAAATGTTTCGCAGGTACTGATTCCGATGGTCGTGGAGCAGACTGGCCGGGGCGAACGCAGCTACGACATTTACTCGCGGCTGCTCAAGGATCGGATTGTCTTCATCGGAACGCCGATGGACGATCACATTGCCAATCTTGTCATTGCGCAGTTGCTTTTCCTGCAGATGGAAGATTCAAAAAAAGACATCAACATCTATATCAATTCGCCCGGCGGTTCCGTGACGGCAGGACTCGCGGTCTACGACACAATGCAATTTCTCACCTGCGACGTGACGACCTATTGTCTCGGGATGGCGGCTAGCATGGCGGCGGTTCTCCTTTGTGCGGGTACCAAAGGCAAACGTTTTGCGCTGCCGAATTCCGATATCATGATCCATCAGGTTTCCGGTGGCGCGCAGGGTGCGGCGAGCGACGTGGAACGGCAGGTTGATTACATGTTCAAGCTCAAGAAACGCCTCATCCGAATCATTGCGCAGCACACTGGCAAATCTGAGGAGCAAGTCCGGGTCGATTCAGACCGCGATTATTATATGTCCGCTGAAGAGGCGAAGGCATACGGTCTGGTGGACGAAGTGATCAAGTCGCGAAAGCAAATAAAGTTGCTCGACGGTGCCGTGCCGCCGTCCGGTGATCGGTCAGTAGAAGTCGCGGAGGTGGCGTTACCGCGTAAAGCGTCTTGATAACAGCGTTCATCCTCCAAAACCAATATGGCCCGCGCTTCTAACCTCACGATGTGCTCCTTCTGCGGCAAGAGCCACGCAGAGGTGCGCAAGCTAATCGCCGGGCCCGGCGTTTATATCTGCGATAGCTGCATCAACGTTTGCAAGAGTATTCTTGATAAGGAACTCAACGAGGATGCCAGGCGTCAGTCCTCCATTATCCGCGTGCCCAAACCGGCAGAAATCCGAAAGGCGCTGGATCAATATGTGATCGGGCAAGACATCGCCAAAAAGACGTTATCTGTTGCGGTGCACAATCACTATAAGCGGGTGCTGCAGACTTCCACGTCAGCCGATGCATCCGCTACCTTTCAGCCCGATCCGCTTGCGGACGTTGAAATTGAGAAGAGCAACATTTTGCTCATCGGACCGACCGGCTCCGGAAAGACTTTGCTGGCGAAAACCCTGGCCAGAATCCTGGACGTGCCATTTTGCATAACCGACGCGACTACCCTGACCGAAGCCGGCTACGTCGGCGAAGACGTCGAAAACATCATTCTGCGGCTTTTGCAAAATGCCGATTACGATGTGAAACGTGCCGAGATCGGCATCGTTTACATCGACGAGATCGACAAGATCGGCCGCAAGACTGATAACGTAAGCATCACACGCGACGTCTCCGGCGAAGGGGTGCAGCAGGCGCTTCTGAAAATCCTTGAAGGCAGTATGTGCAATGTTCCGCCCCAGGGCGGCCGCAAGCATCCGCATCAGGAATATATCCAGGTCAATACCGAGAAAATTCTTTTCATTTGTGGCGGCGCGTTCGTTGGACTCGACAAAATCATTCAGAAACGCATCGGCCAAAAAGTGATGGGGTTTGGCAGCCCGACGCTCGAAGTGGAGGAAGCATTACGAAAACAAGCCATCCGCCACGTGGAACCAGAAGACTTGCTTGCCTTTGGAATGATTCCCGAATTCATCGGACGCCTGCCGGTGGTCAGTTCGCTCGATGCGCTGACCGAAGAAGAAATGGTAGCCATTCTTACCGAGACAAAGAACGCGATGGTGAAGCAGTACACCAAGCTTTTCTCAATGGAAGGCGTGCGGCTGTCAGTGACCAAAGACGCCTTGCGCGCGCTGGCGGCGCAGGCGGTTACAAAGGGGACAGGCGCGCGCGCGTTGCGCTCAATGCTCGAACGGATCATGCTCGACATCATGTACGACGTGCCGAGTCGCGAAGATATCGCCGAGGTGACGATCAATCGGGCGGTGGTAGAGGGCAAAAAGCTACCGCTGATTCGCAAAAAGCAAGACAAGACCGCGGCCTGACGTGACATCGGCACGCTGCCGTTGAAATCATGCGCTGGAAGCACATGCCACTTGTTCTATTGTCGAATGCTGCATGCGGACGATGCTCATCAACACCGGCACCGAGCTTTTGCTTGGCAATGTTCAGGACGCGCACCTCGCGTTCATTGCGCGCGAGATTTTTCCGCTGGGTCTGCGAATCGAGGAACGGCGCACGGTTCCCGATAGCGAGGCAATCCGGCATACACTGGCCGAATTATTTCCACGTTGTGAAATTCTCTTTGTGACTGGCGGCCTGGGTCCAACCAGCGACGACATCACGCGAGATATGGTTGCTGATTCGCTCGGGTTAGAACTGCATCAAGACCCGCAATTATTGGCTTCGCTGCGGCAAAAACTTAAAATTCGCGGAATCAAATGGGCTGCGGGCATTGCCCGCCAGTCCGATGTCCCAGCCGGCGCTCAGGTTCTTCCAAACGAAAACGGAAGCGCACCCGGATTATATTTGAAGGCGAACATCAATCCGCGTATTCCGTCCCCGCACGTTTTTGTACTGCCAGGCCCGCCGCGCGAACTCCAGCCAATGTTTAGGAAGTTCGTGCTGCCGATCCTGCACTCGATTATCCGCGCACCGCTCTCAGTGGAGCGGCGGCTTTACAGGATCGCCGGAGTGGGCGAGTCGCTGGTTGAGGAAACAATCGGCGAAAAGATTCTCGCGATTCCGGGAATTGAGCTCGGCTATTGTGCGCGCCCAGGCGAGGTCGAAGTGCGCATCATCGGAGAACCAAAAGCGATCAAGCAGGCGGATGCCATCATTCAATCAAGCTTGAGAGTCTCGATCTTCTCTACAGCGGATGAAACCTTGGAGGAAGTGATCGTCAAACTACTCACAAAACGTAATCAAACACTGGCAACCGCAGAATCGTGTACTGGCGGATTGATTGCGAACCGCGTCACGAACGTACCCGGCGCCTCGCGCGTCTTTGTGGCTGGCTACGTTTGTTACGCGAATCGAGCAAAGACTAACATGTTGGATGTCGACGCAAAGCTCATCGAAACGCACGGCGCCGTGAGTGAGCCAGTCGCGCGCGCGTTGGCCGAACGTGCCCGTGCCTGTGCAGGATCCGACTATGCACTCGCAACAACTGGAATTGCCGGGCCAACCGGTGGGTCGCCGGAAAAGCCAATTGGAACAGTTTACGTTGCCCTAGCCTCGGCAGCGTCGGAAACGATCGCGAAAAAGTTCTTTTTTCCCGCTGATCGGGAGACATTCAAACAATTAGCTGCCCAAGCCGCACTCGATCTTTTGCGGCGGCAAATTCTCGAGTCGTGACGGCTGCCCAAGCCTTCCCTTCTTGTCTCAGTAATCGCCAACGTCAACGGGCGTTCCGACCTTCACATAGTCGTAAAATAATTTTGCGCCGTCGGTCGATTGGCGAATACAGCCATGCGAAGCGGGGTAGCCGGGCAAAATTCCCACGTGCATACCCACGCCTTCGTCGGTCAAACGCAGGAACCATCTCATCGGCGCGCCGGCGAAGTGTGTGCCGCTCGGAGCTGAATCGATCCGGGCGCTAACTCCAGCGCGTACCACCCGGCCCGAAGAGTCCACAAACTCGCCGTACAGATTGGAATGGTGATTCGGGTCTTTCTCAAGCACGTGCAGGTGGCCCGTCGGCGACTCGTGTCCGCGTCTGCCGGATGAGATTGGACCATCGGCCACGACTTGGTCCTCGATCATCAGATAAGCGCGCTGCTTTGGAATCGAGACGACGATGTGTGTATTGTCCGCCGTCGCCTGTTTAAGTATAGATTGATTCACTTTTAACGGCGCTTGCCTGCTGATAAGCTCCGACGCTTTGCGCATTGGTTGTGGCGTGGGCTTTGGTCCAAAGAGACGGAACTGACCGTTGACCGCACTGGTAAGAACAGCCAATAAAATGCCGAAAAGCAGTATGCGAAGTTTTGGCCGCATGGATTAGCCGCCACTGTAGCTGTTCACACGCCGAAGCCAACCCGATAACCATCGTGATTCATGACGTTCGGCAGGCGCATTGTGCACGCGTCGAATCAGAGTCGCCTTCGCCGCGCGGACGAATTCATCAACCGCACCGGCGTCGGAAGTGCCGTGCATCGCTTCGAGGACTTGAAGCAAACCCCATCCCTGGCCTTGATAACGCTCCGTGTGCAGGACGCCTTCCCCTTTGAAATTTACGTAATCGACAAGGGCGAAACATCCCTGTGATGTCCTCACCAGGCGCTCGAACTGTTGCTGCACGTTTGCTCGATCGGCAGGCGCCGCTTCGGCCAGCATTTTAGGCAGCGCGCCCTCCAACCGCGCAATAAGGAATTCAGCCTGAAGATCGATCGTATCGGCGAGAAACTGGCGTAACTGATTCATCTCCGGTGTGTGTTGCGCTTGAAGAAACTCGGCACGCGAATTCCAAGGACATGGCTGTTCGCCGCTCGTCAAGAGTAATGTTGGCAACTTAGCCCCGCGCTTTGAAATGAAGCTTACGAGTTTGGGGAAACTTTCGTCGAAAGGACCGCGCCGTCCCTTCGGGTACCAAATGAAATGGCCGATGCCCAGCGATGCGAAGTCTTCGCCTTGGTTCCATGCAGTGAGTCCGGAAATAGTTCCGTTGCATTCATTTTGCCAAACTCTCTTCCCGATTTTCAGAGCGTCACCATGCGAGAACGTGATGGCACACGACATGTGCGGCCAGAGCGCAATTGTGGCGGCAACGAGCCATCCGGCTAGAAAACAAAAGCCACTCGGCAGCCAGCAACGCTGTTTTCTTGACGGGCGACATTTATCCATTAGCGTGCGGCTTTCTGCGGCAATTAATTTAATTAAAGCGGCGCGGGAAAAACCATCTTATGAAACGTTTTATTCTTATTGTCAGCGCATCCTTACTTGCATTGCCTTTGTTCGGGCAAGAGAAATCACCGCAACTAAAAGACCAGAAGGACAAGGTCAGCTATAGCATCGGCATGAATATCGGATTGAACCTGAGCCGGCAGAAGGTAGATATCAATCCCGATGTGCTGGCTGCGGGCATCAAAGATGCGATTGCTGGCAAGCCGCAGCTCACACAGGATCAAGTCAAAGACGTCATGGCGCAATTCGAGAAAGATATGGAACAAAAACAGAAGGCAGCCGGAGAGAAAAATAAGACGGACGGCACGAAGTTCCTCGAGGAAAACAAAAAGAAAGAAGGGGTAAAAACCACTGCCAGCGGGTTGCAATATAAAGTCGTTAAAGAGGGAACAGGACCGCAACCCAAGCCGACTGACATGGTGACAGTAAATTATCGCGGCACGCTGATTGACGGCACAGAGTTCGACAGTTCATACAAGCGCGGCCAACCGGCCACCTTTCCGCTTAATGGTGTGATCAAGGGATGGACGGAAGCCGTTCAACTGATGAAGGTCGGATCAAAATATCAGTTGTTCGTCCCGTCGAACCTGGCATATGGCGAGCGGTCCGTCGGTGCGGACATCGCTCCGAACGCGACTCTGATTTTTGAAGTAGAACTGCTGGACGTTAAACCGCCTCCGACACCTGCTCCGCAAGCTTCAGGGCCTGCACCGCAGGCTTCACCGAAAACTACGCCGCCGCCCAGGCCCTCGCCGAAATAATTTGGCGACCTTGTCCGCCAAACCAGCGCAGCGAATCGGCATCTGTTCTCAATGTCGATCAACCGACGAGGTTGATCGGCGTGGCTGCATGCCACGAGCGACCATCATTGTGCCGCTGCCGCTTCCCATTCTATGCGGGGCGCGTCGCCCCATAAATCTTCCAAACTGTAGAAGGCGCGCTTGTCTTGATGAAAAATGTGCGCAACCACTTGCAGATAATCGAGCACGATCCATTGGCTGGCAGGAAATCCGTCGATCGCTACTGGTCGAAGCGAATGGTCTTCGCGCAAGCGCGTTTCGATTTCGTTTGCAATCGCTTTCAGCTGAGGCTCAGACGTACCGGAGCAGATCACAAAAAAATCCGTAAATGTCGAGATGCCGCGCAAATCCAGCACAATAATATCCTCGGCCTTTTTGTTCGAGGCGAGTTCCGCGCAGGTCTTTGCTAGGTTTTCTGGCGTTATTTCGATTGCTCCCGATAAAGTTTTTCGCGCTCAATAATTTCTTCCACGGCTGGCGGTACGAGATAACGGATCGATTGTCCCCGCGCAACTCTCTTTCTGATGTCCGTGGCTGAGATGTCGATCTTCCGGAGCACGACCTGGTAATTGCGCCGCGTTTGTGAGCCCGTGCGATCAAGCACCACAAAGCGCACCATTTTCTTTAAGTCGTCGAACCGCCGCCAACGGTCCAGCGCCGCCACATTATCTTCGCCGATGAGGAGATAAATCTCGGAGTCGGTTTCGCGTTTCCGAATTTCCAACACCGTATCGATGGTCCACGATGGCGGCGGCCGCCGTAGCTCGCAATCGTCAATTGCAAATCCCTCTTCACTTTCGATCGCGGCCTGCAACATCTTTAATCGCATATCGCCGCTCGCTGCCGCGGCGCGCCCTTTAAATGGCGACACCGCGGCGGGAACAAAAATTACTTTCTCCAGATCCAAAGCCTCGCGCGCTTCCCGGGCCAAGATCAGATGTCCGTGATGAATAGGATCGAATGAGCCGCCATAAATGCCGATCTTTTTCAGATTTTTGTTTTCTGCCGTGATCATCGACGTCTAAGTTGCGAAACTATGAAGGGCGATTCACTCGGTCAACTGATCATGACGGGTGTGCCTGGAAAGGAACTCGAGGCGGCGACGGCCAGGCTTTTCCGCAAAGTGCAACCGGGCGCGTTCATTCTTTTCGGCCGAAATATCGAAAGCGCCGCGCAACTCCGAAAGCTCATCGACGATTTGCGCGACTTGAGCGAAGTCGAGCCCATCATCACCATCGATCAGGAGGGCGGTCGCGTTTCGCGATTGCGTCTGATCGGCAACGAGCCGCCGAATGCGCAACAATTGCGCGACAAAGACGATATGGAATTGATCCGGCGTCACGGCGACATCACCGGACGTTTGCTTCGTCTTTTCGGATTCAATTTAGATTTGTGTCCTGTCCTCGACATTTCATTCGATGACGACGCCGACAATTCGTTGCGTGGCCGATGCTACGGCAAAAATGTCGCGCAAGTCGTGCGGAATGCTGGCGCGTTTAACGAAGCGATGAGACGCCAGGGGATCGCAAGCTGCGGCAAGCATTTTCCCGGATATTCCGCTGCAACTTCAGATGCTCATTACCAGATGCCGCGAATCGATCGCAGCCGGGAACAACTTGATCAAAACGAGCTGGCCGTCTTTCGCAAACTCGTTGACGACGTGGACAGCATGATGATTTGCCATGGTTGGTATCCATGTTTCGAGCCGAAGAAAACGCCGGCCACCTTGTCGCGACGGATCATCACGGATCTCTTGCGCAAGGAACTTGGCTTCGCTGGTCTCATCATGACCGACGATCTTGATATGGGTGCGATTCTCACTGGATACCGCCTTGAGGACACTATTCGTCTCGTCGTTGCCGCCGGAAATGATCTCGCGATGATTTGTCATCGTATTCCCGAGCTCGAGAATGTGCACCGGATTCTGGGCACATTGCCGCGGAAGCAAATCGATCACGCGCTAGGGAGCGTGGCGCGCTTTAAGAAAAATCTAACGCCACCCGACGAATTTTCCGAAGCCGCCTTTTGCAAGGTTGACAGCGAAATCTGGGACCTGCGTCTCGCTGTTCTCGGCGAAGAAGGTGCTAGGGGAACCAGTCCCAAACCGGTCCAACACTCGCCGGTGGAAATGTCTCGTCTGCAGGCGACACGCCTGCCGCTACAGCGCAAACCGCGGCTGCAGTCCAGCTCGCACCGCGCCCTCTTATGCTCGCAAACCTTGCAACAGATGAACTGCGCTGTCTTGACCGTTCGGGTAACTCCGCACTATTCTCCGCTCTCGTTGCTCGGCTAACAGCACAGCGAATATGCGCAAAGAACTTACCATTCGCGGACTGATCATAGGCATCGTCATCACGCTGGTGTTCACCGCGGCGAACGTGTACTTCGGCCTCAAGGCTGGCCTTACTTTTTCGACATCGATTCCTGCGGCGGTGATTTCAATGGCGATCCTGCGCGGTTTCCGTGATGCAACCGTTCAGGAAAACAACATTGTGCAGACGGTTGCGTCCGCAGCTGGCACGCTCTCCTCGATCATCTTCGTGTTGCCGGGGTTAATCATGATCGGCTATTGGACCGATTTTCCCTTCTGGATTTCGTTTTGGATCTGCGCGCTCGGTGGAATTCTTGGCGTCATGTATTCAATCCCGCTGCGCCGCGCGCTGGTGACGACATCGGACCTGCCATATCCGGAAGGCGTCTCGTGCGCTGAGGTCCTCAAGGACGGCAGCAGCGGCGATTCCGAGCATGCGCGCGATATCGAACACGGTCGCGCTGGTCTCCTCGCGGTGCTGTGGGGATCGATCGTATCAGCGGTGTTTGCAGTGATTGTGGCAACGCAACTATTCGCCTCAGATGTGGCGCAAACCTTTCGCATCGGCAGACGTGGTGCAGTAAGCGGCTATGATTTTGCGTTGTCGTTCGCGCTCCTTGCGATCGGACACCTGGTTGGTCTCTCGGTTGGAATCGCGATGCTCCTTGGCGCAGTGATCGGTTGGGGCTGGGGCGTGCCGCATTTTTCAGGCATCGCCGGTGATGTCACAACAGCCGTCGCCACGATCGCGCAAAAGACCTGGAGCACAAAGGTTCGTTTTCTTGGCGCGGGCGCGATCGGCGTTTCGGCGATCTGGACGCTGCTGAAGCTAGTGAAGCCGGTGGCCAGAGGCCTCGCGAGCGCGATGGCTGCTTCACGCGCGCGCAAAGCAGGCCAGGCGGACACGTTACCGATCACCGAGCGCGACATTCCCATCGGCATTGTTGGGTTGGTCACATTGGCCTGCATGCTGCCGATCGGATGGCTGCTCGGAATTTTTGGGAGCCAAAGCGGACTCGGTGCGCATTTGCCGACGCTGATCATAGGCGGCGTCGTTTACATCGTGCTGATGAGTTTCTTTGTCTCAGCGGTCTGCGGTTACATGGCCGGCCTTATCGGTTCGTCCAACAGCCCGTTATCTGGCATTGGAATTTTGGTAGTGATCGGCGCGGCGTTGTTACTGGTGATGGGCGTGAAGCCGTACGTCGGCCCGGACGCGGGGAAAGCCTTGATTGCATTCGCCCTGTTCACAACGGCCGTTGTCTTCAATGTGGCGGCGATTGCTAACAACAACTTGCAAGACCTGAAGACCGGCCAGCTGGTCGACGCGACGCCATGGAAGCAACAAGTCGCGCTGCCGGCGCCACAAGCCGGCTTGATTTCGTCACTCGCCAAAGGTGTGATCTCTGGTGACATCGATTGGAGTTTGATCGAAATCGGCGCGCTGATCGGCGTTGGAATTGTTTTGCTGGATGAAATTCTTGCCCGTACAACCAAGCACATGCGCGTTCCGCCGCTCGCGGTCGGTCTCGGAATCTATCTGCCGACTTCGGCCACCTTGATGATTGTTGTCGGAGCCGTTGCCGGTTGGTTCTACGACAGGCGAGCTGATCGCACTTCCAGACCCGAAGCCGCGAAGCAGCTTGGCGTGTTGCTCGCATCGGGTCTGATCGTTGGCGAAGGAATAATTCAGGTTGTGATTGCGGTGATCAAATCCTTGTCTAGCAAACCCGCGCCGCTCGCGTTGGTCGGTCCGGGATTTGAAACCGTGGGAATCATCCTCGGCGGCGTCACATTCGCAGCGATGGCATTCATTCTCTATCGCTGGATTTCGCGAATGTCGCCGGCAAGATCGACATGAAGCGGAATTGGAACTGGCAGCTTTGGATCGGCTTCGTCGTCGCGGTCGGAGGATTGTTCAGTTACGAATTTTTCGCCCAGTTTCCGATCACGCGCGATTTTCCGTGGGCGAATCTTTTGTTATTTGGAATCGGCGCCGCGCTCCTGCTCTTCGGTTTGTTTCGCGCGTTTGGGCGACCGCAAACATATCGCGGAAAAATTTTCGGCTCGATTTTTGCCGCGATTGCAATGTTCTTCTTCGCCTTCTTCGCTTACGAAATCTTTTATGTTCTTCGACAAGTGCCGCTTTCGGCGCAAGCGCCGCGAGTTGGCCAGAGAGCGCCCGAGTTCACGCTGCCTGACCAAAACGGAAAACAAGTGGCCCTTTCCGATCTGCTCTCCCCGAACGGCGCGGTCTTAATTTTTTACCGGGGACATTGGTGACCACTTTGTAACTCCGAGTTGCGGAGTTTTCAGCAGCGTCTTTCGGAATTTAGGTCGCGCGGCGTCCAAGTCGTGGCGATCAGTGTTGGCTCGGTCGAGATCAATCGCGGCCACGCGCAGAAAATGCATTTTGCGTTTCCGCTTTTGTCCGACGCGAACGCGGCCGTAATTCGCCGTTACGACGTTCTGCACCGCGGCGCGGGGCCGAAAAACGTCGACATCGCAAGACCGGCGGAGTTTTATGTCGACGCGAATGGCACTGTTCGATGGGTCAATTTGACCGAGAACATCGCG
>QHOV01000217.1 GCA_003218885.1 Verrucomicrobiota bacterium | reverse complement strand
ATTGGCCAAGCTCCGTCGCCTCATTGACACTGATCTTCGTGAGTTGGAAAGAGCTCTCGATGCGGCCGGCGCCCCCTGGACCCCCGGCCGACTACCGGATTGGAAATAACCGTCAATCGTGGCTACAATTGCTAAAGAGCCTGTCTGAACAATGTGCGATGGCTGGACCTGCAGCGTGGACGCCAATCTACCTTTCCGAATTGCCAAGGACCAAGGACAAGCCATGAAACAAAGAAATTGGATTTCAATCATCGCTTTGTGCGCCGTCTGTTTAGTGAGTTCAAATGCCCAAGCGGCGGAGCGCAACCCGAAGATCCAGCAGGCCATCGATCGGGGCGTGGCCTATGTCCGGACCCAGCAGAATCAAGAAGGCATCTGGTCATACCCGGCCATGAACAGCGCCGGCGGCGGAAACGTCGGGGCGACGGCCCTTGTCGGCTTGACCTTGCTGGAATGCGGCGTACCCGCGGACGATCCCGCGGTCCAGCAGGCGGCCAAGTTTATCCGCAAAAACGCCGCCTCTCTTGACCTTACCTACGCGCTGTCGACGTCCATCTGGTTTTTCGATCGGTTGGGAGACGAGGCGGACGTGCCTTTGATTCAATTGTTTGCGGTTCGTCTCATGGGCGGTCAAAACGAGGTGGGCGGCTGGACGTACACTTGCCCCGTGATCGGCGGCGGCGAAGAGCGGCGCTTGTTGAATCGGGTCCAACCTCGGCTCCCCCCAGGGGGAGAGGGCAAGGGTGACGGGGCGGCGAAAAAGGATCCTGCTGCCAAACCCGAACCCGACAAAGACAAGAAACGCGAGCTGTCTCCCGAAATCAAGGAGATGCTGAAGCTGCTCGAGCGACGACGCGGCCAGCCGGCTCAGCCGGCTGCTGGAGGCGATGGGATTTATCAGCACGACTTAAAAGTGGCCGGCCTGAAAGGCGACAATTCCAATACCCAATTCGCCTCGCTCGCCTTATGGGTAGCCCGCCGGTATGGCGTACCTGTCGAACCGGCCCTGATCGGGATCGAAAAGCGCTTTCGCGTCACCCAATTTCAAGACGGCGCCTGGAGCTACAGCTTCTATAACAAGGACGTTTCTCCGGCCATGACTTGCGCCGGCCTGATCGGCTTGGCGGTCGGCCACGGCGCTGCCGTCGAGGTGGCCAAGGAGAAACGCGGCGTCCAAGTCATCAACCCCAACAAAGACCTGAATATGCAGGCCGGCTTCATGCATCTCGGAGCGATTCTCCAGGAGTATGCCCAAGTCCGTGTCATGGGCGACGTCAATGATCGGGGATTTTACTTCCTCTGGTCCTTGGAACGTGTCGGCGAAATCTATGGCCTAAACACCATTGGCCGGCAGGATTGGTATAAGTGGGGCTCAGCGGTTCTTCTCAATAGCCAGCGCCAAGACGGCGGCTGGTACGGCAAATTTTACCCTAGCGGCGTCGACACTTGTTTCGCTCTTCTTTTCTTGGTGCGGGCCAATGTCGCCNNNNAAGGAGATAAGGTCGCAGAATCTTCCGACCAAAAATCACGAAAGGAAGCGGACGTTCCGAAGTTGCCTGATCCAAAAGAAAAGCTGGGATCGCCGCCGAGCGCCTCCAAGACCGCTCCAGAGGCGACTGAGAATGAAGAGATTCAAGCGGCTCGGAAGATGAGTGAAGACCTCGTGGCCGCTTCGGCGGCACAACAGGATGAACTGTTGGGGAAGTACAAAGAAGGCAAGGGGGCCTCCTACACCCTGGCTTTGGCCGGCGCCATCCCTCGACTCTCCGGCGAGGCCAAAAGCAAAGCCCGCGATGCCCTGGCTGAACGATTCACGCGCATGACCGCGACCACGTTGCGCGCCGAGTTGAAAGATGACGATCCCGAGATTCGCCGCGCCGCCTCACTTGCCTGCGCCATGAAGGATGACACGAGTCATGTCCCGGATTTGATTCCACTGTTGAGCGACTCCGAGCCGCTGGTCGCCCGCGCCGCCCATGCCGCCCTCAAGAACCTCACTAATCAAGACTTCGGCCCCGCCAAGGATGCGCCGCCCAAAGACCGCAGCCAGGCCATCGAAGCTTGGAAGGCCTGGTGGGCGAAACAAGAGAAGAGATGATTGCAGCGGCTAGAAGGCCTACATCCCCTCTAATTGCCACAGGTTCCGCGCTGGCTCGCGATAAAATGGACTAAGATCGAATAGAGGCCGTTGTTTTCTCACCTTTCTCGGCCTCGGGCGAGGATCGCCGATGCCGATGAGTTTTTTTAAGCGCAGCGATCGGGTTGGCCCGCGGCGGATTCAGTGTTATCGTGGTCGAGGCCGCCTCTTATCCGGGGGCAGAGAATTGGTCCGGCTGCGTTTATTTTTGCGAGAATCTTGCCCACTCCGATTTGCTCGGACCGGAGAGCGTCGAGACTTTGGCGTGGGAACGCCGGTTGGTGGAGCGCGGCATTTTTGCCACGGATGGTTACAGCCTTTTGGGAATGACCTATCGCGATCCCAAAGCTTTTCGGCATTGCTATACGGTCCTGCGGCCCATCTACGATTATCATCTCGCGCAGGTGGCGTTACGCCAAGGAGTGGCCATTCTTACGGACACCACCGCCGAGAGCTTAATTCGAGACGGCCCGCGAGTCATCGGTGTTTGCACTCAGCGCGGACCGCTTTATGCAGATCTCGTCTTCCTGGCTGAGGGCGACGCTTCACACCTTGTAACCCGTGAAGGGTATGAACGCTTTTCCGATCCGCGCCGGACTCCCAAATTTCTTCAAGGCATCAAGCAAGTCATCGACATGCCGGAAGGCGCCATCGACAGCATTTTTGGTCTGGGCAAAGACGAAGGTGCCGCTTACGAAATTCTCATCCGCAATGGCAGCCTCAATGGCCGGGATCTGCATCTGAACATGGGAGGCTTTGTCTACACAAATCGCCAGAGCTTGTCCATCGGCCTGGTGCTGCCCGTGGATAATCTGAAGGAGAATTTCAGCGGCGACCCAAATCTTCTCTTGGAATGGTTCGAAAATATGCCCGCGCTCAAGCCCTGGTTGCGTGAAGGAAAGCGCGGCGTGTTCGGCGCCAAGATCATTCGCGGCGGCGGGGCCAAGGACATTCCAACTCTGGTCGATCACGGTTTGGCCATCGGCGGCGCCGCCAGCGCCATCGGCATCGACTTCCCGTATCCGAATTTCACGGGCCCGGCCACGGCCATGGGCCTGCTTCTGGCTCAGGCCGCCCATCGCATTCGTGAGCAGAGCGGCGACTTCTCTCAGGAGAATCTGACCGAGCATTACTTGAAGCCGCTGCAACAGACGCATTATTGGCAAGACGTCGAGTTCCTCCGGCGTTGGCCGGGATATGTCAAACGCACGGAGGCTTTTTTCGGCCTCAACCTGGACTTGGTGCTTGGCACGGCCTATGTATGGACTCGCCCGCG
>QHOV01000148.1 GCA_003218885.1 Verrucomicrobiota bacterium | reverse complement strand
AACTCTCGCTCTTAGTTGCTGCGCAGTGATTACAAGAGCAACCGAGCCAATAATGAGAGCGGCGGCAATCAACGTGCGCATGGTCACAGTTTCGCCGGCAAAAACGGCTCCCAGCAAGACTGCCACAATCGGATTCACATAGGCGTACGTGGCGACCTTCGCCGGCTCACAGTGACGCAGCAGCCAAATGTAAGCCGTGTATCCAACCACAGCTCCGATGATCACCAGATAAACAAACGAAGCGAGCGATAAGATCGAGATGGAACCGGGATGAAAGCGCGGCAGTTCGCGGGTCACAATGCCCGCTAGCAAAAGCAGCGCTCCGCCGCAGAGCATTTGTTGGGCTGCGGTCAGAAATGGAGATGCCGCGTGCTTTGCGGTACGCGAGTAAAGTGATCCTGCCGACCAGATGAAAGACGAGACCAGCAGAATCGATATTCCGATCGCAGGATTTCGGCCGCCGTTTGAGGAAAAACGCAGGGCGGGCCAGAATAAAATCCCCACCCCAACAAAACCTCCTACGAGGGCGAGCCAGACAATTGCAGTGGGTCTCGGCGCCATTCCTGTCGCCCAGCCCAGCAGCACAATGTAAATGGGAACAATCGCTACGATGATCGCCGCCAGTCCCGAATCGATATATTGTTCCGAGATCGTCACTCCGCCGTTGCCTGCGAGCAGCAAACACGCGCCGATGATCAACGACGTGCGCCAGTTCGCCCAAGTCGATTTGCCGATACCCTGCGACCATGCGATCACGTACATGATCAGACCCGCAGCTACGAATCGTGCGCCAGCCATCAGAAGCGGCGGAATCGTTTCGATGGCGAATCGAATGCCGAGAAACGTCGAGCCCCAAATCAGATAAAGCGCTGCGAATGCGATGAGCACGCGTCTTCTTTTCGGAGCGGCCATGAAGCATGACCATCTCGCATTCCCGAGACAGAGCAAACGTGGCTTCGTTAAATCGTTGAAGCGTTGAAGCGCGGAATTCTCTCTCTACAAAGCCTGCACTGGAAATCAGTGTAGAGGCGTTTGTGTCAAACGCCTGATCAAATGAGTCGGTGCTTGACAGAAGCACCGCTACAACGCGCAGTGCATGCTTATACGCCGCGCCTGAAGAGCAATCGATATAGCAGCAAAAGGATCATGGCGCCGACGATCGACATGATCCAACCGGCCACATAATTCTCGCCCATAAAAAGGCGACCAATCCACGTGCCGATAAGCGCGCCAGCGATGCCGAGCAAAATCGTAATGATGCAACCACCGGGATCTTTCCCGGGCATCAACAGTTTCGCGATCGCACCGATGACAAGACCAACGAGAATAATCCAAATAATTGAATGCGCGCCGAAGTCCATAATGGATCGTTCTATCGGATTCGCACGACTGCGACAAGGTGAATTTGGCTTGTCGCAACGCTCCACAGTGGTAGGGACATCGCGCTGCGGTCGCCGCGGCGACACATCGCAGCGCGATGTCCCTACCCTACAACTGAATTACCTGCGCGGAGTGGATGTCTTCGCTCGCGCGAATTTTGGTTAGCAACGCTTCGCTCGGCGCGGTGTCGAGATTCAAAACGGTGAGTGCCGTGCCGCCGGCTTGATTCCGGCTTAATGACATCGTGGCAATATTTACGCCGTGATCGCCGATCAACGTACCGATGCGGCCGACCATCCCGGGGCGATCGGTGTTTTCCAACACGAGCACAACGCCATGCGGACGAGCTTCAACCGGGCGGCTGTTGATACTTACAATTCGCGGCGTCGCGCCGAAAAACGCGCCGCCCACCGAAACAGTTTTTCCCTCGCCGATAGCCGACAATTCAAGCATGTCCGTGTAATCACCTGGCGCGCTTAGGCGCGATTCGCTCACTTTTAAGCCGAGAGTTTCTGCGAACGCAGGCGCATTCACTTCGTTGACTTCGCTGCCACCAGCGAGTTGCAAGAATCCTTTGAGCGCTGCGCGCGTAATCGCGGTCGTATCCGCCTCGTTGACTTTTCCGCTGTAATTGATGTTGAGAGAGTCAGCGCGCCTCGGCGCGATCTGCGAAAGGAATCTGCCAAGCTTTTCGCCGAATCGCAGGTGGGGCCCGATAATCGCGAGGGTCTTCGCGTCGAGATTAGGCATGTTCACCGCATTGCGAATGGTGCCTTCGAGCAGCGCCGCGCGGATGGATTGCGCGATCTCGATGCCGACGCTCTCCTGCGCTTCGGCTGTCGATGCCCCGAGGTGCGGAGTCAGAACGAGATTGGGCGCGCTGCGCAATGGGGAATCGACTGGGAGCGGTTCAACTTCGAAAACATCCAGCGCTGCCCCGGCGACATGCGCGTCTTGCAGTGCCTTGAGCAGCGCGGCTTCGTCGATCAAACCACCGCGGGCGCAATTGATGATGCGGACGCCGCGTTTTGTTTTTTGCAGTCGCGCTTCATCGAGAACGTGGCGAGTTTCTGCGGTGAGCGGCGTATGCAGCGAAATGAAATCCGCGCTCGTGAGCAAATCGTCGAGCTCGTCCACGAGCTCGACTTGCAGGCTGCGGGCGCGGGTTGCGGAAAGGTATGGATCATAGGCGACGACTCGCATCCCGAAAGCAATGGCCCGCCGGCTCAACTCGCTGCCGATCCGGCCCATTCCGATAATGCCAAGCGTTTTGTTGTAGAGCTCGACGCCTTCGAAATTCTTTTTGTCCCAATTTTTCCCGCGAACGTTTGCGTCTGCCTGCGGAATCTTGCGCGCCACCGAGAGCAACAGTGAAAACGCGTGTTCGGCAGTGGAAACCGTATTTCCACCCGGCGCGTTGAGCACGACAATGCCGCGGCGCGTCGCCGTCTCAACATCGACATTGTCCACGCCCACTCCCGCGCGGCCGACAACGCGAAGTTTGGCGCCGGCATTCAAAATCGCTGCCGTAACTTTTGTCTGGCTGCGCACGATGAGCGAGCTGAACTCTGGGATCTGATCGACCAGTTCCGTTTCGTTCAAGCCGGTCTTGATCGCCACATCGAGTGCACCGTCGCGCGAAAGCTCATCGATCCCGCTCTTGGAGATTGAATCGGCGACGAGGACTTTGGGCGGAGTCATGGCTGGAAACGTTCAACGTTCAACGCTCAACCCTCAACATTCAACGTTGTACCAACGCCTGTAGCCACGGCCCTGCGGGCCGTCGCGCTCTACTTATCTCGGGCACCTGACTGGACCGGCCACAGGCCGGTGGCTACAGCTCATCCGTAAATAATCAAACGAATCGAATCCGGTAGCTGCTGCGCCACGTTCGTAGCCACGCTGCCGCGGAGCAATTTCGCCATGGCGCTGCGTTGCGAGGCGCCAATGACGAGGAAATCGATGCCCATCGTCGCGGCAAGATCCACAATCGTCGCGGCGGCGTCCTGGCTTACGGCGTAAACCGGTACGACGCAGATGTCGCGCTCCTCGGCCAGTTTCAGCATCGAGCACATGATAGCGTTTGCTTCCGGATCGTCCTGCCATTTGGCGCGGCCAAGCGGTGTGCCAGCTGCTGTGTAATAAACGGCGACCTCTTTAACGTAGAGCACGCACAGCGTGGCCTTGCGCAACTGCGCTTCGTCCATCGCGAAACTGAGCACCGGCGTGATCCCGCGCGCTGCGACCATGATTTTTTGGCCTTCCTGCAACTGTGGCCGCAGCGTCGCAGCCAGGTCGGGCGTGACCATCTTCGCGACTTCGCGCGTGACGGTGAGAGTGGTGAGGCCCTGAAGCTTCAACGTGTAAGCGCGCAAGGCCAGCCCGCCGATCAAAACCGCGAGCACGAATTGAAGCGCATCAAGTTTCGTGTGGGCCAGCGTAAGCTCGACAAAAGCCAGAATCACGAACGTGATGCCAAAGAGCACGCGATCGTACCAGGTGAAACCCACGGTCCGATTGAATGTGCACGAACCGACGTTGACCGTGATCGCGCCGACTACACCGATGGCATAAAGACCGGCCAGCGCGGTAAAATTCGTGGCAAAAAGCAGCACAACCGCAGGCAGGCCGATGGCGATGGCGAGCGGCCATGTCGGAACACCGTGGTGATTGAGTCGTCTGAACTGGCGCGGCATTTCACGGTCGCGCGACATCATGTAAAGCAGACCGATCATCGCTACGATGGCAGTATTGGCCGCGCTCAAGAGCAGGAGGAAAAAAACGATTCCAACGATCCAGCCGAAAATCTGACCGACCGCAGGCGAAAACGTGGCGGTTGCAAATTGTTCGCCGATGAAACGCAACATGTCCTCACTGCGTTGGCCGAGGACCGCCGCGATCTCGCCGCGATCGGTCAAATGCAATGTCTTGCCGAGCACGGAAGGCAACGAAAGCATTGCCCAGCCGAGGAGCGCGGTGCCTAAAACAACTTCGATCGCCACTGGTGTAATCGCTTTCGTTGATTCACGCGCGACGCTCGGGTGTTCTATTGTGGATCCCGGATCGAGCTTCATAACGCCGGTGAGGTTCGCGATCGATTCGGCGCCTGACAAAGCAAGGATCACGCCGACGAATTGCACCCACACCGCGCCCAGACTTCTGTGCGGCGGCTCGAGAAAATGCGTGGTCAAATGCGGCACACTCAATGCGACTAAAATAACGACGACGAATGCCGTCGGCAGCGCCAGCGCCACAGCTAAGCTACCGGAATGTTTCGGGCCAAAATAATTGATTAATCCCATGATCAGCAGCACGCCAATGGTGGTGAGCGCGATGTGATCACGCAGCATCTTAATCCAGGCGACATCTTCCGCACCGGAGGTGATGTAGGTAAGAGCGGACCAACCGCTCAGTGCCGCGGTGACAGTGAGGTCGGCCAACAACAACAACGCGCCTACGACCGCGAGTAATCTGCCTTGCGAACGCGCAGCGGAATAGACGCCGCCGCCGTCGGGAAAATGACGGCAAATGACCGCGTAATTAATGCCGACCAAACCCGTGAGCGCGCAAACGGAAAGAATGATCGGCAGCGACGAAAATCCAGCCGCCACGAATGCCAGGCCAATAACGTACGCCTTGCTGGTGCCCCAATCGCCGTAGAGCAATGCGGCAGCGCGTTTCCAATCCAGATTGCGCGGTCGATGCACGCCCGCGCTCGCGTCGAGAACAATATCGTCTATCAGCTCCGCCATCGGTTATTGGCGGAGAATCTCCATTGCACGCTCGTTCACTGGCAAGCTCTTTCTCGGCCAATGGCCGGCTTGACGGCGAACCGACTGAATCAGATGTTTTAGCAGTTCTTTGTTTCGCTCAATGGATCGGCGAGTAGCCGGTCCAACGGGGGAACCCAATTCCGTCCGTAAAAGCGGCGCGGATCGGGGCCAACGATGCGCGGCATCGAGAGCATTTAATGGCTCCAGCCCGACAGCTAACCTCGTCAGCATCATTAAAGAGCAAGAGCTGCGGTGCGAAACCGTGCTTGCTGAAGTGGGACCGCTCGTCGCGCGAGCCAGTCTCGTTTCGGAGTGAAATTTGATCCCAACAAACGTTAAACGTCCACGCAATGTGGATTGGAAGCGCGCGGCCGCGATCCTTTACGGCGACTGGGGAACAAGCAAGGCCTACGTCATTGGGCTTGCGTTCGCCGTCGCTGGCTACAGCTCATTTTGGCTGATCACGGCGATGTGCGTGCTCACTGCACTCGTCGGGCTCAACTACATGGTCATCTGCCGCCTCTATCCCGACGGCGGCGGCGTTTACGCCAGCGTGCGGCACCGTAGCGAAGTCATCTCCATCGTCGGCGCGTTTTTGCTGATTGCCGATTATTTGGTTACTGCGGCGATCAGCGCGCTTTCCGCCTTTCAATATCTCGGCGTGCCGCATCCAGAAAAATTCGCAGCCGCATCAATCTTGATCATTGGCTTGCTGAATTTGTTAGGCCCGAAACAAACTGGTGGCCTTGCGTTCTTGATTTCGGTTCCAACCGCCGTGGTCGTGGTTATCCTCGGTCTTTTTTGTCTGCCCCACTTGGATGAAGCCTTTGCTCACTTGCAGGCATTGCACGGAACATTTGGCCAAAACTGGGCCGGTTTCGTTGGCATCGTGCTCGCACTTTCGGGCGTGGAAGCAATCGCCAACGCAACCGGGGTAATGAAACTTGATCCTGGAACCACCGATAAGAATCCCTGTGTCGTTAGAACATCCACGCCGGCGATCTTGATTGTGATGGTCGAAGTTTGTCTCTTCACCGCGTTGCTTGGGCTCGCGATGCACGCGCTCAGCGGACTGCAGATCGTGAACGGTGACGTCAACGCGCCAGGGGCAGAAGGCGTGCGCGATTACATGCTGCGTTACATGGGCCAAATCTTCGTTGGGGGAGCGCTTGGCCCCGCGCTGGGTCATGCATTTGGTTTCCTCGTCAGCGTTGTTTTCGGTCTGCTTCTGCTGTCTGCCGTCAACACTGCGATTGTCGACCTCATTGCAATCCAATTTCTCATGTCACGCGACCGCGAGATCCCGAAGATCTTCCAGCGGCTCAACAAATGGGGCGTGCCGAGCGCGGGAATGTTGCTCGCTACTCTCGTCCCAATGCTGCTCGTGATTGTCGTGAAGGACATGTCCGGTCTGGCCGAGCTCTACGCTGTTGGCGTGGTTGGCGCGATAGCAACCAATCTAGGCGCCACCTCGACCGATCGGAAATTGTCGATCAAAACCTGGGAGCGGGCGCTCATGTTCGGAACTTTTCTCGTCATGGCCGCGATCGAAATCTCGCTGCTCATCGACAAACCGAATGCGCGTTATTTTGCCGTCACGATTCTCGCTGTTGGATTAATTCTCCGCGGACTTGTGCAGGAACGTCGAATGAAAAAGGAAACTGTGCCCGCGCTCGCGCCGCGACAATTAGATGTCGATCTTGCGCGTCCGATCTCTGAAGCACTGGCTCCCTCAGGCGGCGAAGCGATCTTGTGCGCGGTTCGCAGCGCCGGGCGCACCCTCGATTTCGCACTGCGCGAAGCACAGAAGGCCGGCTCGCGACTTTATCTACTATTCGTGCGTGAACAACCGTTCATGACCGAAGAGGATGCCAGGCGCAAATGGCAGCAAGACCCAGAAGCCAGCACAATTTTCGCCGAAGCGAAACAGAAAGCCGAGAACATCACGCCGCTGTTCTGCTATGCCGTGAGTCCCTCTGCCGCCGAGACCATTGTCGATGTTGCGGCGACGCTCGGGGTCTCACGCGTGATCCTCGGCGCGCCTCAGCGCCATGCGCTGATGAACCTTCTTCGCGGCAATGTGATTCGTGAAGTCTCCAACTCGCTGCCGGAAGAAATCGATCTGCTCGTTTACGCCTGAACCCGAAGCGTCCATCGCTTGGAACGATCTTGCTGATAATTTTCTTTTGCGGGCAGTGCTTTTATCTGTACCGGCACGATGTTGGCGCTGGCGTTCCCGGGAAGCTTTCTGGAATCGATCTGGCGATTGAAACCAGAAGCGCGCGTTCAGTTTGAAGAAATCGGCAGCGGCGTATCAATCGCGCTGATAGCAGCAATCGGAACAGCATGCGCCGTAGCTGCAGTGGGACTTGCGCAAGCTGCTAAGTGGGGACGATGGCTCGCGATCGGAATTCTCACCGCAAATCTCGTCGGTGACTCGGTCGATGCTTTGCTTCGGCACGATCCGAAAACCCTTATCGGTCTTCCGATCGGAGGACTAATGATCTGGTATCTTGTTAAGAAAAAAGTCTCAGCGGAAAAATAGTATCGAGATTACGACAAAGATCGGGATTAGAATCGGCATCGCGAACTTCCAGATATAGCCAATAAAGCTCGGCGTGGGCACGCGCGCATATTCGGCGATTGTTTTCACGAACAAATTCGGCGCGTTACCGATGTAAGTGAGCGCGCCAAAAAAGGTCACGCCTAATGAAATCGCGATCAGCTCGCGGCCATTTTCGGAAATGAACCTTACCACGTGCGACGAATCATTAAGGTCGTAACCATGAAGTCCGAGCGCCGCCGCGAAAAAAGCCAAGTACGTTGGCGCATTGTCGAGCAATGCAGAGAGGAAGCCAGACGCCCAAAAGAATGTCAGGTCGGAATCTAGCCCAAGTTTTCCGGCCGATCGCTCCATGAACTCCAAAACCGGAATCATGGTCCCGAAAATGCCGAGAAAAAGCCAGCCGACTTCTTTGAGTGGCGCCAAAGTGAAATTGTTGGCTTCGCGAATGCGCTGTGGAGTAGCGAAATAGGATCCCAGCGCGATCAATGCCATGAGCGGCTCGCGCCAGCCCGGACGCACGGCAATGAGCACAGCCAGAAGCGCAAACAGGAAAGCGAAGTTCTGGGCGCCGTCGCAGCGCCATTGCGTGATTTCGCTTTCGTGAATGGCCCTTTTGCGCGCGCGAAGATTGATAAGGTCGAGAACAAAAAAGACGGCCAGAACAATCGCGACAGTGATCAGCCATTGACGCCAGCAATTTTGCAGCGTCCAGCCAAACGGCACGCCTTTGAGAAATCCCAGAAACAAGGGAGGCCCGACCGGCAACAGTGCGCCGCCGATGTTACTGACCAGAAAAATAAAGAACGCAATATGCATCGGCGCGACGCGGCTTCTGTTCATTGCGATCCACGGTCGGATCAGCAGCATCGATGCACCGACAGTGCCGATTAGATTGCCCAAGAGCGCGCAGACAAANCGGCGACAACGAAAAAAGAACCGACTACGACCATGAAAGTCGCGTAATCGATTCCCGCGTGAACGACGCGCGCGGACTGTTTAACAATGAACAGATGATACAGACAAACTATGCCGGCGAGAGCGACGCAAAGTTTGTGGTAATGCCGCTCCCAATGGTGCTGAGCGATGAGTGGAGCGAGCGCGATCGCCACGAGCAAGATCACAAACGGCAGCATGATCGGCCAGTTCAGGCGTGCCGCGACGAGACCCAGGACCCAAATCATCTTGCCATTGGACTTATCGTCGTACGATCCGTCAATGAAACTCGGCTTTGTGGTTGCTGCTTTGCGGGAACGTTCGAAAACGCCCGCGCGTCGATCATTTTCAGGATGCCGGTGGCACAGCTCGCAGGCTCGCAGCGACTTCGATCTCGGCGGTTTGTGGAAACATGTCGAGCGGCGTGACCGACTCGATGATGAACTTATCCTGCAATTCTCTCAAATCGCGCGCTAGTGTCGGCGGGTTACACGAGACGTAAATGAGCGTCGTCGGTGGAAGATCAACAATGGCTTTGCGAACGGCTTCGCTCAGCCCAGTCGCCGGAGGATCGACGATGTTGGTGGTAGCGGCGATTGATCTCAATCGCCCGGCATGCGTGTCGTCTGCGCGCGGCGGGCGGTTCAGGTGAACCGCCACTACCTTTTGCAATTCCTCTTCCACATCGCCGGCGATGTAAGTCTCTTTTTCGGTGGCGTTTTCTTTCGCCGCCGCAATCGCGAATCGGTCCCAATCAATCCCGATGACGCGCTCGAATTTGTCGAGCAACGCTTTTGCAAAAAATCCGGCACCGCAATAAGCGTCGATCAACAGTTCTTGATTCGGCGGAACGAGATCGACGACCAGATCGCGTAACGCATTTGCGACCGCGTCGTTGGTTTGGGAAAAAACGCGTGCGCCGGGCAAAGCCCGCAACGTGTAATGGCCATCGCGCACGTTTGGTTGTGCGCGTAACTCCGCGAGAGCGTGATTGACTTGATCGCGCGAAATCGGGCAACGCTCGATGTCGATCAATCGATGTGAATCGCGGCGGAAAAAACCGATGATGCCGTCGTGTGCGTGCACAGTGATGCGATTCCGATACGCGTAATGCTTCGGAGAAGGGATGATCGGCCGCATCGGAACATCCTTGAGCTTGCCGATTCGCTGGAGAGCATCGCGTACCTGTCGCCATTTAATCGCGAGCTGATGTTCGTAATCGATGTGTTGATACGCGCAGCCGCCGCACCGGCCGAAATAAGGACACTGTGGTTCTACGCGATGCGGCGAAAGCTGCTTTACATCGGCCAGTTCCGCTTCGGCGAATTGCTTTTTCTCGCGCACGACCTCGGCGGAAACGATCTCGCCCTCAATCGTGTAAGGAACAAAGACGGCTTTACCCTGTGCCCGGCCGACGCCTTTCCCACCGAAAGCGATGTCTTCGATCTTCAAATCGACAAAGCGCATATCATTAATATCAAGCTTTAGCGCGGTGTGGGCAGCAGCCAAGAACCGCTACTGACCGCTTGAGCGGTTTTCATTCGCTCGGCTGAAACCGCTGAAGCAGTTGCGGGAGTACTTCACTCGGTACGCCTCAGGGAAAATTGTTGGCAACCACGCTAAAGCCAGCTAGCGCGGAGGAGCCGCTTAAGTCACCAGAACAACAAGCAACCCAGACGGAAACCGAATGCTAGTTGAAATCCTGGTGCGAATCGCGCACGTAAGGGTATTTCGACTCGTTACCGACCTCAGGCGGAAATTCCGGATAGCCGGCATGAATGTACGGGATGTCCGGTGGCAGAATCGGATAATAGCTTTGGTGCCAAATTGGAAACGGAAACGTTAGAATTTCAATAAGACCCGCTACGTGTCGTGCGCCAGCGCGCCCCAGTCCACGCCACACGCCGTAACCAGCTCCCGCGGAATTACCTTCGGTTTGGTTGACTTGATTAACCGTCACAAAAAAGTCAGTCGGAGCGATGAAGAAATTTGAGAGGCCGCGGCCGAGCTTGCGTGTTGGCCCGTAATCATTCGATGGCGGGTCTTGAATATCGGCGAAGGCTCCGTTGGCAAGGCCAACCACCGTTGCGAGGGCAAGGATTGTTTTCATAGGCGTTCCAAACCAGTTAAATGATTCCGAACAGCAAAGGCAATACTTATTTTCGGTCTTCGGTTGCAACCCGGTTCTGCGTCGTCATGATCGAAACCACGACCGTAATTGCAAGAATGAGCACGACGACGCCCAGGGAGATCGGAGTCGGCACCGAAAAATATTTCGCCGCGAGCATCTTGAGCCCAACAAAAGCCAGCACGAAGGCGAGGCCTGTTTTCAGGTAAACAAAACGATTCATCAGGCGCGCCAGCACGAAATAGAGCGATCGCAGACCCATGATAGCGCAGATGTTCGAGGTATAAACGATGAACGAGTCCTGGGTGATCGCAAACACTGCCGGGATGGAATCGACTGCGAAAACCAGGTCCATCACATCGATGACGATCAACGCCACCCCGAGTGGTGTGAGCATCCAGCGGTTATTCACGCGCGCTCTGAAATCTTCGCCGTAAAATTCCGGGGTGATGGGAATCCAATTCCTGCAAAAACGCATCACCAGGCTCTTCCCGAAATCTGGTTCGCCGGCCCTTCCAAAAAGCATTCGAATGGCGGTCACCACTAGGAAGATTCCAAAGATGTAAAGAATGAAATGAAACCGCGACACCAAAGTCACGCCGAGCAAGATCATGATGCCCCGCATGACAAGGGCCCCCACGATTCCCCACACTAGGGCGCGATGCTGCGCCATCGGCGGCACCTTGAAATAAGCGAAGATGAGCACGAAAACGAAGATGTTATCGACGCTCAACGAGTATTCGATCACGTAGCCGGTGAGAAATTCGAGGGCTTTGTCCGGCCCGCGCAGTTTCCACACTAGCAAATTGAAAAGGAGCGAGAGCACGATCCAGATGGCAGTGCGTTGGGTCGCCGCGCGCATGCTCAGTTCGCGTCCGCGGTGCTTGAATTGGGCGAGATCGATCGTCAACGCGATAAAAACGCCCGCGGTGAACGCGAGCCAAAACCAGATACTGGTGCTCACGGCTGGGAGATTTTCATGTCGCGAGGCGCACGGCAATCGCAAACTGCGCGCTCATCTCATGGGACTTATGGCGTATCTCCTACGAGGTGATATTGTCTCCCCTGCAAAAAATGGACGTTGAACTACAAAAGCTTGTCGAATCAGGAAAGCTCACCTCCAAAGCCGCCGAGCAACTGGAAAAACTAAAGCCGGGCACATTTTGTCTGCACAAGAGTTGGGGATTCGGTCGCGTGCGCGAATGGAATCTGTTGCTCAATCAGATCGTAATCGATTTTGCCAGCAAGAAGTCCCATCCCATGCAGGTCCAGTACGCGGCGGAAAATCTAACGCCGCTCCCGCCGGAGCATTTTCTTGCGCGCAAGGCCACCGACCTCGTGTCGATCAAAAATTTGGCCAGGGAAAATCCGGCTGGGCTGGTGCGAAATATTCTGGAAAGTTTGGACGGAAAAGCCACCGCGCAGCAGATCAATGAATGGCTGGTGGGCGATGTTTTCACGGAGGCGGAATGGAAACGCTGGTGGGAATCAACGAAGAAGGCGCTGAAGGCGAGCGGCGCTTTTTCGATACCTGCAAAAAAGACCGAGCCAATCCAAATCCGTGGCAAAGGCATATCGCATGCTGACGAGTTAATCGCCGCGTTTAATAAAGCCCGCCAGCCGAAAGAGCAAATCGGAGTGCTCGAACAAATCCTAAAATCTGACGAGCAATTCAAGGAACCTGAAAAACAGCTTCAGCCGATCATTGCGACCATCGAGAACACAGCGGCGCGCAATCAGAGAATACATCCCGAACTCGCGTTTGAGCTAATCATGGTCCGGGACGATTTGCTCGCGCGCGTCCCGCCACTGCACACGACCCACATCGGTTTGACTCTTTCGAAATTAATTCTCGAGGAAGAAAACCGCTTAATATCGATCCTGCCGAAATTGCCAGCGGCGAAAGAGAAACGGATCTTAGAAGCGTTGCCGTCCGCGCTCGGTCCGGGCTGGACAGAGCGCGCTTTGCGTTTGATGGAAGCGAGCCACGGCCGCATGGTGGCGCAAATTCCGCGCATCCTGAACGAAGCCGGGCAACACGCCGAGCTTCGGACAATGCTGGAGCAAAGCATTCGCGAACATTCAGCCACGAGCGAGATGCTCATCTGGTTGTGCAGCGACCGGAAAAATTGGAGTGAACTGATCACCCCCGATCTGCTCTGGGCGACTCTCGCCGCGCTCGAGCGGGAACAACACAATGCCGCGGGTCGCGCCAGCAAGTTGCAGCGGGCCGTGGTTGAAGACCGGCAATTGCTTGGGGAGATGTTTAAGAAAGCCGATGTCGGTCTGGCGCGCGATGCGATGCGGCGGCTCCAGTTAAACCCGTTGTTCGATGAGCTGACCAAGCGCTCACTCCTGGCGCGGATGGTCAAAGTCTATCCGGAACTTGAAAGCATGATCGCGGGCGCACAACCGCAGGGCGAGACCGCACCGTTAATCGTTTCTTGGAGCAGCCTAGAAAAGCGTAAGGCCGAATACGAAGAACTTGTAAAAGTGAAAATTCCCGAGAACAGCAAGGAGATCGCGCTCGCCAGATCATACGGCGATCTCAGCGAGAACTTTGAATTTAAAGCAGCCAAGCAAATGCAGAGCGTGCTGATGCGGCGCAAAGCCGAACTGGAACAAATGCTGCACAACGCGCGCGGCACTTCATTTGAAAATGCCGACACCTCGCGTGTTTCCATCGGCACAATCGTCACCGTGCGCGAGGTGACGACGAACAAGGAAGAGAGCTATACGATCCTAGGCGCGTGGGACGGCGATCCCGATCGCCACATCATCTCGTATCAAACCGCGATCGGGCAGGCGCTGCTTGGTCATAAAATCGACGAGACTGTCTCCCTAAAGACCGAGCACGGCGCCGCTCAATTTACGATTGTTTCAATCCAACCCGCGCCGCCGGACCAGACTGTGCCCGCATCTGATCTTCCCAGCGAATCCGCCGTCGAAGCGGCGATGGCCGAGTAGCCTCCCCGGTTTCAACCGCCTGACTAAATCAGCAGTTCGTAGGAGAGAACACTCAGGCAATAGATTGCCGCGGTTTCCACTCGCAGGATGATTGGGCCGAGCGTGACCGGGTGGCATCCGTGTCGCCGCGCAAGCGCAAGTTCCGCAGGCGTGAAATCGCCTTCCGGCCCAACAAGCATCAATACGCTCTGAGGACGATGTTGATGTTCACTCGCATAATCTGCGAGGATCTTCTTCAAGTGCTGCGCATCAGGCTGGAGGGATCCGATTAGCCGAAGATCGAATGATTCTACCGCAGACATAGAAAATAACTCTGCCAATTTTTTCGGCGTGCGTACGCGCGGCAGCCAGTTTTGACCGCATTGTTTCGCGGCTTCAATTGCGATTTGCTGCCATTTCGACTGTTTTTGCGCGGCGCTTTCGGAATCGATCTGCACAATAGTGCGGTCGGAAATGATTGACGCGATTTCGGCTGCACCGATCTCGACCGCCTTCTGCACGATCAACTCCATGTTTTTCCCTTTTGGAATCGCCTGTCCCAGAACAATCCGGCACCGCAGCGGCGGCGTTTCTGCTTCATGCAATCTTCGCAGTCTGATTTCTTCGCCAGTAAAATCGATAATTTCCGCAGTGATTTCGCGCCCTTGTCCGTTGAACAGAACAACCTTCTCGCCGCGCCTGACTCGCAGTACGTCGCGCGCGTGATGCGCCTCCGATCCAGTCAACGCCAGCGCGCCGGGGTTCCAATTCTCCGGCGAAATGTAGAAGCGATGCATGCGACCCAGGGAACTAATACGACCTATGAATAGTTAGCTGCGATAAGCGAGTTCACCGCCAACACCTCTGCCAACGATTTGCTTATCGGCAGCTCCACACCTCGCTGTTGAAGCGCTGCGATCACGCTCTCTGTGGGAATGTTTCCAACCAGCGTGTCCTGCGCGAAAGGGCACCCGCCAAGGCCACCGATCGCCGAATCAAAGCGCCGGCAACCCGCGTCGTACGCAACGAGCACTTTGGCCGCGGCCCCACCGGGCGCGCTGTGAAGGTGTACACCAATGTCGTAGCCGGGGTACTGGCTCATCACAGATTCGATCACGCGGCGAATCAGATCAGGAGCGGCGACTCCAACGGTGTCAGCGAGTGAAATGGATCGAATACCGATGCCCGCCAATTTCCCCACTGCCTGGCACACTTCATCCTCATTCCACGGATCGCCATACAGATTTCCGAACGCCATGGAAATGTAAGCGACCATGCCGAGCCCTGCCTTGTCAGCTTTGGCTTTAACCGATTGCAACACTTCGTAGCCGTCTTCGAGCGTTTGGTTTTGGTTTTTGCTTAAAAACGTTTCAGAGATGGAGTAAGGAAAACCCAAGGTGGCAACTACTTTGTTGGTGATCGCGCGCTCCGCGCCTTTTTCGTTTACCACAATGCCGATGATTTCGACGTCGCCAGGCACATCGATTTGCTCCAGCACCTTCTCGCTATCGGCCATTTGTGGAACGGCTTTGGGAGAGACAAAGCTCACAGCATCGATGTGCTTGAATCCCGCCCCGATGAGCGCGAGCAGGTAACGCGCCTTCAGTTCCGTGGGGATTTGCCGCTTCAGACCCTGCCAGGCGTCGCGCGGGCACTCAATCAGCTTGACACCATTGTGAACCACGGAAACGGCGACGCTTATTTGAAAAATTCCTTGGCGCGCTCGAAGAAACTTTTGCGCATTGGAGTGTTTTCCTCGCCGCAAAGCGCAGCGAACTCCTCCAGCTTGCGACGTTGCTCGGCATTCAAGCGCGATGGCACCTCGACAATTAGACGCGCGAACAAATCGCCATGGCCACGGCTGTTGACGTTCACGATTCCTTTGCTGCGCAGTTTGAACAACTGCGCGCTTTGCGTGCCAGCGGGCACTTTGAGATGCGCTTTGCCTTCCAGTGTCGGCACATCAATCTCGCCGCCCAAGGCCGCAATGGAAAATGGAATGGGCACCTCACAATACAAATCATCGCCTTCGCGCTGAAAGATTTTGTGTTCATTGATGTGGATGACCACATAAAGGTCGCCTGGTGGACCACCGCCAATGCCGGCTTCCCCGTTGCCTAACGAACGCAGCCGGGTCCCTTCCCTGATTCCAGCGGGAATCTTCAGCTTAACCCGGCTTAATTTTTCCACCCGCCCCTCGCCACGACATTTCTGGCACGGTTTTTCAATAATCTCACCGGCGCCGTGACAGCGGGGACATGTCTGTGAAATGTGAAAAAATCCACGTGAACTGACTACCTGGCCGCGGCCGCCGCAGGTGGGACAGCTAATCTTGCGCGAACCGGGTTCCGCGCCGCTGCCCTGACACTTGTCACACGTGTCGAGTTTCTCGATCTCAATCTGCTTGTCCGCGCCAAAAGCTGCCTCCTCCAGTTTAATCTCCATGTCGTAACGCAGATCTGACCCGCGGCGCCGGTCTTCTGTGCGCGCGCTACCGCCCCCTCCAAAGAACGTCTCGAAAATTCCGCCGCCAAAACCGCCTCCGCCGAATACTTCGCGGAAGATCTCGAATGGATCATGGAACGCGCCGCGACCGAAACCGACGCCGCCCGGGGCGAACGCAGCGTGGCCGAACCGATCGTAGGCAGCGCGTTTGTCCGCGTCCATGAGGACATCGTACGCTTCGCCCAGTTCCTTGAACTTTTCCTCGGCGTGCGAGTCCTCTGGATTTTTATCTGGATGAAACTTAACCGCGAGTTTGCGATACGCGCGCTTGACCTCCTCTTCGGTGGCGCTTCGTCCAACGCCCAGCACCTCGTAGTAATCGCGTTTGTTCGTGGTGGCCATATGGCTACAAGTCTATGTGACTAATGGGATCGATGGGACTGAGAGGCAAGAAGCCTCCGTCATTTTCCCGGTCCGCTGGAAACGACCACCTTTGCCGGCCGAAGCAATCGGTCTTTAAATCGATAGCCGCGACGTGCCTGGCGCAGCACAAACCCTTCGGGAACTTGATCACTCGGCTCATGCGCAATTGCTTCATGCACGTTTGGATCAAACTTTTTGCCTTCGGCCTCGATCGGGTCCAGCCGATTTTCGGCCAGCAAATCATTAAGTTGCTTTTGGACGAGAACCATTCCGGAATAAATGGGCGATTGTTCGCCCTGCTCTTTTGCAGCCGCGAGACCAAGCTCAAAGTTGTCGATAATTGCCACTAACCGCTCGAGCAACGCGCTGTTGGCGTACTTGATCGCCTCCTCCTTTTCGCGTGCAGAGCGTTTTTTATAATTCTCGAAATCAGCCTGACTGCGCAATGCCAGATCGCGGAATCGGTCGAGATCGGCTTGCAAACCGGCCATTGGATCTTCTGGCTCCCCTGGCTCGCTGCCCCTTGCAGGCGCACGTGCGGCAGATGAAGGCATCGCTCTTGCCGACGCCGATGCCTTCATTTGTTCGTTTTCTTCAGAAATAGGAATTTTTTTCATGTTTTTCGGATCGCAATCAACGTGATGTCGTCGTTTTGAGGTGCCGAACCGGTAAAATCGCGTACCGTCTCGATGATTCTCTTTACGATTGCCTGTGCGCCATCGCTCGCGCTGGCGCGGACCGATTCCATCATGCGATCGAGACCGAACTCGTCTCCCTCAGTATTTAGCGTTTCGGTCACACCGTCAGTGTAGAGGACGAGGCAATCATCGCGCTCGAGCGGGACGGCGAAGTCCACTGTCAGCCTATCAAACACGCTTCCGCTGTCAATTCCCACGACCATTCCTGGCGATTTTACCGGCGTAACAGTTTGCGACTGCCGCCGGTAAAGTAACGGCGCATCGTGTCCGGCGCGCGCGAGGGTAACGCCATTGCGCTGGTGGTCCAGAATGAGATAGGCCATGCTGATGAACATGTCTTCTTTGATATCGGGATAGAGCTGACGATTCACCTTTCGTAAAACATCCGCGGGAGACGGGTTCCGAGCTGCCTCAGCGCGCAAAACGCTGCGGCAAATCGCCATGATGAGCGACGCGGGCACGCCTTTTCCCGAAACGTCTGCAATGGCCACGCCGAGGCGCTCTTCATCGACCTGGATATAATCGAAATAATCGCCGCTCACCTGGCGGGCTGGCACATTGATGCCGCTGATCTGAAATCCATCAATGGCCGGCGCTTCCGACGGAAGCAAAATACGTTGAATGTCCCGGGCAATCTCAAGATCGTGATCCAGCCGCTTCTTTTCGTTCGCCATCGAGTAAATGATGGCGTTGTAGAGCGCAAAGGCAGATTGCTCAGCGATCGATTTAAAAACGACAAAATCAGCCTGCGAAAACGGCGCACCCATTGGACTGTTGGCGAGCACCAGCACGCCCAGATCTTGATTTCCATAGCGCAGCGCCGCCGCCATGATCGACGAGATGCCAAAAGCGCTGCCACGCAATTTCGCCAACTCCGGTGCTTCCGAGAACTCGTTTAAGCAAACGGATTGCCCCGTTTGCCAGACGCGCCCGATCAGTCCTTCACCCGGGCCGACCGTGTGCAACCGGAGAAAGCTCTCAAGAGCGGTGGGATTGGCGGCCGCTTGTTGCAACATATTCGGCGGAATGTCCACCAGCGGCGGACACCCCTTCGAGATAAAAGCCGGCGTAAGTTTCGCGCCCGTGCGATCGGTCACATAAAGCGCTCCGCCGTGCGCGTCGAGAATGCGCGTAGCGCCCTCGACAATGAGCCGATGGAGTTCCTGAGGTCGAATGGTTTCCCGGAACGCTTCGCCGAGGCCGTGCAGGAAATCGAAAACGAGCGTTTCTTCGACTTGGATCTCCTCATGAGAACGCTCGAGCCTGCGAATCCGCCGTGCCTGGAGGTAGGTGGTAATAATCCACCCGGCAATAGACGCGACAAGCAGTCCGAGGAGAAGAGTCGGCCACATGACCAAGGGCCAGTTTACTTCGAGGACGTCTCGTGATGAAGATCTTGTCTTAAGAAATCGAGAACGTCCTTAAAGCGAAAGAGATTTTCCGGCGCTGCCTCGCAAAGCGCCTCGTGCGCTTCCAGCATCGTTTCTGCCTGCTCCTTTTTTTGGGTCGCTGGCGACTGGTCTTTATGGGTTCGCTCGAGCGCTTCACATTCAGGCGCTCTCGCGCCATTGCCGTGAATATCAAATATCTGATCGAGGCCCAGGCCGGAGAGAAGGTCCTGGCTGCGATTCCCACAGTGAACTATGTGAAGATGACCGTGGCCGAGCTCCTTCAACCGCAACGCCACGCTGGCCATCGTTCCCATGAACGTGGAATCCATCATGGCGCAATCCGCCAGGTCCACCACAAATTCGCGATAGCCCCGGTCCAGCATCTGGCGGGCGAACTCCTTGAGGTTGCCACTATTGAGGAAACTACCTTTCCCCTCCACTCTCACCCATACGGTCGGGCCGCTCACCCCTACTTGAATAGATGAATCCACAGTTACTCCTTAAAAGGATACCAGTCCAAAAGGCATGCTGTCAAACCTCACAGGATGTCAGCAGCTCCCAAAATTTGATTCGAAACGCAGGCCACCAAGGGCCGCATTGAGCGAAGGGTGGCCTTTGCAACGCGCTCCACCGCAACCAAGACCAAGAAAGCGGCCGGCCTGACTCCCGCGCACACTACTCCCACATATAGGAGCGGTTTTCGGCCACGATCTGGCCGTTAGCGATTAACAGGCACCGCCACGCAATCACGCGGCCATCATCAAAGTAATCGTCGCCAATGACCTTGAATTCCGTTTTACGGGTGCCACGCACGTTTCGATAGCTAATCTCCTGTGCTTGGACGTGTTCGTGTAATTTTTCCTGGCGATACTCCAGACGCACTGTGACGTCGGAGGGCCGCTTGGCCCGCCAAAAGAAATCGAAGTAATTGCCGAAACGCTGACGTTGATCCAAGGCGGTCACTGCCCCAAACATCCGGTAATGGCGCTCGAAGGTAATAGGAGCGTCCTGAAGCGTCGCAGTTTTCTGGCTCGGCGCATTCGACTTTCCGCCCAACGTGCTTGTCGTTTGCCGGCTCCCGGTCCCTTGTGGTGTTTTCTCACTCAAAAGGAAAAGCTTCGTTTTTCGAAACTCGAAATCGCTGTTTGGCGCCACTGGCAGCCGCGTCACTTTTTCGACGACCATTGGTTCTACACGCTGACGCGCAGCCTGACTTGGCGCGGCGATCGCCAAAGAGCTCAAAGCGAAGAGGGAAGCAACAAGCCTCATCGGTGTAATAAAGCTGGTTTGAGAATCATCTGTCAATTCGTCCCTTTGTCTTATGGAACTGTCACGATCTAAAAGTAAATTCCATTTTTTATGATTGAAGTTCGTTATGAGCGCGGGGTATATCTGCCGCGGCAGGATTTATGGCTCGACCCATGGGACGCAAAGCGATTCGCTTTTGTTTCGCACGCGCATGGCGATCATATTGCGCCACACGATGAAATCATCGTTTCCGAGCGCACAGCGCGCTTGATGCAAAGTCGGCTGCCGGGCTCCCGCACGGAGCACATTCTGCCATTTGGCGAAAAGGGAAGCGTGGATGGGCTGGATCTGATGCTGTTGCCCGCCGGCCATATCTTTGGCTCGGCGCAATGTTTCCTTTTTGCCGGCGACGAAACGCTCCTTTACACGGGAGATTTCAAGCTGCGTCCCGGAAAATCCGCCGAACGGGCGCAGTGGCGCCACGCCGATACACTCATAATGGAGACCACATTCGGTCTGCCGCGCTATCGATTTCCGCCAACGGAGCAAGTCATTGACCAAATAGTCGCGTTCTGCCGCGAAACAATCGAAGCCGCCCAAGTGCCGGTGCTTCTGGGCTACTCGTTAGGCAAAGCTCAGGAGATATTGTGTTCGCTTGATGGAGCGGGCCTAACGCCCATGCTGCACGGCTCGGTTTATCGGATGACGCGCATCTACGAGCAGTTCGGCCAGTCGTTTTGCAAATACGTGCGGTACAATGCAAATGATGTTGCAGGAAAAGTTTTGATCTGCCCACCGAGCACAAATCGTTCGCAGATGCTGGAAAAAATCCCGCACAGACGCGTGGCAATCATCAGCGGCTGGGCGGTCGATCCAAATGCGATCTATCGCTACGGAGTCGATGCCGCATTTCCTCTTTCGGATCACGCGGATTATGACGATTTGATTCGCTACGTGGGACTGGTACGGCCACAACGAGTGTTTACACTGCATGGTTTCGCCGCCGAGTTTGCCAGTGATCTCCGCATGCGCGGCGTCGAAGCCTGGGCATTGAGCGAGGAAAATCAAATGGAGTTGGATCTTGGAGGTAGGGACATCGCGCTGCGATGTCCGGACGGGGCAGTGCGCCGTCATTACCATTCGCCTCCGCAATCCGAATTTATCGCGTTTGCGAATATCGGTGAAGCGATCGCTGCGACTCCGGCAAAACTGAAGAAAATTCGACTGCTTGCCGGTTACTTGCGCGGCCTGACGAGCGAGCAGCTTCCGATCGCGACCCTCTACTTTACCGGAAGAGCATTTGCCCAAAGCGATTTGCGCACACTGCAGGTTGGCTGGGCAATAATTTTCCGCGCGCTGCAAGCCGCGACCCACATCGACGACACGGAACTTCATCGCATCGCCAGCGCCCACGGCGATGCTGGCAGGAGCGCGTTCGAAATTCTCGATGGGCGAACAGCGCCGCAGCCATTCAGTATCCGTGAATCGCACGAGTTGTTCGAAAATCTCCATCGCGCCCGCGGCCCCAACGCGAAGGCAAAACTGCTGCAAAATCGACTGTCGATCTTGTCCCCGCGCGAAGGCGAGTACGTCGTTAAAATCTTGACCGGCGACCTGCGCATCGGATTGCGCGAGGGTTTGGTCGAGGAGGCAATTACGAAGGCATTTGATGTTCCCCTCGAAGAAGTAAGAGAGGCCAACATGCTGTCAGGCGACATTGGCCAGACCGCGCTGCTCGCTTCACGAAAGGAACTGCATCGGGCGGAGCTGTCGCTCTTTCGTCCAATCAAGTGCATGCTTGCGGCTCCTCAACCGACTGCTGAAGCCGTGTGGGAACGGTTTGCTGGCGCGACAGACCCCGATCGGACGGCGGCCTTATCAATGCGCGCCACGGTTTATTTGGAAGACAAATTCGACGGTATCCGCGCGCAGCTTCATCGCACCGCACAACGCGTTGAAATTTCCTCGCGCGATTTGCGGCGTATCACCAGTCAGTTTCCCGAGCTGGCCGATCAAGCCAGGAACTTCCAGGAAGAGTTGATTATCGACGGTGAAATTATCGCCTTCCAGGAAGATCGCAGGCTCACCTTTTTCGATCTGCAAAGGCGACTCGGCCGCACAAGCGACGGCACTGATCTATTCGCGCGCGCGGCGGCGGACGTGCCGGTCGCGTTTGTCATCTTTGATCTTCTTTGGCTGAACGGGCAGTCGTTGTTGAAAACTCCGTTGCGCGAGCGGCGAGGACACCTCGATGGCCTGCGTTTACCTTCACAATTCCAAATTGCCAGAGTGACCCCCGCCCATTCTGTCGCTGACATCGAACAAACGTTTCAACAGGCTCGCCGGCGCTTGAACGAAGGTCTGATGATCAAAGACCCGGAGAGCTTTTATTTACCCGGCACCCGGGGGATGTTCTGGTTCAAACTCAAAAAAGAGCTGGCGACACTGGATGTGGTTGTTGTCGCGGCAGAGCTTGGCCATGGCAAGCGCAATAATGTCCTGAGCGATTACACCTTCGCGGTGCGCGATGAAGTCACTGGCGACTTTTTGCCCATTGGCAAAGCTTACAGCGGATTGACCGATGTCGAGATTGCAGAATTAACCGAGCACTTCAAACAGAACACGATCGTCGATCATGGGCGGTATCGTACAGTGAAACCAGATGTCGTGCTCGAGATCGCCTTCAATTCCATCCAGCCCAGCACGCGTCACGCCAGTGGACTAGCGCTGCGTTTCCCGAGAATCAAAGCTATCCGGCGCGACAAGAATGTCGGTTCCATCGACACGCTCCAATACGCTCGCGAGCTTGCCAGCGAAGGCGCAAGTTACCGGCCAGTTTTGGCCGAGGCGCGTAAATAACGGCTCGAATTTACTCAGGCGTAGGCGAAGGAGACGGCGAAGTAGCCTCTACCGCAGGAGACGGAGTTGGCGACGCGGCCTCTGCCGCAAAAGATTTAACCGCGCGAGACATCCTCGCTTTTTGTAATTCTTCCATCCGACGCTGTCTTTGAGCGAGTCTCTCTTGCATTCGGCTGTCTTTGTCAGCATTGTCCCGCGAGGGGTCGGCAATCAGACCCTGCAACTGAAGCTCGGGTGGGAGCTGTTGTATTCTCTTGTCTCTTTCAGCTTTCACCTGCGCGGGGTCGCGAATCGTGCCCTGTGGCTGAACGTCCGCGGGCTTCATCCGGCGGCTGGCTGTGGCTCTTTCTCTTTCGGCCAACGCTGTCTCTCGCTCATCTAATGCTTTCTCGCGTGCGTCCAGCTCTGCTTTCCGCTGAGCAAGTTGTTGTTCAACTGCTGAATCTTGTTTTTGGCAGGAGCAAACCATCGCAAAAGAGATGAGCATCGACAGGATAAAAAGTTTTTTCATATCAGGAGTAAACTGTAACTAGTCTTCTGTAATTCGGATGAAGAAAACGGAAGGCCAAGAGCTAGTCAAACGAAACTTAACGCGCCGGCGGCGCTGGTGTAGTTGCCGGTCTGATCACGACGGTCTCCACCTGTCCACGTCGAAAACGCTGGACATTCGCGAAGACAGCCAATAAGGCCAGTGCCCCAATAATGACGAGTATCACTACAACAACGCCCTTTGAGACCCGGAATGGCCGGGATTTTTCGAGGGGCGGCTTGTCTGAATTCACGCCTTAGTATCGAAGTCGATCCCACAAGCGCAAGGCGGCGTCAGTCCAGGCGCAGCGCCGCAATTGCATCCACAACGCGCTGGCTTAGTCGCCAATAGAGGTTCTTTCCCGGCGGCCCGACATCGGCTGCCGAAAAAAAAATCGGTTCTCCGATCACGATGGTAATTGGCACAAAGTGCAAACCGCCGCCGCCTCGGGGCAGGGCTTCGTGGGCGCCAAAGATCCGCATTGGCACGACTGGCGCCAGCGTTTTGGCAATCACGAGGCCCAATCCCGGTTCGGCTGGCTGCAACTTACCATCGAGCGTGCGCGAGCCTTCAGGGAAAACCAACACCCCGTTTCCTGCCTTCAGAACACGAATCAAAGCCTTAATGGCACCACGATCCACGCCTTCTTGATTAACTGGGATTACATTCAGCTTTGGCAACAGCCAGCCAAGCAGCGGCGCGTCCAAGAGTGTTCGCCGGGCCAGAAAGTATATCGCCCGATCGCACGTAGTCCCGGCGAGCGGCGGATCGAGGTAACTCTGGTGGTTCATGGCGAGAATCACCGGCCCGCTCTGAATCATGCGTTCCCGATGAACTACGCGAAAACGAAAAAACAATCGGCCGACAAGACGAGAAAAGTGATAACCAAGCCAGTAGTAGAAATTCATCTAACGAGCTCGCGATTTAGTGACTGAGCGATTCCTCTTTATTCAATCTCTAAATCTGCAGACCCATTTGCTTAAGCCGTGCGATGATTTTGTTGACGACTCCCTCGATTGTAAGACGTGACGTGTCGATGACATGCGCGTCTTCGGCAATGACGAGTGGTGAAACAGGTCGTGAAAAATCGGCGTGATCGCGCAGCGTGATTTCGTCGCGTTCTCCTTGTGCGGCACGACGCCGGAGACGCACCTCGGGCGAAGCATCAACGTAAAATTTGTAAGGGGTCTCGCGAAAAACCACGGAACCAATGTCCCTTCCTTCCACGACCAAGTCGTGGCTGCGCGCATATTCATGCAGTTTCTGCCCGACAATTTGGCGGACCAACGGCAGCCTGCTAACGCGAGCAACACTTTCGTTCACACGATCATCACGCAAATGGTCCGCGGGATCGACATTATCGATCAGGATCCGCGACTCGCTGTCCTGAAGACAGCAGGTAATCGCTGCTGATTCGAGAGCGTGGGCGATGCGGTCGCTATCTTCTGCATGGATGCCTTTTTGCAGCAAGTACCAGGTGATCGCTCGATAAATAGCACCGGAGTTGACGTAGATAAAGCCGAGCCGCCGGGCAAGCTCTCGCGCGACACTGCTTTTCCCAGAAGCAGCCGGACCGTCAATGGCAACTTGCCGATGGAAATCTCGTTGGAGAGAGCGCATAGAGTCGAGGGCCTAACTGTAGTCGCCCATCGCACGGCAACGCAACGCGCACTTCTGGTAGTGTCCGGGCGCTGCGCCGCACAGCGCGGCGTCCCTACCATTTCAGCTTTGCTCGGGCGCAGTGGGACTGAGGGAACCGATCACCGGAGTGCTGACCTGCATCCGTTTCGGATTGGTGAACTCTTCAAGCACCGTTTCGAATCCGGGATAGGACTCGCGAATGCATTCGGCGTCCTGAACAATGGTTTCCCCATCAGCAAACAAACCCGCTATGGCAAACGCCATCGCGATACGATGATCACCGAAGCTCGCCACGCGCGCACCGTGCAGGGGTGCCGGCCCACTAATTTCGAGTCCATCATTCAGCTCAGCCACTTGCGTACCCATGGTGCGCAAATTGTGTGCGATTGCCGCAATGCGATCAGTTTCTTTAACCCGTAATTCCCCTGCCTGCCGAATAATTGTCCTGCCGTTTGCCAAGGCGCCGGCAACAGACAAAATAGGTAGTTCGTCAATAAGTTGTGGCACCTCCTTCCCTTGGATGACAGTCCCTTTAAGCGGAAAGCCAGTGACTTCGACAATTCCGCGCGGTTCAAGCTGATCGACATCTTCAACCGCCTCGCGCACCTGCGCACCCATGCGGAGCAAAACGCCAAGCAACACGGTTCGTGTATCATTTAAACCCACGTCGCGGATAAGCAGATGTCCTCTTCGTTGCGCTGCGGCAGCAACAAGCCAAAAGGCCGCCGAAGAAACATCGCCGGGAATGGCAAAGTCGCGCGATTCCGGAACCTGGTCGCCGAATACGGTGAGACTGCCATCGCCGTCAGTTGCAGTCCGCACCAGGAAATAATTGAACATTTTTTCCATATGGTTTCGTGTCGGCAACGGCTCTTCTACGGTAGTCTTGCCCCTGGCAAAAAGACCCGCCAGCAGCAACGCACCTTTGACCTGCGCGCTTGCCACCGACGGGCGATAATGAATTCCACGCAGCGAGCCGCCGCGGACGCGCAACGGCGGTGTTTGTTCCGGGCCTTCAGCAACGATGCTCGCACCCATCTCACAGAGCGGCGCGATCACGCGATCCATCGGGCGTCGCGACAGTCCCGCGTCCCCGACCAGGCGACTTTCAAATGCTTGTCCTGCCAGCAGACCGGCGAGAAGCCGCATGGTCGTACCCGAATTACCGCAATTAATCTCGTTTTTAGGTGCAGTAAGGACTCGCTTTTTCCCGTGAACGATTA
>QHOV01000168.1 GCA_003218885.1 Verrucomicrobiota bacterium | reverse complement strand
ATCGGCTCAGCTTACTCAAATCTTGAGTACGATCTCGCAACAGGCGAACGCGGGCATCGTGGAGCTTATGTCGAGAACGCCCTCGCTCGACTATGCGGGGCGGAATCAGCGACGATCGTCAATAATTGCGCAGCAGCGCTGGTCCTCATTACCCGCCATTTCGCCCGCCAGAAACTTGACGGCTTTAAGCCGTCAAGTTTGCGTAGATCCAAACCTGAAGTGATCATCTCACGCGGGGAGCTCGTGCAAATCGGCGGCGGATTTCGGATTGGCGAAATTCTTGAAGCGAGCAGCGCGCAAGTGCGCGAGGTCGGGGCCACGAACAAGACCAGATTGGAAGATTATCGCCGCGCGATCCGCAAAGAAACCGCGCTCATCCTTAAAGTTCACCGCAGCAATTTTTTCATGAGCGGTTTTGTCGAGTCGCCTTCGTCGGAGGAGATCGGTGCGCTAGCGCATAGGAGGCGGATTCCGTTTGTCGAGGATCTGGGAAGCGGCGCCGTTGTCACGACCGAGGAGTTGGGAATTGCCGACCACGAGCCAACGCCCGCTGAAGCCTTGAAAAGCGGCGTCGATCTTGTTTGTTTTAGCGGCGACAAACTCTTTGGCGGGCCGCAGGCCGGAATCATCGCTGGAAAAAAGCGATTGGTCGCGGCGTTGAAACGCGAACCGCTCTTTCGCGCCTTGCGTTGCGACAAGCTTTGCCTCGCTGCGCTGCAGTCGACAGTCGATCTTCACCTCAACCACGCGACCGCAGGAATCCCCGCGCTGGCGCTGTTGCAAATTCCCGAAGATGAATTGCGCGCTCGAGCTGCCGAAATCTGCGATCAGCTGTCTAAAAAGTGCATGAGTTTGCAAATTGCCATTGGCCGCGGCGCAGCCAAAGCCGGTGGCGGCACCTTGCCAAAATCAACCATGCCGTCGGTCACCATTGACATCGTTCCGAAGAAGTCATCACTGGCTGATTTTGCCGCAACGCTACGCGCATGGAATCCGCCGGTCATCGGCTACATCGCGGGCGACCGATTCAAACTCGATCTGCACACAATTTTCCCGCAACAGGACGGCCTCGTCATTCAGGCGATCAGCGCAGCGTGCACGAAGTGACCACTCGGCATTTCATTATCGCCACGGCAGGTCACGTCGATCATGGCAAAAGCGCGCTGGTGAAAGCGCTCACGGGAACGGATCCGGATCGTTTGCCGGAAGAAAAGAGGAGAAAGATCACCATCGATCTCGGCTTCGCCGAATTGAATCTCACCGCGCCGAGCGGCAACAAAATTCACGCCGGCATTGTGGATGTACCTGGTCACGAAGATTTCATACGAAACATGATCGCGGGCGTCGGCTCAATTGACCTCGCGCTGTTCGTTATCGCCGCGGACGACGGCTGGATGCCGCAAACGGAAGAGCATTTGCAGATTTTAACTTATCTCGGCGTGCAACGAGCGGTGATTGCCCTCGCGAAAAGCGATCTGGGAAAGGTTGAGGGCGTTACCGAACAAATTCGGAATCGTCTGCGCGAAACGGTTCTTGCGAAATCGCGAGTAATTCCAACTTCGGTGCGCACCGGTGAGGGAATTGAAAATCTGAAGAAGACGCTCGTCATGGAGCTCGCAACAATGCCGACACAACGCGATTTTGGTAAGTCGCGCTTGTTCATTGATCGCGCATTCACACTGCGCGGCGTGGGCACGGTGGTGACCGGAACCTTAACCGGCGGACAACTCCATCGTGGCCAAAGCATCAGCGTCCAACCGCAAAGGCTCCACGCGCGTATCCGTTCCATCCAAAGTCACGGGGTCGAAATAGATTGCGCACAGCCGAGTATGCGCACTGCGCTCAGTCTCCCCGATCTCCCGATCAATCAGGTAAAGCGCGGTGATGTGATCACGGACAGCGACTTTGCGCCGACTTCGGCTCTCATTGCGCAGATTGAGAAATCGCCGCGACTTATTGCCAGGGAACCGGCTGCGCGCCCGCTTAAAAACGGAAGCTCAGTTTATCTTCATCACGGCACGTCTCGAGCGGCCGCACGGATCACTTTGCTTGAAAAAAACGGGCTGGAGCCCGGCCAAAAAACGATCGCGCATTTGAAGCTTGCGTCTCCGATCGTTGCGTTCGTCGGAGACCGCTTTGTCATTCGCGATGCGTCGGGACAGCACACCATCGCCGGCGGGGTGGTGCTTGATCCGGACGGCACGGGTTTTCGCGATGCAGCGAATTTAAAACTGTTGTCGATGCAGGCGATCGCTCCGGACGACATCGATCTTTGCGTTCGTTCCGAAATTGCACAACGCGGATTCGTGCCGAGAAACACGCTCTTGAATAAGTCGAACTTTAGCGTCAGCGAAATCTCCGAAGCGCTAATACGGCTACAACGGAAGAACGAAATTGTGCTCCTCGAGGAAATCGCGGCGGATGGCGAGTTTTGGCAGACACTGCGCAACCAGGCGATTGCCTTAATTGACAACGCGCACAAACAGAACCCGGAACGCCGTGGCCTTGAATTAAGCGAGCTTCGTTCTGTGTTGCGCGATCAGCCGGAAAATGTTTTCGAGGCCCTCATTGCAGAGCTGTGCGCCGACGATTTTGTTGGCAAAGGTTCAGCTATAGCGCGGACGCCCCACCAGCCAGTGTTGCCGGCGAGACTTCAACCGGTTGAGCGAAAAATTCGCGAAGCGCTCTCGCAGAAACCATTCGATCCCCCGCCACGGCGTGAGATCGAACTGGATCGAGGCGCGCAGCATGTTCTCCGCTTTTTGATCGAGAATGGTGAAGTGATCGAAGTGGGCTCAGATGCAGTTTTCTTGCGCGAAAGTTTCGAGTGCATGAAGTCGAGAATCATCGAATTCATTTCCAAGAACGGACCGGCCACTGTGAGCGACCTGCGTCAGGCGTTGGAGAGTTCGCGCCGTATCATGGTACCCTTACTCGAGCGGCTGGACCGAGACGGCGTTACGCGGCGCGTGGGGGACAAAAGGATGCTTGGAAGAATCGTGTAACGTGTGAAACGATCGCGGCCAGTTCTGCTCGTTGTGCCATCCCTGCAGGAAGCTTGGGACGATGGGATGGCTCCCTGGTTCGACCAGGTTTTGCCCAGGACGTGGCAACGCGAGTTGCCCGCGGTACTGGTTGTTCCCACGCGGGGGCAGGCCAACGATCTTAAAGCGCGCTTGATTGCAAAAGGCTCCTCGCATCTCGGTTTGAAGTTTGTTACACCGTCGAGTTTACGTGCGTTGCTCGCGCGGGATGATGCGACTCCGGCTGCTGAGCCTGAACATCTGCGTTTGCTTCTCGCAATTGCGGCTAGCGAAATGGAAGATCGACCTAACGAATCTGAAGCGCTCTCGGCCAAAGCTGTTGCTCGTGCGCCCGCGCTACTGCTGCGCGCATTGGATCGCCTCGAAACTGCCGGTTGGAAATTCCAAGAACTCGGGCTGTCGTCGTTTGCGCCAGTGGTTCAGCGTTTTAACGAGCTGCTGGAAAAATGCGGTTTTGTACTTCCGGGCGAGACTGATCGAAGACATTTGCAACAAGCGGCATCTGGCAGACGAGAATTTTCCCACGTGCTTATCACCGGATTCGACGGAGCGCATTGGGCAGAGTGGTTTCTCCTGCGCACCGCGGTCGAACTGGCAGAAAACGCAACGATCGTGCTTGAGGAACCGCGGGAAAACTTTTCAGACATCGACCTTTGCTGGATCGGCTCTTGGGAAGAAGTCTGTGGCGAAGCCCAACGCGCGCCGAGAGCGGCCACCGCGCTCGACGATTCGCTTTTCAGCGAAATGGAAATGCGTGGAGGCGCGGAAACGACAAAGCGCTTCGATTTTCTGATCGGCACAAACTTTTCGGAACAAGCCGAAGCGATCACGCGGCAGTGCGTTCGTTATTTGGCGGATGAGAAATGCACGCGGCTCGGCGTGATTTTTCCCGGCAGCGGGGCGTTGCCGCGGCTGGTCGCGAGCTCGCTAGAGCGACTTGAAATCCCACATAATGACGGACTCGGCCACATTGTTCCCGGCATTTTCGAATCGGCGGAGTGGCAGGCCTGGATCGAATTGCAACGCGCGCCACGACTCAATTCCTTTCTGCGTTTTCTAAATGCCTTGCCAAACCCGGCGGTCGTATCGCCCAAAATCAGCCGGCAAGTTTTCGAAAAAATTCTGCGCGAAAGTTACAAAGAGGTGTTGCTGGACGATCTCGAACTGCTGCGCGAATTCTGTGCCACGCACGTGGACGACAAATCTCAGTCGGCCGCCGAAGCGCTGCGCGCGCTGCCGTTTCTCCCGCCGCACGCCACCCTCGCGCAGTTTCTCGAACAGACTCACGCCGCGCTTGCCCATCTCGACTGGAAGCAATACGCGCTCGAACTTGCCAACGTGGCGCGTGATTGGTCGCGGCGTCTCGACGCGAAATTTTCACGCGCGCTTTTTTTGCGCTGGCTGGAAGAAACGGCTGCGACCTCAGATACGGCCCGCTCAGCCGCAGGCGACCATCCGTATGCGCGCGTGCAATTGCTCACGGTGGCGCACGCGCAAAATCAGGAATGGTCGCACTTGATTCTTGCCGGCTGGAATGAAGGGGCGTGGCCGCCGCCGGCCGGCGCGGAGTTCGCACGCGCTGAAGAGATTCGCGCCTTCAATCGCAGCGTGCAACAGCTCAACAAGCGCGCCGCGCGTCAGGGAAGCCAAGGCGAGGGCCACACCAGTGTGCGCGAAAACCATTCGCTCTATCTCGGGCCGGGCGAGCAACGCGCGATCGCGTTGCGGGAATTCGATGCGCTACTGGAATCAGCCAGCGAAGGCGTGACGCTCGCGGCCAGTCTGGTGCAGGAAGATGCGCCGGAACGCTTCTGGAATCCGAGCGAATGTTTTACCGAGCTTTATCTCAAAACGCGGCGTGGGCCGCTCACCCAAACGACGTTGAAAAATCTGCAACGCGCCACTGCGCTGTTGTCGAAGCCTGCGGCGCTAGCGACGGATGTGCAGCAAACCCTGATCGCATTCAACACCCGCCGTGACTCCTCTAAACCTGCCGGCGAATATGATTTCGCGTTGCGACCCAACGAGTCGTATCGACCCGTGCCGAAGCTGAGTGTGAGCGATCTCGAGCGAACGGTTTCCTCGCCAGCAATTATTTGGATGAAGCGTTATCTCGGCATGGAAGCACCGGAGGACGCCGCGAATCCGTGGGCGGCGACGACCGGTAAATGGGTGCATCACTGGCTGGCGAATATTATTAAAATGCGGGGCGGAACGATTTTCTCGGCGTTTCCGTCCCTGACAAAGATCGACAAGCGCATCCGTCTTGCCGCGGACGAACGCTGTGCGGCACTTCGGCGTCTTTGCGACTTGTTAGGCAAAGTCGTTCCTGATTGGTGGACCTCGGGCTGGTTGAACGCGCGCTATCTCGCGCGGCACCTCGGCGCCAAAATCGGAGGTACTAAAGGGTGGGAATGGATGGCGACGGAGTT
>QHOV01000147.1 GCA_003218885.1 Verrucomicrobiota bacterium | reverse complement strand
ATCTGCGCGAGATCACAGGCGAAGATTTTACCGCGAAAGATTTTCGCACGTGGGCGGGAACCGTGCTGGCCGCGGTCGCGCTAGGAAAGCTGGGCGGGTCTGAAACAAAGCAGCAGGCCAAATCGAACATCAAGCATGCAGTCGGCGCAGTGGCAGAAATTCTTGGCAATACCCCGGCAGTTTGCCGGCAGTGTTACATTCACCCCGCGGTTCTCGAAGCATATCTAAACGGAAATTCCATCAACGGTTTTAGCCCGAACACGCAGGAAGAGTTCGGAAAACAAGGAATCGACCTCGCCTCAGCACAAGCAGCGGTTCTGAAATTTTTGCAAAGCAGCTCGTCAGAGAAATCCGGCTGACGAAACTTCTGCCTATTGCCGGGAAGTGGTGCGCCGCGTCGGTGTCGGACTCGGCTTCATCCTTGCGCTCTTTCGGACGGTGATTGGTTGCTGACCGGCAGCCGCCGTTTGCTGCTGTTCTTGCGGATATTTTTTTGTGCTCGGCCAGATCAAACGCCAGGGCTGGGTTTTTATTGTCTCGCTGAATTGCTTGATGTTCTCGCCGGCGGGCCCCAGATCGCTAACAGCAACTTTTAGTTTCTCCGACGAAGTCCGCAGGTTTCGCAACGTGACCTCGATGTTGTCGTTCTCGGTGAGACTGGTGCTGATCTTTTCGATTTTGGTGAGCGAATGTGAGAGAGCGCTATCCGGCGCGGTCAGATCAGACATATGTTCGCCGAACGTTTTGAACTGAGTAAGAGCTAGGTTCAACTCGGAATTTTCGTCGGTGAGGCGATTAAGATTTTGCGCGGTCTGCTGAAGGTCTTTCATGGTGTTGGTGGCTTCGGCGGCGACCGGCTTGATCACTTCCAGCATCTTGGCTGCGGCATCGCCCAGATCGGGAGTGCGCTCGCCCGCGAAAATCTCGCCGTCCTTAGCACGACCGGAAGCTTCGGTCCCCTGTGTGATGTCGATTGCCATGTCGCCGAGCAACCCAAGTTGCATTAGCCGCGTCTTGGCATCGCGATAGACCTTCGCGTTCTTGTCCACCTGCACATCCACGCGCACTTCAAATCTTGGTTTGCCCGGCGTCGCGGTTTGGCCCGCCTTCGCCGAGGCTTCGGCGGGCATGCTGGGACTCGCATTCGGTTCGGCCTGATGAATTGCAGCCTCCGCTTTCTCTGCCTGTTTCTCTTCTTTGGGCGACACGGGCGAATACAATTTTTGCACTTGGCCAATCTTGCGACCGGCCAGCATCACCGGCGCGCCCTGTTTAATTCCCGCCGCGTTATCGAAATAAATCTTGTAGGTCACCAGCGGCCGAAACAACCCCGGAGCTCCGAGCAAAACCAGAAGGAAGGCGACCACGGCGATCGTGCCGATCACCAGCAGGCCGGTCATGATTTCATTTTTTTGTAATTGCATCGAGGCTGCCTTCCAGAATGGGACCTTCAGTGCTGCCGCTCAAAAACTGAGCGACCACCGGATTCTTGGATTGTTTGAATTCTTCGGGTTCGGCTTCTTCAATGATTTTTCCCTGATACAACATAGCCATTCGTGTGCCGATGCGAAAGGCGCTGTCCATTTCGTGCGTGACGGTGATGGATGTGACCTTCGCTGTTTCGCTCAGGCTGATAATCTCGAGCACCAGAGCGCGCGCAAGGGCGACGCGTTTCCGCATGCCGCCACTGAGTTCCTCCGGCAACAGGTCTTTGGAATCCTTCATGCCGACAAGCTCCAATTTTTCATCGACGATTTTGTCAATCTCCGCCCGCGATTTGTCTGTAAGCTCTTCGAGGGGAAGGGCAACATTGTCGCGCACATTCCGCGAACTGAGCAGGGCCGAATACTGATACACCATGCCCATGTGCTGCCGGACGGCCTGAAGTTTTCGCCGCTGGAGCCGCGTGATTTCGAATTGCTTGAAAAATATCGAACCTGAATTGGGACGCAGCGTGCCGAGAATCAGTCGCAAAATGGTGCTCTTGCCACTGCCGGTTTGGCCCATGACCACGAGGCGTTCCTGCGGCTCGACCCTAAGCGACAAGTCATCGAGTATTTTTTTCTCTTCAAATTGCATGTACACGTCGCGCAACTCGACCATATGCGTGGGCTTGGTCATGTCGGGTAAAACGTGGTGTAAACGACGTTGTATAGCGTATCGAACCCGATCACCGCGGTGACCGCCGTCACCACGCTGGAAGTGGTCGAAGTACCAACCCCGGCCGCGCCGCCTTTTACGGTCAGTCCCCGGTAGCACGCGATCGCGCTAATTAGAAGACCGAACAGAAAGCTCTTCAGAATGCCGGTGATAATATCGCGGATCAGCAATGAATCTTTCACGAGGTCGAGAAAATACGGAAAGGCGATGCTGAAATACGCTTTGCAAATCAGGCTGCTCGCGAATATCGCCGCAATGTTCGAGACCGTGGAGAGACATGGCATTAGAAGAACCAGTGCGAGCATCCGCGGTGCGACGAGGAAACGCAGAGGACCGATGCCCATTGCCTCGATCGCTTCGACTTCCTCGGACACTTGCATCGTGCCGAGCTCGGCGGTGAAAGCCGCACCGATCCGGGCTGCCAGCATGATGCCGGTAAGAAGGGGCCCGAGCTCGCGCGTGAAACCGATCGCGACCAATCCAGGAATCAGCCGCTCTGTGCCAAAGCGTTGCAACTGATAGCCGGTGAGCAGCGCCATGGTTAGCCCAAGGAAAAACGAAACCAGTCCCACCAGTGGCACCGAGTCCACACCGGTGCGTTCCGTATGCCGAAAAAAGCTGGCGGCACGAAATGGCACCCGTCCGTGCTGAATACGTTCGAACGTTTCCTCGAACGTATTCACGACGAACCAAAATAGGCTGCCGACTTCGCGGAAAAAATTGCGTGCGAGATGGCCGATTCCCTGGGCAACCAGAACGGGCGGATTAGCATTGGCCATGGCCGGGAAACCTTGCCTCAGTTGAGGATGGGGGAAAGAGCAAACTTCGCTATTCGCAGAGCGTGGAGACGTTGAAGCGAAGAGTGCCCACTCTGTCATGTTGAGCGCTTCAACGGCTCAACGCATCGCGGCTTGCATGAAACGCTTCGACATTATCGCGGGCAATCCATTACATTTGGCTCTCATGAAACTGGCGGGAGCTTTCGCAGCCAATTGCTTCTTTGCATTCATGCTCTTTAGTGCAGCCCCGAAAGCTTTCGGGGCGCTTCCTCAGGAATCGCCTCGGTCTTCGACGCCTGCAGCGGAAAAGGGCCCTGAAAATCAGCCGACCATGAAAACAAAAAAAAAGATTGGACTCGCGATCCACGGCGGCGCGGGAACCATTGAGCGCAGCAAGATGACGCCGGAAAAAGAGCGCGAATACCGCGCGGGATTGGAACGCGCGCTGACGGCTGGTTACGAAATTCTGAAGCGAGGCGGTTCCAGCCTTGATGCTACGGAAGGTGCGGTGCGCGCGCTCGAGGATGATCCGCACTTCAATGCAGGCCGTGGTTCTGTTTTCACAAGCGCCGGCACAAATGAGATGGATGCGTCAATCATGGACGGGAAAACACTCAAGGCCGGAGCGGTCGCCAGTTTGAAACACGTGAAAAATCCAATCGGTCTGGCCCGACTGGTCATGGAAAAATCGCCGCACGTCATGCTCGATTGCGCAGGCGCAGAAGCGTTCGCCAAAGAGAACGGGATCGAGCTTGTCGATGAAAAATATTTTTTTTCACAGGAACGCTGGGACGCGTTGCAGAAAATTAAGGAAGCAGAAAAGCACGGTGGCGTTGGCGGAAAGAAATTTTTTATCTCGGAAGACGATCGACACGGCACGGTCGGCGCGGTGGCGTTGGATACGAACGGAAATCTGGCCGCGGCGACTTCCACCGGCGGAATGGCAAACAAGCTGCCCGGGCGAATTGGCGATACGCCGGTCATCGGCGCCGGCACCTACGCGAACAATCAGACCTGCGCGGTATCCTGCACTGGTGATGGCGAGTATTTTATTCGTGCCGGCGCGGCGCATGAGGTCTCAGCGTTCATGCAATACAGGGGGTTGAAATTGCAGGAAGCGTCGCAAACGGCTCTGGACGCGGTTAAAAAGCTTGGCGGCAGCGGCGGTTTAATCGCCATCGACAAAAACGGCGAGGTAGCTTTGCCATTTAACACAAACGGGATGTACCGCGGCTACGTAGATCCAAACGGCAAGTTTGTTGTGGAGATCTATCGTTGAAGCGTTAAAGCGCTAAACCGGGCAAGCCGACCCTGTCATGTTGAGCGAAGCGAAACGTCTCTGATTGTCACTTGGTGTTGCCGTGAGAATGAATCAGAGATTCTTCGCTTCGCTCAGAATGACAAAGCTGTGTCCGCTTCAACGGTTCAGCGCTTCAACGGTTTAACGCTTCACATGCTTCCTCCCATCTCCGTCGTTATTCCCTGTTTCAACGAAGAAGCGCGGATTGGCGAAACGCTCCGCGTTACGATCGAGTATCTCGCCGCGAGCGCGCCAGAAAGTGAATTGATCGTGGTGAACGATGGATCGACCGATGCAACGGGGACAATCGCGCGCAAAATCCTGGCGGAGACAAAGATTGCGACGCGTTTGCTGGAAAATTTTCCAAATCGCGGCAAGGGAGCGGCCGTCCGTACCGGATTGCTTGCCGCCCGAGAACCCATCGGGCTTTTTTCTGACGCGGATCTTTCCACGCCGATTGAAGAGACGCCGAAACTCATCGAACCGATTGCAAACGGCGAAGTCGACGTTGCTTTTGGCTCACGCGCGCTGGATCGTAGTTTAATCGGGATCCACCAACCGTGGCGACGCGAGCAGGCTGGCCGGATTTTTAATTTGCTCGTGCGCTTCGCGACAGGGCTGCCGTTTTGGGATACGCAATGCGGGTTCAAGGCGTTTCGCCTCGATATTTGCCGGCCGATTCTGGAGTCAGCGCGGGTCCAAGGTTTCGCTTTCGATGTTGAGCTGCTTTATCTCGCGCAATGTGCCGGCTTGCGAATCCGGGAGATTCCTGTGCGCTGGAATCACGCTGAGGGAAGCAAGGTTAGTTTTTTCCGCGACAGCCTGCGGATGCTACGAGAAGTGATTGCGTTAAGGAAGCAGGTAGAGGCGATTGACCTCAATCGCCCGCGGGCGGTTCGGTGAACCACCCCTACCACTTTTCTTTCTCGCGTCGACACCTAGATTATCTGTTCCAATTTTCGTTTTTCATGCAGTCGTTCCAATTTCATGCCGCAGTCGCCCGGTGGTTCGAGCAAACGTTTGGTTCGCCAACTGAACCGCAGGTGCGCGGGTGGCCGGCAATCCAGTCCGGCCGGCACGTGCTAATTTGCGCCCCGACAGGCTCGGGCAAAACGCTGGCGGCGTTTCTTGCTTCGCTGGATGCGCTATTCCGCGAAGGCGTCGAGGCGGAATTGCCGGATGAAACGCGAGTCGTTTACGTGTCGCCGCTCAAGGCATTGAGCAACGATATCCGCAAAAATCTGCAAGAGCCGCTGGCTGGCATTCGCGCGTTGTTGGGCGAAACAAATGGCCTCGAGATCGACGTGCGCGCGGACGTTCGCACTGGTGATACGACTGCTGCCCAACGGCAGGCGCTGATCAAAAAACCTCCGCACATTCTCGTTACAACACCAGAGTCGCTCTATCTGCTGCTGACTTCGGACTCGGGCCGGCAGATGTTGAGCGCGGCGAGAACACTCATCCTCGACGAGATTCACGCTGTCGTGGATGATCGGCGCGGAGCGCACCTTGCTCTGAGCGTCGAACGTTTGGCTGCTCTAACGAAAAATCCACTTCAGCGAATCGGACTTTCTGCAACGCAAACACCGATTGAGGAAGTCGCACGTTTTCTTGTCGGCACTCGTGCGGTGGACGACGCTGGCAATCCCGATTGCGAAATCATCGACATCGGTCATCGTCGCGAACTCGATCTGGCAATCGAAATCCCCAAGTCGCCGCTGGAAGCGGTGATGTCGAATGAAGTGTGGGAGGAAATCTATCATCGGCTGGCAGAGTTGATCCAGGCGCATCGGACTACTTTGGTTTTCGTCAACACGCGCCGAATGGCCGAGCGCGTGACGCATCACCTAAGTGAGCTGCTGGGTGCGGACGCTGTCACATCGCATCACGGAAGTCTCTCCGCAAAGCTGCGCCTCGATGCCGAAGATCGATTGAAGCGAGGCGAATTGAAAGCGCTGGTCGCCACCGCTTCGCTTGAGCTCGGCATAGATATTGGTTCAGTTGATCTTGTTTGCCAGCTCGGCACAACGCGCTCGATTACCACATTGCTGCAGCGGGTCGGCCGCGCCGAGCATAGACGCGGCGGTTTGCCGAAGGGGCGCGTCTTCCCGTTGAGTCGCGATGAACTCGTCGAGTGTGCGGCGCTACTGCGTTGTGTTCAGCGTGGCGAGTTGGATCGGCTCAGGATTCCGGAAAAACCGCTCGATGTGCAGGCTCAGCAAATTGTTGCCGCGGCTTCCACGCAAGATTGGGATGAAAATGAGTTGTTCGAACTTGCTCGTTCGGCCTGGCCGTACCGAAAGCTCACCCGCCAAGAGTTCGATGGCGTCGTCAAAATGCTCGCCGAAGGTTTCAGCACGAAACGCGGCCGACGTGCGGCGTTGATTCATCACGATGGAGTGAATCATCGAATTCGCGGTCGTCGTGGTGCGCGATTGACTGCACTCACGTCCGGCGGCGCGATTCCCGACAATGCCGATTATCGTGTGATCCTTGAGCCCTCGGAGACGTTCGTCGGCACAGTGAACGAAGATTTCGCCGTCGAAAGTTTGGCGGGCGACATTTTCCAACTCGGCAATGCGTCGTGGCGAATTTTGCGGATCAACTCGGGAGTCGTCCGCGTCGAAGATGCCAAAGGCCAGCCGCCGGGAATTCCATTTTGGCTGGGTGAAGCTCCGGCTCGCACGACTGAGCTGTCCCAGGCTGTGTCTGATCTGCGGATGGAAATGGAACAAACTTTGGTAGGGTCGCCGTGCTGCGGCGACCCGACGGCGCAGCGCGCCGTCCCTACCTATGCTATTGCTGAATGGCTTGCTAAGGAAATCCAGTTGCCATCTAAAGCTGCTGAACAACTCGGCGACTACTTCGCGGACGGTTATCGATCGCTCGGCGCAATTCCGTCACAGCAAACTCTGGTGATGGAGCGTTTCTTCGACGAATCGGGCGGGATGCAGCTGGTTTTGCACGCGCCTTTCGGGAGCCGAATCAATCGCGCCTGGGGTCTGGCATTGCGAAAACGTTTTTGTCGCTCGTTTAATTTCGAGCTGCAAGCAGCGGCGACGGACGACGCCATTGTGATTTCGCTCGGCGCGCAACATTCGTTTCCGCTCGAGGAAGTCTTTCGATATCTCAATTCCAAAACAGTTCGCGACCTGCTCGTTCAGGCATTGCTCGACGCGCCGATGTTCACCATTCGCTGGCGCTGGAACGCGACTCGATCGCTCGCCGTGCCGCGGTTTCGCGGCGGCGCAAAAATCGCGCGAGATTCCTAATCACCCGCTGGTGAAACAAACAATCGACGATTGCCTGACCGAAGCGATGGACATCGATGGCTTGGAGGACCTGTTGCGGAGGATTGAGCACGGCCAGATCCGTTGCATCGCACGCGATTTGCCCGAGCCATCATCGCTCGCCGCTGAGATTCTGAACGCGCGGCCATATGCGTTTCTCGATAACGCGCCTTTGGAAGAGCGCCGAACTCAGGCGGTGTACACGCGTCGCGCCTCGGAAAGAAACGGTAGCGGTGGACTTGGTGTTCTCGACGCGGCCGCGATCGACAAAGTCGTTAAGGAAGCATGGCCGGAAGCGACAAACGCGGATGAATTGCATGACGCGCTGATGTTGCTCGGTGTGATGACGGCGGAAGAAATGCAGCGAACGTCGAGTGGCGAGAGTGCAGAACATTTCATGTCAACCCTTCTCGCTGAAAACCGGGCCACGCGCCTGATCCTTCCGACGCAACATTCGAAACACCGCGAGGTTCGGGGGTTTTGGATCGCTGCGGAACGACTTCCGATGATTCAAGCGATTTATCCCAACGCGGTCGTGAAGCGCAATTTGACCGTTCCTGAGGCGGTGCGTGGAAAGAATTGGGAACGAGCCGACGCAATTCGCGAACTGGTTCGCGGGCGAATGGAAGTTTGCGGGCCGGTTACTGCCGACGAGCTAACGGACATCTTGGAGCTATCGCGTTCAGAAATTGACGCAGCAGTGCTGGGCCTCGAAGCAGAAGGTTTTATTTTGCGCGGCAAATTTCATCCGAATGGAACGCAGCAAGAATGGTGCGATCGCCGGCTGCTGGCGCGGATCCACCGGCTCACAATCGACCGGCTGCGCGCGGAAATTCAGCCTATCTCGGTTCAGGATTTCTATCGATTTCTCTTCGTATGGCAGCGTGTTGATGTCGATCATCGCGTCGAAGGACCGGACGGTCTGCAATCTGTTTTGGAACAACTCGACGGGTGCGAGTTACCACTGGCGGCCTGGGAAGCGGCGGTCCTCGCGGCGCGTGTTGCCGACTACGATCCGGAATCGCTCGATCGTCTTTGTTTTTCCGGTCGCGTCGGCTGGGGACGTTTGAGTGCGCCACAAAATCCAACTGCGCGCACGATCGCTCCGTTGCGGAGCAGCCCAATTGCGCTTTACCAGCGGGAGAATATCCAAGACTGGCTGCTGTTGTCGCGGCCAAATTCCGCGATGGAGCTTTCAGTTGCCAATCAAGCCGTATTCGATGCACTACAAAGCGGCGGGGCACTCTTCTTCACAGAGTTGGTGCGACGCAGCGGGCTGCTGCCTTCTCAAGTTGAGGAAGCTTTGTCGCAGCTCGCGGCGCTGGGTCTGGTCACTTCCGATAGTTTCGACGGATTGCGAGCGCTTCTGGTCCCATCACACAAACGGCCCACGTTTGGCCGAAACATCGGAAAACGCCGGCGCAAAACAAACCTGGCCAGCATTGAGTTTGCGGGGCGCTGGTCGTTGTTGAGAACGCAGATCGCGTCGCAGCCGTCGCGAGATGGCGCGGAGAGTTCCGAGCGGGACACGGCCACCGTAAAATTTGCGCGAGCGTTGCTGCGCCGCTGCGGCGTGGTATTTCGCCGTTTGCTCGAGCGCGAAAGTTTCCCGATTACGTGGTACGAATTGGGGCGAGTCTATCGTCGGTGGGAGGCGCGCGGTGAAATTCGCGGCGGCTATTTCGTGGCGGGCATCAGCGGCGAACAATTCGCCCTGCCCGAAGCTATTGGCTTGTTGCGTTCTATCCGCAAGGCGCCGTCAAACGGCGAACTGATCACGCTGAGCGCCGCGGATCCGCTTAATTTGCAAGGCATACTGACGCCTGGATCAAGAATTGCCGCGCTGACGGCCAATCGCATTTTGTTCCGTGATGGATTACCGATCGCTGCGCTTGAGGCAGGCGAGATTCGAAAAATCTCCGATGCACCCATTTCTGATTTGGAAATCGAACGGGCGCTACAAGTAGGAAAACTGCGGCCGTCGTTGCGACCGTATTACAAATGACCCGCCGATCACCCTGAGCGGAGCGCAGCGAAGTCGATGGGTCCCGCACAGGCTGATTTAGCACACTGGTTACTTTGCGTGCTTCAAACTTCGATTGCGAGGTCCGTTGCCGTCTGCGCGGCTCGGGATGACAGCCCGATTATTTCTTAACTACCTCGGCGTTCTCGATCATCGCGATGCCGCCGCGCTCGGCCAGCTTGCCCTTCACGGTGACGTTTTTGCCACACAAATCGGCAAGTTGATCGTTAATCGGTTTGTGTTCGCCTACGACCAGATACGCTTTGCCCTCACTGGCGATGCCGACCGGGCCACCGCTTCTGATGCACTTGGCCCCGCAGGATTGCCCGTGTTTTTCACCCACGGCGTTATGATCGACGTAGCACATCATGTCGATCACTTCGCCCGTGACCTCTTTCGAAGCACCCGCTTCTGCGCCGTGCTCGTGTTCCTGCGCGATCGCCAGCGGCGAGGCCGCTAGCGCTGCGATGAACGTTGCAGTCACTGCAACTTTCAAGACTGTAGGTTTATTGCTTGTTGAATTAAACATGAAACAAATCTGGGCTGCTTGGCGCGTTGGTCAATTAGGTAGCGGCGGTTCACCGAACCGCTACGGCCGGTTGAGTCAATCGTCCCTACCTTTTTCGATTAGCTCCGCAAACTGATCGAAAAAGTACGAGGCATCGTGCGGGCCCGGCGCGGCTTCCGGATGATATTGCACGCTGAAGATCGGCAATTCCTTGTGCCGCATTCCCTCGACCGTGCCGTCATTCAAATTAATGTGCGTGATTTGCACGTTCGACGGCAGAGAGTCCGCATCGACGGCAAATCCATGATTTTGCGCAGTGATGGCCACTTTACCGGTGCGTAAATCTTTTACCGGCTGGTTGGCGCCGCGATGGCCGAACTTCAACTTGAACGTCGATCCGCCGAACGCGAAGCCGAGAATCTGATGGCCAAGACAGATCCCGAAGATCGGTCTTTTGCCCATCAAATCGTGCACGGTTTTGTGCGCGTAAGGAAGCGCCGCTGGGTCGCCAGGGCCGTTGGAGAGAAAAACTCCGTCAGGATTGAAAGTGAGCACTTCCTCGGCTGTCGTGGTCGCCGGCACAACAGTGACTTGGAAGCCTTTCTGGCGCAGCAAGCGCAGAATGTTTTCTTTGATCCCATAATCGTAGGCTGCGATTCGAAACTTGATCGGCGGAAGCGCGCGTCTATTTCCGCCATTACTCGCCGCAATCGACCACGGCGCACTTAGTTTGTCCTCAGGGTCCCAACGGTAGAATTTAGTTGTCGAAACTTCGCGCACATAATCCATTCCGATTACGCCCTCGCCTTCGATCGCCCTTTGCGTTGCCTCTTCAGGAGAAATCTCTTCCGTCGTCAGACAGGCCTTCATCGCGCCGCGGGTGCGCAAATGCCGCGTAAGCGCGCGCGTGTCGATCCCTTTCACGCCGGGGATGTTCCATTTTCGCAAATATTCGTCGAGCGACATTTCGGAGCGCCAGTTGCTGGGGACCTCGGTCAATTCTTCGATGACGAATCCGCGCACATGCGGCGAGTGGCTTTCCTGATCGAGCGAATTGATGCCGTAATTTCCGATCAACGGATAGGTCATCGCCACGATCTGTCCGCGGTACGAGGGATCGGTCAACACCTCCTGATAGCCGGTCATGGCGGTGTTGAAACAAACTTCACCGACGCGCGTGCCGGTTGCGCCAAAAGATTCGCCCTCGAAATATCGGCCGTCTTCGAGAGCTAGAAGTGTGCGCACGTCACTGCGCATTATCGAGCTTATCGGCAGATTTTCAATCGCGATTCGAGGAATCGCGCTCTCTAATCGACAACGCGGTGAACAAAAAAACCCGGATCGAATTTTCGATCCGGGTTTTGAATTTACCCCGCTGGTGCCGTTCAGGTGAATTCTCCCGTTCCCTCTTCGGAAAGGGTGGATGACCGTTGCTGCGGAATCTGACTTCCAATCAAGGCCTGTCATTTTCCGCACCAACCAAGCCTCCATATTTCGTCAACTATCGGTTCGGGGACGTCACCTCAATCGCGAACATCGCAGGGCAAATGTTTACATCCCAAAAAGATTTGGGGATTCGAAAGCCGCTGGCTGAGAGTTGAACGGAAAGCACTGGTTTCCTGCCCAACCCTCAACGAGCGGCTCTCAATCTCAAAGAACTACTCGCGCAATTCCGCGCCGAGGTCGCGCCGCAATCGCTCGCGAATTTTCGCGTGGGCTGCATTCACTTCCTCACTCGTCAGTGTGCGACTCCGATCTCGATATGTCAATCGATATGCGAGCGACTTCCGGGCCGCGCCAATTTCGCGGCCGCTAAACAAGTCAAACAGCTCGACGCTTTCCAAAAGCGGCTCACGCGGTTCTTCAATGCTGTGCAAAATCGTTTCGTGCGGAATTTCTTCCGGCACGATCATCGCAATATCGCGCGTGGCACCGGGAAATTTTTCAATCTCATGAAACTTTGTCGCCGTTTCCTCGGCAATTAAAAGAAGGTCAGCATGCGCCTCGGCAACGAACACCGGACCAGGCGCATTAAATTTTGCGGCCGAAAGTTGTCCGCCAAATCCGATCATTTGATCGCCGGAAAAAACGTCGACCGGCAGTGCGAGATCAGGAAACTTCCCCGGGCGAAATGACAGATTCGGCACCACGCACTTCAGCGCGCCTTTGAGATCGAACAGATCAAGGCTGCGGCTTTGCGGGGATCGCCAATTCGGCGCGCTCGCAGCATTTCCCCAGAGCAAAATTCCCAGGTGCCGTTCTTCTTTGCCGGATGGCCGAATAAACGTGCGTCCGATTTCGAAAATGGCGACGCGTTCTGCGCCGGCGCGAATGTTGCGATCGAGTACTCCTAACAATCCGACGAGGATGCTTGGCCGCAGCGCTACATGATCTTCGCTGAGCGGGTTCCGCAATTCGATTGCGCTTTTGCTGAATGCGAATCGTTCACGCGGCAGCAATTTTGAAGTCCGGACTTCATCGAGGCCGGCTGCTGCCAAGCGCTGCCGCCACGCTGATTCCAAATCGTGCGCATGATCGGCAATGCTCGCCGGAGTAAAACGGCTTCGATCCGTTCCCGGAATTTTGTCGGCGCCGTAAGCGCGAACGACTTCTTCGATAAGATCGACATCGCGCTGCAAATCGCGGCGATAACTAGGAATCTTCCATTTGGAAGATTCGTTCTTCCTCATCCGCTCACTCTTTGTCTGTTTCAGCCCGAACCCTTCCAAAATTTCATCGACAGTTCTTCGCTTGATCGAAATCCCAACAACTCGATCGCATTTTTCGTAACTCAATGAAACGTCGGCCGGGTTCGTCGGGAGTTTTCCAGCGACGTTAATTTCCGTTGCCGGAGTTCCGCCTGCGATCTCGCGAATCAATTCAGTCGCGCGCTGCGAGGCGCGGAGCACCATCTCCGGATCAACGCCGCGCTCGAATCGATAACTTGCATCGGTCGGCAGATTCAAATTGCGCGCGGTGCGACGAATGCTCGCCGGCAAAAAGTAAGCGGCTTCCAGCAAAATGTTTTTCGTCGAATTCGTGACGCCGGTTTCTTCGCCGCCCATCACGCCGCCGATTCCGACCGCGCGTTCCTGGTCAGCAACGACGCAATTATCCGGCGCGAGCGAGTAGGTCTTTCCATCCAGCGCGAGAAATTCTTCATCCTGGCGCGCGAGCCGCACGTTGATGCCGCCTTTTAATTTGTCTGCGTCGAATGCGTGCGTCGGCTGACCGAGCTCGAGCATCACGAAGTTCGAAATATCGACGATGTTATTGATCGAGCGGATGCCGACGCTCTCAATCTTCGCGCGCAACCATTGCGGACTTGGGCCGACGTTCACATTCTCGATCTTGCGCGCGGAGAAAAATGGACATTCACGGGTCGCGCTGATGGTCAGGCCGGACTTCTTGATGTCTGTCTTCGCCTCGCGCGGCGTTGATTTGAGTTTCTTTCCAGTGAGCGCTGCGATCTCACGGGTGAGTCCGAAGTGGCTCAGCAAGTCGCCGCGGTTTGGCGTGATCTCGACATCGAGAATCGTGTCGCCTGGAAAAAGATCGGAAAGCGGCGCGCCGATCTTTGCTTCGGCCGACAAAATCAAAAGGCCCGACGCATCTTCGCCCAGACCAAGCTCGATTGGGCTGCAAAGCATTCCTTCGCTCTCAACGCCGCGCAGGTTAGTCTTGCGAATCTCAATTCCGTTGTCCAGCTTTGCACCCGGCAACGCCAGCGGAATTTTGTCTCCAGCTTTGTAATTGGTCGCGCCGCAAACGATCTGGCGTTTCGTTCCACTGCCATCATCGACTTCGCAAACCGTCAGGCGATCAGCGTTCGGATGTCGCGAAGAAGCCGTGATTTGCGAAACGATCACCTTGTCGATCTTTGCGCCGCGCGTTTCGATGTTCTCGGTCTCGACACCCGCGCGCGTAAGTAGCTTGGCGATCTCTTCCGGATTTTTTGGGAGATCGACAAACTCGTGCAGCCAGTTAACGGAGAATTTCATGCGAACTGGCGGAGAAACCGCAGATCGTTTTGCGCGAAAAGCCGGATGTCGGGGATGTCGAACAAAATCATCGCCAGCCGATCCATACCTAGGCCAAATGCATAACCGGTCCATTTTTTGGGATCATAGGCATCATCGCCGCGCGCTTTGTTGACTGCTTCGAAAACAGCGGGATGTACGATGCCAGAGCCAGCGACTTCGATCCATCGCTCGCCGCCTTTAAGCGCTTTGGATTTCACATAAATTTCCAAGCTCGGCTCGGTGAACGGAAAATAGTGCGGTCGAAATTGAACTTCGGTTCCTGTACCGAAGAGTTCGCGCATGAAAAATTCGAGCGCGCCCTTCAGGTCGGCGACGCTGACGTTTTCGTCAACGTAAAGCCCTTCGATCTGGTGGAACTGCGGGCTGTGGGTGGCGTCGAGCTCATCACGCCGATATGCCGCACCGGGAGCAATCACACGGATCGGCGGCGGCGCGGCCTGCATCGTTCGGATTTGTACGGTTGAAGTGTGCGTGCGCAGCAGACGACCGTCGGGTAAATAAAATGTGTCCTGCTCGTTGCGCGCCGGATGTTCCGGCGGGGTGTTGAGCGCATCGAAACAATGCCATTCGTCTTCAATATCCGGCCCATCTGCGAGCGCGAATCCCATTCGTCGAAAAATTTCGATAGAGCGTTCCCACATCTGCGTCAGCGGATGCAGTGCGCCGATCTCATGTGGGGTTCCCGGCAGAGAGATGTCGATTCTGGCAAGCCCCTCGGATTCCATTTGAGAACGAAAATTTGCGGCGCGCGATTCGAGCGCTGCGGTGACGGCGTTGCGAACTTCATTGAGCAATTTTCCAACGATCGGCTTTTCGTCTTTGCCGAGCGTTCTCATCTGCTCGCTCCATGAGGAGATGCTGCCGCTTTTGCCGAGGTACTTGACGCGCGCGGTCTCGAGCGCCTGCTCGTCAGGCGCGGATTCGATCTCGCACAAGGCGTCGTCGCGCAGTTGTTCGAGCGGGTGAGTCATTGAAACGTTGAAGCGTTGAAACGAAACACGAATGTAACGCTTAAACGCTTCAACGCTTCAATGGTGCCGCGCAAGTATTATGCGGCCTTTTTGTTTTTCTTCTCCAGCGCGTGCTTCGCTTGATCGACGATCGATTTGAACGCGGCTTCGTCGGTGACGGCCAGATCGGCGAGAATTTTGCGGTCAAGGCCGATGCCAGCGGCTTTGAGTCCTTCCGCAAAACGGCTGTAGTTCATTCCATTCGCGCGGGCAGCGGCATTTAGCCGTTGAATCCAGTGAGCGGCGTCCTCGGTAGCCTTTGGCTTTTTTTAAGATTCGTTTGCGGCGCGCCCGGCTTGCCGGGGCATTGGTGGCTCTTGGCATGGTTGTTTCGCCCCGAATCGGTTCGAGGCTCCTTGTTCAGCGAGTTGTTGTTCCATTTGTCGATCTTCGCGACCTCACTCGCTAATTCGATCCCGAGATACGGAATCAGGTGCGCAGATCGAGAGCGAGGAAGGTAGGCGCATCGGAATAAAAGACAAATAGAAATCCGAAAAATGACGAATGACGAAGGAAGCCAGAATCCAAAACTTCTGATACAGATGAGAAACATTATTTCGTCATTCGGATCCCGTCATTTCCTTCGACATTCGTCATTCGAGCTTCGTCATTGGGTTTCTCTTTTCGCCAAATTAACCACGTGACAACGCCCACAGCCGCGCCACCTAAATGGGCAAACGATGACGATGTGACGAAGGTGAGACCATCGAGCTGCGTTGCTTGTGCCGGAATTAATCCGAAGCGTTGGACCACGGCTCGAAGACGCGGAAACGCCAATAGGCTCACGGCAAATGATTGCCGCGAAAAGTAACCAGGTTGCCCATGGTTTTCGCTCCTCTTGCGGTGCTTCGAATTCGACCGGTAATCCAAAGAAGCCTGCGATTTGTTTCCATGCTTCATCCGGCGGCGCGCTGTCGAAATCGGTGCCGCGCGCTTCTTCGGCGATCTGTTTACTCTTTCGATGGCGATGAATTCGCGCGCTTTCTGCGGCAGCTCGACCGCCGACGCCGGCGGTAAGCGTGGTGCGAGGGTGTCCATTTCGTGGGGCATCGAACCAGACGAAATGACAATGCTGGCAAACATCCACAGCGACCTGCGCGCTCCCGGACAACGCCACCTCGAGCATTGGTTTCTGCACGAAGGACAGAGGCGCCCGCTTTTTCCTTTGCCGCTGATTGCATGAAGCCAGAGCGGGTTGATCGACTCCGGCATGAAAGTGCGACGCAGCAATTTAACGGTCAGCGCACGCCCCGCGCAATTCTCGCAAGTCCAAAAAACGCCGTGCGACGTGCGAACTTCTTCTAGCGGCACGTTATAGCGGGGACAGAGGAACTCGGAGTTAGCAGTCATCGGGTAGGCTTGCACTCCAATGGCATAACGAACGCACAAGAAGTGCCTAAATCCGACCACCTGTCATGTTGAGCGAAGTGAAACATCTCAGATTGCCACTTAGCTTGCAGAAAGAACTGATCAGAGATTCTTCGCTTCGCGCAGAATGGCAATGCCGTTTTACGCTTCAATGCTTTAACGCTTTAACGTTTTAGTGCTACATTGCGCGCGCATGCACTGGCTTGGTCGTCGTCGCTTGTTGGTCCTGGCGTTGATTTGCTTTTTCTGGACCGGGTTGATTTTTCTCGGCCATTTCCTCCCGACGACGCCGTTTCTCTCGGCGCCGTGGCGCGGCGAACAAAGTTTCGAGGATTTGCTTCGGCGCGAGGGGCGAAAAACGGCCCCACCTCGAGATTTCGTTTTTCTCGGACTTGACCAAAGCACATTGCAGTTGCCACCGCTGGCGCCTGAAGAGGTCGCGGGCAATCGCGCGTTTCAATTGTTGACCGAGCGGCCGTTCCCGTGGTCTCGCGAAGTCTGGGCGCTTTTGCTCGATCGGCTGTTTGGGGCGGGTGCCCGTCTTGTCATCTTTGACTTGCTTTTTAATCCGCCGAACGATGGTGATCCGGCATTTCACGCCGCGCTCGATCGTTATCACGACAAAGTTGTCCTCGGCGCCAATTTCGATACGGAAAATGCCCTGCAGGCGGTCACGCCAAACGATGCGCTGATTCCGCCGCCGCAACTACAGGATGACCGGGTCGGCTTCGTGAATTTCTGGCCGGACACGATTGACGGAAAAACTCGCGCTGCGATTTATCGCGTGACGGACCGCCAACTCGTGGGTTTGCCGGCGCACCCAAGCGAACAAGTCTATGAATCTCTTTCCGCCCGCGCTTTGGCCAAAATCGGTCGAGGAAATGATGTGCCGCGTGATTTTCGTGGTCACATGATTCGTTTCAGCGCGCCGGACGCGTTCCAAGCGCGCCCGCTTTATGAGGTTTTCGATCCCAAACTCTGGCACGCGAATTACGCCGATGGCGCTTTTTTTAAGGACAAGATCGTAGTGGTGGGACCGTCTGCGCAGGTGATGCACGACGTGGTCGATACACCGATGAGCCCAACCACATTGGGCCCGGTGCTTCATTTACAGGCCATGGCTGCGGCGCTTGGCCACGAGTTTTTGCAGCCGACGCCGCCGAAGGTTGAGCTGGCGCTCGTCGGCACAGCAGGGCTCATTGCTTGGTCGCTTGTTGCCTTCTTGCGCAGGCCGTTGCTTTGCGTTGGAGCGCTCGTTGTAATCACCGCCACGTATCTCGGAACGGCCCGATTGTTTTACGATAAGACCGGGCTGCTGCTGCTCACCGTGCCCGTGCTGAGCGCTCTTGTACTCAGCGGATCATTTTCGCTCGGGTTCGAATACGCCTTGGAGCGATTGGAGAAATTGCGTACCCGGCGGACACTGGAACGCTACGTCTCAAAAAATCTAGTCAGGGAAATCCTCGAAAACCCAGACAGCTACTACAGCACTCTCCGCGGCGTGCGCGTGCCGGTGACCATCCTGTTCTCGGATTTGATTGGTTTCACCACGTTAGCCGAAAAAGCTGATCCCGAAGCATTGGTCGCCCAGCTCAATGAGTATCTCACCCGAATGACTTCCGTCATTTTCGGCGGTGGCGGCACCCTCGATAAATTCATCGGCGACGCGATCATGGCAGTATGGGGCAATGTGCGCAGCCTAGGCATGGCGCAAGACGCAAAAAACTGCGCGCGCGCTGCGCTGGGGATGCGGCGAGAGCTAAGACAGCTCAATCAGAGATGGCGCGACGAAGGCCGCATGGGCCTCGGGATGGGGATCGGCATCAATCAAGGGGAAGTGATCGTTGGCAATATTGGGTCGCAGGAGCGAATGGACCCGACTGTGATCGGTGACTCAGTGAACCTCGCGTCGCGGCTCGAAGGTCTTACGCGAATCTATGGCGTCGATATTTTGGTTGGCGCGACCGCTGCCGAATTGGTGCGGGAGGAATTTCATCTGCGCTCTGTTGCCCGGGTCCAGGTGAAAGGCAAAACCAAACCGGTTGAGGTTTTTACTTTCGTTGGTGCCCGCGACGAAGAGGTCGATCCAGAGTTTCTAAAATGGCTCGAAACGTACGAAGAAGGGCTGGAGAAATTTCGCACACGCGATTTTATTGAGGCGAAGATCCTGTTTTCCCGTTTCCTGGAATTTTATCCGGACGATTTGCTGGCCAAGATGTATCTTGCGCGCTCGCTCGATTACGAACAAGCTCCGCCCGACGAAGCGTGGGAGGCCGTGGAAGTGTTCGAGAAAAAATAACGGTCACGCGAGCCGAGCAGACGGCTAGGGACCTCACATCTGATGATGCATTACACAAGTTTATTTGCGTGACGTGTCACCCCAGTGTGGTCCTCTTCATTAGTGGATGTTCATTTTCGTGGTTCGCCACAAAAATCGGCTCAGTAAAGGTTCGCGTTTGCTGCTCAAAAAAATTGAAAAAATTTGAAAAAAAAGCTTGCCACCGTCCCTGCCCTTCATTTAGACCGGATGCTGGCTGGACAAATAGGCCGGTCTAAGCGTTCAAAAAAATTTGAAAAAAAAGCTTGTCAGGCCTTAAAAAGTTTTATAAAGCCACCTAAACCTAACCAAACCAATGGAGAAACTAATGATAAAAAACGTGCTAAATAAGTTCAGATTCGTGCGCATCGCACTCGTGGGGAGCGTCGGATTTCCATTCATTGTAGCATCGAATGCATTTGCTCAGGCCGCGCCGCCGCCGCCAGCTCCCGCTGCGGAGGTCGAGCGCGTGATCGTGACCGGATCACTCATTCCGACTGCGGAAGAGGTTGGTCCGAACCCGGTGTTCAGTATCAACCGCGACCTGATTAACAAATCAGGCGCAGGCACCACCACGGAACAGCTGCTCCAGAGGCAGCCGGTGATTGGCGGGTCCAATATTCCAGTCCAGAACAACGGAACAAGCCAGTCCGGTCCATCCGGTACTGCCGCGCTCTCGCTGCGTGGTTTGGATCCTGGCGCCACACTGGTGTTAATCGACCGTCGCCGCGTTGCTGCGTTCCCGGGATCCGCCCTCTCTGGATATGGTTTCGTCGATCTAACTACCATTCCCATTACGGCGGTCCAGAGCATCGACATTCTGAAGGACGGCGCTTCGACCACCTACGGCTCGGATGCGGTTGCCGGCGTGGTGAACTTTAACCTCTACAAAGATTATCGCGGTGCACAGGTGACCATCCAGTACGGCAACACGCTGGATAAAGACGCAGCGGAGTATAAGGGGGACATCCTCTTCGGGGTAGGCAACGACACGACCAGTATCACCGGTAACATTTTCTATTATAAGCATCACGACATGTTCAACCACGACCGTGGTAACTCCCTTGTCCCGCCGTTCTTGAGCTCAAACGCGGTACCGTGGAATCTTCGGTTGACAGTGGCCGCCATTGAAGAAGCGGGCGGAACGCCATTCCCTACCACCGGCTCGGCTGAATACGGCACGCCACCGGATAACGCCAACGGATTGGTTCCAGCGAGTGATTATATATATTTCACGAGGCGCCCGAGGGGTAGCATTCTACCGGGCTTTAACTTTAACCTGTATTCAAGCTCATAACCGAAGCAGGAGCGCTGGGGCGGGTATGCGGCGTTCGAGACCAAGATCTGTGACGATCAGTTCCGGGTTTTTGGCGACTTCTTTTACGTGGATGCCAAAACGCACGACGAACTTGCGCCAATTGCCACGGGCAATTTCGAGACGCCCGGTCAGATATCGCTCTACGTCCCGCCAAGAGCGGCTTTCACCGGAGAGCCGCCATTTGGCGGCCCGACTTATGCGGAAGTTGGCGCGCCTGCGGGTGCCTTTAACCCATTCAACCCATTTGAGCAGATCATCTCGGGCGGCACTCGGGCGCGCTTTTTCGATTTCGGCAACCGCCTGATTGACAACGAAAACATCGCCGAGCGTTTCACGGTCGGTGTAAAAGGCGACAAGCTCTTTAACGGAACATGGGGCTACGATGGAGCGTTCATGTACAGCCAAATCGAGCAGATTGCCCGGTTCCGAAGCGTCAATGTTAACCGGTTTGAGCGGATTCTGAACGCAAACGATTCGCTATTTGATCCTACCTCGGGGAATTTTATCGGACAAACGGTGCCGTACAACCCGTTTGCAGATACACAGCACGTCGTGGTACCGACCAATCAGCCGTTGCTTACTTTCGCGCAGCTGAATACCAGGGACCTTCTTACGTCGAAACTAGCCACGTTGGACTTGAACATTTACACCACGGACCTGTTTGATTTGCCCGCAGGCGGCGTTGGGCTCGCCTTTGGCGGTGTGTTTAGCCGGGAAAGTTACCAGGTCGATCCGGATGACCAAAACCGCCTCGGCGAGAACGCCGGCGTCGGGATGGAAGAGGTTGTCAAGGCTGGACGCAAATCGTGGGGAATTTATGCGGAAACGCTCATCCCGGTGTTCAGCCCCAAATTCAACATACCTGGGTTCTACTCATTGGAGTTCTCAGCCGGAGTCCGGTACTCGGAGTGGCTGAATAACGACACGAATGCGGCCGTGCCCAAGGTGGGGGTGCGCTGGCAACCGTTTGACGAGAGCCTCACTCTTCGCAGCACCTGGGGCGAAGGCTTCCTCGAGCCATCCATGGTCCAGTTGTATGGACCTACAAGGTTCGGTCTGGGGCCAATCGGCGGGCCGACACGTTCTCCTGGCACCACGCCAGTCGGATTTATTAGTACTCCGATTACGGGACCTGGAGGTGTGCCTTGCAGCGACGCCAACCCCTGCCAGGATACCACCAATCCGGAAGCGACCATCGAGCAACGACCCAACCCAGGCATCCATCCGGAGCATGATCGTACCTGGACTGGCGGCATAGTTTATACGCCAAAGTGGATTCCGGCCAAGTACGGAACGTTGACGTTGACGATTGATTTCTGGGATGTGGAGCGCAGTGGGATCGCCATGTACCTTTCTCCCAACTCAATCCTCAACCTCTATAACGCGGGGTTGATCCCGGCTGTCACGACTCCCGCGGTGCCACCGGTCACTCAAGCCACGACTTTATTCACGCCGGACGGCACTTTCTCCGGCGTGAATGCCCCGTACACAAACGGCGGGCGTACCCGCACCAACGGTGTTGACCTCGGTCTTCAGCACCAGATCGAGACAGGCTTCGGCACATTCTCGCTCCTAACCCGGTGGAGTTATCTGAACGAGATGGTGATCAATTTCCCCGGTTCAAGGCCGCGGCAAGTAGCCGGTAGCTCCAGTTCCGAGTGGTTTGTTGGCAGCTTTTTCGGGGACGTAACCAATCCCCAGGCCTGGCTGAAATGGAAAGGGGACACGACCCTCGACTGGAGCTGGCACAACGTGGACTTCAACACGACGGTGCATTTCTTGGATGGCTACTGGGAACAGATCCTTGCCAAGCAGTTTGATGGAGTCTGGAAGCGGCACTGGGTGCATCCGACTTGGTTCACAGACGCGCAGCTTTCCTACAGCCTGATCTTCACCCCTCCGGTGGAAGCCGCGCCGGTGCCCCGCTATTCCAAGGGCGGCAAGGAAGTGGTACGCAAGGAGAAGGCAGCGCCGCCGGTTCCTTACGCCATGCCGTGCTGGAAAAATATCTTGAACAACACCACGCTCACCGTGGGTGTAAGCAATATCTTCGGGGAAGACCCGCCAAAGTCGTTTTCATTCGAGTTTGGCAACTCCATTGGCTATCCGGGCAGCCTCTATGATAACCTGGGGCGGTTCTGGTACGTCCGGATGATCAAGAAATTCTAAGCGTCGCAAAAACGCAGTTTCACAAAGAGGCAGTCCCGATTCGGGGCTGCCTCTTTTGCTATAGACGCTGGTTCGCGTATCCCATCTAACAGAAGGCAACGAAGCTTGCGTTTCAGCGGTGGCATTACCAACGCGTTGTCATCCCGAGCGGAGCGAGGGACCTCGCAAAGACACACTGGTCTTCAAGTTACGCTATATGTGGTTTGCGTGAGGCGCGTGCGCATCTGTGAGGTCCCTTGTCGTCTTGTGCGACTCGGGATGACGACGCAGATAGAAGGATAGACGACGGGCCAAGGAATCACCCAGCCTTCGCGCGCTACGGCGCGGCAGGCGCGAATCAACGCGGATGACTCCTGTTTTGGGAGTGCGCGGACACGTCCGCGCTTTGAAAGCGGTCCCGCAGTCGCGGGATCGCCGCACTCCAAAAACTCGGCACGCACGCTCGCCAGGTGAGCTTAAGGCGAGGTCAAAAGGCAGTCAGATCAAGGAAAGGAGGAGTTATCCGGCTGCATACCGGTGCGAACGGGCGCGTTTATTCGATAAAGGGCAATATCGCCCTCAAGAATATTGGCCAAGGCCGGTTTCTCCTGTGCGTTAGCTAATTGAAATCCTCTTTCAGCGATTACTCTCGCTTCGGTAAACCGGCCGTTCTCGGCACACGCAGCGGCCAAAGTTCGCAAGACCGCCGGGTTCTTATTACCGGATAATTGATTTGCTCGTTCAGCCAATGTCAACGCTTGGCTCCCGTTTCGAATCCAAGCGTCAGGAAAAGTAGCCAGAATCCAGGCGAGATTATTCAACGAATCGACCGAATCCGACTGGATAGCGAGCGCATTTTGCCAATGCGCAATCGCTTCGCTGGGACGGCCCTTTTGCAGAAGCGCGAACCCGATATTGTTTTGGACCTCTGGATAGGCCGGTCGGCTTTTTAGCGCTTGTTCGTAAGCCGCGATGGCGTCGTCAGTGCGTGCCTTTTCCAGAAAGTCATTTCCCAACAGATAATAGGCCTCTGCATAGTGAGGATCTTCTCGTACGGCTTGTTGGTAGTGAGCTATGGCTTCGTCTATTTGGCCATTCCGATCCAGAGCGATTCCCAGGTTATAATGCGCATCGGGGTAGCGAAGCTTAATTGATATTGCCTTCTCGTAAGCTGCGATGGCGCTTTGCGAATCGCCTTTCTTCAACAACGCATTGCCCAGATTGTAATGCGTTTCGGCGTCATTGGGATGTTCTTTAACAAGTGTTTGTAAATGGGTGATCGCTTCGTCCAATCTGCCTTTTCGCTTTAGAAAGATGCCGAGGTTATTTTCAGCGACATCGTTGTTCGACGTGACCGCAAGCGCATGAGAAAAAAGCGTCTCGCTGTCGCGCCAATAGGATGTCTGCACCCACGCGCGCCAGCTTAAAACACCAACGATAATCGCCGCCGCGGCGGCCAGAATTCGGCCCCGCTGCCGCCGGGACGCCGTGAGATCCGCGACCGCCCAGGTGATCAGTATGTAAAGGCCGATCTGTGGCAAATAAGTGTATCGGTCGGCGTGGGCTTGTGAACCGACTTGAATCAATCCGACTACAGGCAGGAGCATTACCAAATACCAAAACCAACCTGTGACGAAGTACGGAAACTTGTGCCGCAGAACGATCACGCCCACGCTCGCCAAGGCTAATAGCATAGCAGCCAGAGCAATTTCCCAAATCGGCAGTTGATCTTCGGGAAGTGGATAAAAAACTGCCAGCCACACAGGCCAGATCATTTGTTTAAAATAAATCGCGTAGGTGACGAGCCCATTGCCGATTCGCGAAATGAGAGGGAATTGCTTGACGCCCGTCAGACTCGATTGCTGCGCCCAGAGCGTGGCTAATCCCGACGCGGCCGAGAGCCCTAACAGCGGAATCTTTTCAATCACCAGAGCTCGAAAGTCAGTGGTCTGGTGATTGCTCTGATTTCTGGTCTCTGACTTCTGCTCTCTGATTCTGCCCAGCGGCCAATAATCGAGCAGCAGCAGAACGAAAGGCACAGTCACCAGCATCGGCTTGGACATGAGACCGAGCGCGAACAAGATCGACATCGTCAGGTAGCGGCCAGTTGAGGGAGACTTGGCATAGCGGACGTAAGCGCCTAGGGTGAGCATGAAGAAGACGGCGCTTAGAACATCTTTACGCTCGGAAATCCAGGCGACTGATTCGACGCGAAGCGGATGGATCGCAAAAACTGCGGCAACGAATGCGCTCCGCCATATCGCGCCGGTCATTTGCTGCAACACGAGAAACAACAAGACGACCGCGATTGTGTGCAGGAGAATATTTGTAAGGTGATGGCCGCCCGGGTGGAGTCCGTATAGCTGGCAGTCGAGCATGTGCGATACGGTCGTGAGCGGGTGCCAATTGTCCCAATGCCGTCCAGCAAATGCGTGGATGACGCCGTGAATACTCAATCCATGAGTGATGTTCGGATTGGCATAAACATATTCGCTGTCGTCGTAGTTGACGAAGTCGTAACGGACGGTTTGCGCAAACACCAGCCAGGTAATGGCGACCAGGAAAATACAAACGCCCAAGGCTTGGCGGTGTGCGCGTGATTTAGCCTGTGGTGAGCCTTGGGGAGCCATCCCAGCAAAATCTATAGCTACCTTTTTCGTTCGAAAATCAGTACGCCTGCCCGCCACAACCAGAAAGAGGTACCGGCCGAGTCACTTCTCCGGGTCCAGCAAAGCTCCACGAGAAACACAGTAGCCGTACGCTCCTGAGATTGAAACGCTGATCTTGTAGCCGCGGGCGTTGACCGCGGCCGACACTGCGAGCAGCCACAATCCCAGGTTCCCGAGGTCGTCGCCCTCGGCCACAACGCATGTCCCCGAATGGCTCCCTCGGCGCCTACCTGCCGACCCCACGGAGCCAAACAGGTTTGTAATCATGTAAAGAATGATGCGAAACCGCAACGCGGTCATTTCTTCTCCGATATCGAACTTTTCGTTTTCACTGCTTCATCGATCAGTCTGTGCACTTCCTCAAGGGTCCACTCATTCGTTCCCACTTTGCGTTTATCCATAAAGAGTGTGGGTACGACTTTGACTCCCAGCGACTTGGCGCGGGCTTGATCGGACTCGAGACGCCCTCGGACTTTGTCGCTCTTCACGTCTTTTCTAAACTGGTTGAGATCGAGTCCGAGCGTTTCCGCGTAGGTATCAAACAGCAGTCCCGGGTCGGTAGCGCTGCTCCAAACGGCCTGTTCCCGGAACAACATGTCGTGCATTTCCCAGTAGCGGCCTTGCAGACCTGCTGCTTCGGCAGCGAGGGCGGCATCGCGGGCGTGCTGGTGCATCGCGAGCGGAAAACTGCGAAAGATTAACCGCACATGCGGATGATACTCTTTGATCACCTTATCGAGAAACGTGGCGACGTTCTTGCAGGACGAGCATTCGAAATCACCGAATTCCTCCAGTGTAACCGGAGCGTCCGGGTTGCCACGAATATGAACGGATTTCGCCGGATCCCTTGCAGAGGTCGTTTGATCCGCGGAGATATTCAGGCGATGCGGCTGTAGTGTTTGACAGAGCAGCGGGCTGCCAGCGAGCGCGGTCAATGCGACCACACCAACAATGATGAAAGCGAGATAGCGTTTCATACAAGAAGGAAACGAGGCGAGAAACTTCAGCGCATGAGGAAAATCGTCAAATTTTTCGTAATTACTTCAGCCCTTTGAGACTGACCCGAGAATCACGCAAATCACGCAAATGGAATCAAAGAATTGAAGCTGCGTTTTTTTCCCGTTAATTGGCGCCTGCCGCGCCTTAGCAGGCGAAGGCGGGTGATTTGCGGGCGAGATGAATCCTTATCCGAAACTTGCCCTTGTCTTCAGGGTTAAATGGGATGAAACTTATAGAGGTTTTCAAAACTATGAAAATATCAGGCGTGATAAAGTCAGCGGTCGTTTTGGTGATAGTGTCCGTTGTCGCAAGCGTTGCATTTGCGGGCCAGCAGCGGTACGAGCAGGTGCCACCGCAAGGCGAGCGCTATGCGTACGTTTGGGTGTTGGGTTCCCGGATCCCGCAGAAAGTGAAAATTAGCCCGGTCGGGACGCTAACCCATAGTCCGCTGTCCGAATGGGATCGGCGTCAGATCAACCAGACAGGCCGCGGTACAGCGGCGGACATATTGCGGCAGGACCCGTCTGTTCGCGTGATAGGCCACTAATTGACTCATTGCGGCCGGAGCAAGGCCGCGGGCGGAAGGATCGCTTTGTTGTCATTTCGCGGCTCGACATGACAAGCAGGCGATGATCGGTCTCAGCGCGGCGCGGAATCGCTGGGTGTACCCGTGGCCAGCGCGAAGCGAAGGTTTTCCGCGGCTTCTGCGTCATCAGGATGTAAACGCAGCGCTTCCTTAAACTGGGCAATCGCTTCCGAGGTTTGCCCCAATCGGAAATAAACAGCGCCCAGGCCGTTGTGCACCGGCGCCTTGGGATCGAGGCGCGCGGTCTCCAGATAATGCACTTTCGCGTCTTCAAAGTCGCCTTTCACAAAGAGTGCTCTGCCGAGATGATAATGCGCTTCAGGGTGGTTCGGGTTGTGTTTGAGCGCAGCCTGAAATTCCGGGATGGCTTGATCCATCTTGCCGTCCCGGAAAAGGAACATCGCGTATTCGTAATGAATCCGCCCGGATTTCGGCGCGAGCCGCGTGGCGGTTGCGTGCTCGCTGCTGGCTTCGTCTTTCTGGCCGAGCCGTTCCAGAACGCATCCATATTCGGAATGAACTTCGCCGTTGTGCGGGTCACCGCGTAAAGCTTCCTCCAATTCGGCGCGTCCTTCACTCAATTGCGATTGCGCAACGAGAACCTGGCCGAGGCCGAAATGCGGTTCCTTCTGATTCGGATCGAGATGGAGCGCAATGCGGTATTGCTCTGCTGCGTCATCGAGACGATCCGCGTTGTGCAAACTAAAGGCGTACTTCCAATGAGCACGAGCGCTGTTGGGTAAATCCGACGCGATCCATGCTTCTCGTTCCACTTCCGGCGTTTTGCTCCACGTTTGCCCGATCCAGAGCGCGCCGAGTGGAATCACAAATACCGCCACCCATTTTAATCCATGCAGCACCCAACCAGGCAGAAATTCGCGTGATGTCGCAGATACGGTTCCGCCGGCCAAACCGAGATGTTCGCGCGTCGAGCGATCGCGCACTTTCCAGATGAATCCGTCGTAATAAAAATGAAGAAGACCCGACGCCGCCACTACGCCGGTGAGCACACGCTTTATCGTCTCGACTTCGAGACGGGTATTGAAATAGCCAAGGGAACCGTAGGCAAAAACCAGCCCGACGTAGAGACCGACCAGCGAACCGCTTCTTCGAAAAACAAAGCGCATAAAACCGCCGATGGAACTGTCCTTTTCCACACGGCTGCGATTGTAAATCCAGACTAGCGAGAGGTACTGCACATCGTGATAGACTTCGAACAGAGCGATGCCGGCCAGAATGTTGGTGACGCCGTTATTGCAATACCACCAGAAAGCGATGGTCGTGGCCAACAGCGCCAGCTTCACCGGATTGGGACGTTTCCCTTCCGCCCACATCCGGGAAAAATTGAACAGGAACAAAACGGCTACTGCAATGGCGATGGCCAGGACGACTTGCTGCGCGTTGTGCAGGAGCCAGGGCTGAATGAATGATCCGCCACTGGCGTAATACATTTCGAGCGTGTCGGCCATGCGTTGCGGCGAAAGCAGCACCGCCGTCGCAAACCAGATGGCACAGGTCGCAAAGTCGAGCCGGCGCGTCAGCGCGGCGAAGGAGCCCGTCTTCGCGTCGTAGATTCGACAGAAACCGTAGGTCTGCATCATCCCATGCCAGACACCCCAGAAGAAAACGATCAGAACGATCCCCTTGAGGTCCCACCAGTAAAAAGCGACGCAAACCGAGAGCAGAAAAATCGGCGCAAAAATAAAGCGCCAGCGAAAACGTCTGAACAGCGCGCGATCGCCGTACGCGCGGATCATTCCCGGCAGATGGTGGCCCATTGCGCCAAACGCAGCCACGAAAATGTAAATGTCTTGTGCGCTCCAGCGCGCCTGCGCCAGCAAAAACATCGGCACCAGAAAAAGCGGTGTGCCGACGTACAGAATCAGGTCGCGCCAACTATTGAGAATCCAAAGCGTCTTTTTCGGCGCTGCCACTGGCACAGCAGGGACGGTCTGCGGTCGTGAAAATGCGCTGAGGAGCTGCATTGGTCTGAGCGCCAAGTGTCTCTTAACTCGCCGACAAAATCAATATTGGAGTTATTTGTTTCGTCGGAAATGTCTGAGGATCCAGCCGACTGTGGGGCAGAATTGTGAGCGCGATGAAGCCTGGCTCTCAGAGCTCACCGCGAAGTAGCTTGAAAACTGCCGTGCTATCGACCACCCCTTGAAGCACATCAGTCCCGGGGCCGCTGCCAAACACGACGACGTCGTCCACGGTGGGGAGCGCCGATTTTGTGAACAGTGCGGCCGGTTCCAGATTTTCTGCCGGTGGTTCATTCTGCTTGTTATTCGGAACGTTCGCTGCGCCGTAAGACCTTGTGCCGTGCGGGCCGGTCGCCCAGGTAATCCAGGGCTGGCCCGCAGAATTGAGCCCAAGTAACGCAATGCCGCTGTCTTGTCGAAATGGGAAACCATTCAAATTCATTCCACCAATCGCGACATCGCCGCAGACAATGATCGTCGACTTTTGTCCCGCGTAGCGTCGCGCAAGGGCGACTGCGCGATCCAATTCAAGCGTTTGCACGAGCGTCCGCTCGGCGTTGTTTTCCTGGGCCGCTTTCCGCATCAGGCCGGCGTCAACCACGAGCAGGTATCCGCCGGCGTTATATTGCAGCAGTTGGATCGCTCGCCGCACCATATCCGAAAGATTCGGTTGCTGGCCGCGCTCTTCGACCTGATTTGCGAACGCGAGCTCCGCATTGTTAAAAGCGCCAAAAAGCTTCGGCCGGCGCCAGGCCGGGATCGCCTCCAACTCGGCTCGGGTACGAACGATATCAAAACCATTGCCGCGGAGTTCGAGCAAAAGATCGCGTCTGTCCTGTCTCTCGCCCCCTTTTGCAGCGGGAAGAAATTGCGACGCGCCGCCTCCCATCGCGATATCGATCTTTCCTCCATCGACGAACTCAGCCGCAATCTTCTCGATATCGTTTGGATCGACCGGATGCGCATAAAAAGTAGCGCTTGTCGGATCGGTCAATTTTGTGTCTGTCACGAGGCCAGTGGCGCGTCCATATTCGCGAGCTAACTCAATGATGCTCGGTATGGGTTTTTTATCGCCATTGATCGCGATTGCGCCGTTAGGCACCCTCGTACCGGTCGCAATTGCCGTGGCGGCAGCCGCCGAATCTGGGGCAGCGAAATCTTTCGAGTAATTCGTCAGCAAAGCCATACGAGGCATTGAATCTAGGCTCAGGCGTGTGCCTGCGCCTCCCGCGTAAGCGCGCGTCGGGGCCAATCGATCCGGCGCGAGTCCTTCGCCGATAAACAAAATAATTCCGAACGGCTTTCGGAAGACCCAGTGTTGAAAATAAAGAACGCCTAGTCCGGCAAAGACGAGGAGACAAAAAAACGCCAGCAACTGATTGCGCCATTTCACGAAGCCGATCTAGGCGCGCGTGTTTCGCATTGTCAATCCGCAACAACGTGAAACCGCTTGTCGTGTTCTCATTCATCGGCAAAGTGCGCGATGTATGGCTGGCCAGGTGATGCTCATCATTCGCGACGGCTGGGGGATTAATCCGGGCGGGAAAGAAAAGCGTGAAGAGAATGGCGATGCGACTTTGCTCGCGCGAACGCCGTTTCACGACCAAGTCTATCGCGATTATCCATGCAGCAAGCTAAGCGCGAGCGGAGAAGATGTCGGGCTCCCCGCTGGCCAGATGGGCAACTCGGAAGTTGGCCACCTTAACCTGGGAGCGGGTAGAATCGTTTATCAAGACCTGACACGAATTAACAAGGCGATCGAGGAAGGTGAATTAACGCGCAACAGAGTATTACAGGAGACCTTTGCAGGCGCGCATGGTCATCGGCTTCATTTGTTAGGGCTGGTTTCGGACGGCGGCGTGCATAGCCATTATTCGCACATGGTCGCGCTGGCGAACGCAGCGCACGCAGCAGGGGTTACAGAGATTCTCGTCCACGCGTTCACCGACGGGCGCGACACTTCTCCCACCGGCGGGGCGGCTTTTTTGAAAACGAGCGAAGAGGAACTTCAGAAAAGCGGCGGGCGGCTCGTCACAGTCGTGGGCCGCTATTTCGCGATGGATCGGGACCGCCGGTGGGACCGCACGAAAAAAGCGTGGGACGCCATTGTTCTCGGTCGCGGTGAAATCTGCAATTCATCGCCCTCGACCGCAGTAGATCGACAATACTCGCTTGGAAAGACAGATGAATTCATGCCGCCGTTGATTTTCTCGCACGCCAATGAACAGCGCGTGCGCGATGGCGACTCAGTTTTGTTTTTCAATTTTCGTGCTGACCGCGCGCGCCAGCTCTCACAAGCGTTTCTACTGAAGGATTTCGATGGGTTCGACCGCGAAGTATGGCCGCAAGTCCGTTTCGTCAGCCTCACCGAGTATGATGTCCGTTTTTCTTCGCCGTTTGTTTTTCCGTCGGAAGAGCTTCCAAATATTCTAGGCAAAGTGGTGAGCGCGGCCGGCAAATCGCAACTGCGCATGGCTGAGACGGAGAAATACGCGCATGTAACTTACTTTTTTAACGGCGGAGTCGAGAAACCGTTTCCCGGCGAAGACCGCAAACTGATTCCCTCGCCAAAGGTCGCCACCTACGACCTGAAACCGGAGATGAGCGCCTTCGAAGTGACCGATGAACTGCTGGCGCGCATGAGGAACTACGATCTCATCATTCTCAACTTCGCCAATCCCGACATGGTCGGCCACACCGGCGTCGTCGAAGCGGGCATAAGAGCAGTGGAGGCCGTGGACGCATGTTGCGCGCGCATCATTTCAAAACTTCTCGAGGTCGACGGGAAGGCTCTGGTCACGGCGGACCACGGAAATTGCGAGCAGATGCTCAACCCCGACGGTTCGCCAAACACCGCGCACACGAACTATCTCGTCCACTTTATTTATGTTGCCAAAGATGCGGCAAAGTTCCGCTGCGAAGACGGAATCCTGGCCGATGTCGCGCCCACGTTATTGTTCCTACTCGACCTGCCGCAGCCAAAGGAGATGACTGGGCACAATCTGCTTGTGCCCGTCTAGAGCGGCTGCAGGAAGACGCCGGGATCATGCAGGTTTCGATTCAGGGCTCGCGTTCCCGCCACGGCGATTCGGTGCAAAAGGCGAATGCGATCCTCTTGTGTAGTTCGTGCCAGATTGGTTTACGCGCGAGTGTGAGGGCGCCATTGGATTCAACAAGCGCGCCCCAGCCCACCGGGATTTCCGGATCGCGGAATAACTCCTCAGGCAGAACAAGGAAAAACAAATTCGCGCAGCGGTAGCGAATTAATTTGTCGAACTTAGTGCAATCGTAGAGCCGATTTTGCAATGTGCGCAGCTCACGTATGAGGCGCGCGTAACCGCGGTGACCGATCGCAGCGAAGCTTTGCGAGTCCAATTCGGGGAAGAGCGAATCAGCACTCCGCAAGCTCGGATAATGCACGCGCAAGCGCGTTTCGGGAATTTGGCGACGTTTACAGATTGCTTCGAGTCGCTGCCGCGCCGCATCAGTGCGGCAATTGTCTCGTCGCAAATCGCAAAGCACTTGTTTGCATTCAAAGATCGCAGTCGTTCCAATCTGTTTCGGCTGCGGTCCACACGCGGCGACGTCGGCCCGATACCGGCATTTTGGCAAACTCACTTCCATTGCGCATACGGAAAATCCCTGCACGTGCGCCCACAGAAATGCGAGCCGCTTCAGCCGGGCATGTTGATCTGTTTCGCCGTTGCGGCTTGTCATCCCCGCAGCCATTTCGCAAGTTCGCGTGCCCAATAGGTGACAATAATGTCCGCGCCGGCGCGTTTGAGCGCAGTCATGATCTCGAGGACTGCGGTGCGCTCATCCAATAGTCCTTTCTCGACAGCGCCTTTGACCATCGCATACTCCCCGCTGACATGATAGACCGCAGTCGGTTTTCCAAAGCGCTCATGAACGCGCCATAAGATATCGAGGTAAGGCAACGCGGGTTTAACCATCACGATATCGGCTCCTTCATCGATATCCAGGGCTACCTCGCGCAGCGCTTCATTCGCGTTGGCGATATCCATCTGGTAAGAACGACGATCGCCAAACTGCGGCGGGCTTTCAGCTGCCTCGCGGAATGGCCCGTAAAACGCCGACGCAAACTTGGCGGCGTAACTAATGATCCCCGTTTGATCGAATCCTGCGGAATCGAGCGCCTCGCGAATCGCGCCAATGCGCCCATCCATCATGTCGCTCGGCGCAACCATGTCTGCGCCTGCTGCTGCGTGAGAAAGCGACGTCTTCACCAACAGTTCGACGCTCTCGTCGTTGAGGACGTGGAAATGATCTCCGTCAATCCGAGTGACGCCGCAGTGGCCATGGCTCATGTATTCGCACAGGCAGACGTCGGTGATGGTAACCAGATCGGGGCATTTTGATTTGATTGCCCGCAGCGCTTTTTGAATAACCCCATTTTCTGCGTAAGCGCCCGTGGCCTGCTCGTCTTTCTGTTCGGGAATGCCGAAAAGCAGGACAGCTTGTAGCCCAAGATCCTGAGCGGCGCGCGCTTCATCGGCGATCTCTTTCACAGACAACTGAAAAACCCCCGGCATGCTGGCGATCGGGCGACGGTGATCCAATTTTTCACTTATAAACAGCGGGAGAATGAGATCGTGAACGCTCAATTGTGTCTCGCGGACGAGATTTCGCAGAGCGTGAGAGCGCCGCAAGCGGCGCGGGCGATGGACCAATCTTCTCACAAATCGAGGCTACGCGTTGACGGGAGCGTCGCAAGCGCGTATGCGACGAATGGCTCATATGCGACGGATGGCTTGACTGCGCCTAGCGTTCGGTGTCTGCATCTTAGTCGTGGCGCGTGACTCCGATTATTTGTTGATCGATATCAGTAACTCGTATGCAAAGTTTGCGTTTGCATCGACAACGCGAGTCTCGGCTCCCGCGCGAATCGTCACGAGCAAACTTTCAAGCAGCGTGGTCGTCGGATTTCTTGCACAACGAACGGTGCGGAAGGTGGTCGTCTCGTCGGTGGTGCCCGCAAAAAACTCTGCGATCTCAAACGCCGCTAAAAAAAAGGCAAACGTGCTTTGGCTGGATTGGAAGCTGAAGCTGGGCGTAGGAATTGATTATCCCCAGCCGCAATCCATTGGCGCAGACCGGCTGGCGAACGCTGCGGCAGTTACGGAGCTTTATGGATTTCCCGCGATCGTGGTGGATTTCGGAACCGCGGTAACTTTCGATATCGTTTCCGAGCGCCGCACCTACGTCGGCGGCGTGATTGCGCCCGGACTCGAAGCGATGACGAACTTTCTTTATCAACGAACGGCCCTCCTGCCCAGGCTCTCGTTGAAAGAGCCGCGACGCGCAGTAGGTAAATCGACGATCGAGGCGATGCTGTCTGGCGCCGTGTTTGGGTATCGTGGATTGGTTCGGGAAATCCTTGCACGAATCAGAGCAGAGCAGTTTCGACGCAAGAAGGTTTACGTTGTAGCGACAGGCGGCTACGCGCGCCTGATCGCGGGACGCTTGCCAGAGATCGGCGTTATCCGTCCCCACCTCACTTTGGAAGGCTTGAGGCTCGTGGCTAATCTAAATGACTAACCCAAGGCGGAGGCGATCGCGCCGGCTCGCGATTTTTCCGAAGGCCGCTGAAAAATCGATTCGGAAGGGCAACTTTCCACTTGTCAGACGCGCTGAACAGAGCTTCAGTCGCTACCGCATGAGACTCTGGGGGATGACGGCGGTGGCCGCGCTGGTAATGGGCTCGTTCGCAGCAAATTCATTTGCGGCGGACAATGTCGCCCCGACCAAAGCCGAGCTGGAGGAGATGTACAACGCGGCGTATCGCGCGTTTGATGCAAAGAAATTTTCGGAGGCGTTAAAGCAACTCGACGCCATTGATGCTCGCCAGCCTGATCTTGCCGCGTCAAAGAATCTGCGCGGCGTCATCCTGATGCGACAAGGCAATTACGACAAAGCGGAAGCAGCATTGCAAGATGCGGCCCGAATCGATCCGAAGTTTTGGAATGCACGCTTTAACCTGGCGGAGATCCCGTTTCTGAAAAAAGATTGGGCGGAGGCGAGGAACCGCTTTGAGCAACTGCTTTCCAGTGGTGAATCTGATCTGGCAAAAGAAGCTTCGCAGCTGATTCAATACAAAATTCTTCTGACGTATCTGCAGGAGGGCAAAGGGAACATGGTGGATTCGATACTGGCCAAACTGGAGCTTTCGCCCGATACGCCGGCGGTTGACTATGTGAAGGCAGCGGTCGCGCTACAACAGAAGAATCAAAGCGAAGCCAAAGATTGGATCAGCGCAGCCGAGAAGAATTATTCGCCGCAGCTGAACAAACTTTTCGCAGAATCACTTTATGAAGTCGGGTGGTTGGAAAAGCCGGCTGGCGAAGGGCGACCTTCATTGCCGCTCATGACAGCTGCAGAGCGCTCGGAAAAGACCAAAGCGGCCGCGCGTTCGAAATTCGAGCAATCGCAACAGGCCCTTCGGCAAGGTGATTTCGCGACAGCCCTTAAATTAATCGATGAGGCCGACCAGGCGGACCCGAATAAGCCGGCTACTTTGAATTTACGCGGCGAGATTCTGATGCAGCAACAGCAATTTGACCAAGCCGAAGCCGCATTTAAAAAGGCAGCCCGGTTGGACCCGAAACTTCGCGAAGCGCAATACAACCTCGCGCAAATCCCCTTCAAGAAGAAGGACTACGCAAAGGCGCGAGAACGTTTTGAGGGGCTTAATAATCGAATCCCGGGCGGCGATAAAAATCAGGCGGCGGAGCTTATTAAATTCAAGATTTACATGACGCTTTTGCTCGAGGGAAAAGAGAGCCGCGCGCATGCGATGATGGAGGAGTTTCAATTTACCGGAGATACGCCGGCGCTTTATTATGCCCAGGCAGCGTGGGAGTATAAGCATAACAATCCGGAGAAGGCCGTGGATTGGACCAGTTCGGCTAACAAGATTTATTCGCCGGCGCTTAACACTGTTTTTGCCGACGCTTTCTATGATGTCGGTTGGATGCAAAGGCCGGAAGGTTCAGCGGCGCCTGCGCTGGCGTTCGACACAACAAATGTTGTTGCGCCCCAGGCGGAGGGCGGTCCGGCAGTTGAGCCGAGTCCTATTCCGGACAAGGTGTTTGCTGCAAACAAACAAGGCCAGGTGTCGAACAGTGAAATGCTGGCCTTGGGCCCAGGTTTGAAGGGGCCAAATGCCGGAAAGGAGATTGCCAGTGCTGACGCAACAGCTGGACAGCCGACTTCGGCCTCGAGCGAGTCAACTGCCGAAACTAGCTCTCAGCCACAACAACCGGTATCCGAATCGCCCCCGGTTGGCGGCGAATCGACAACTGCTGCGCAAGCTGTCGGAGCCGAGACGCAGCAGGCTTCGTCTGCTTCCAACGAACAGAACAATCAGCAGCTCTCTGTCCAAACAAGTCCAGCGGAGAAATCCGCTGTGGGACCAGCGGCGGCAAACGTCTCGTCATCCGCGGTTGCAGGCATGGCAAGCCGAAGGTTGGCGATTGTTGGTGGCTTATTGTTGGCGGCCATAATCATACTAGCTTGGGTGATCGTGCCCGTCGTTCGCCGACATGCTTTCAACGTCCCGCGTCACTTGCGGCTTGAGCCTCCCGCAGAGCGTACCGCCGGCGGCCCTGCCGCATTCAAGCCGAGGGTCGCGCCAGCGCAGACGAGTAGCGTGCAAGACAACGGCTTTGTTGGGGGCCCCCGTCAGGTTTCGGTACAATTAAAACCGTGGAAGGCTTCGTTGCGACACACTGCCGTGTCCACGGGCAAATTGAGCGGCGCTTTTGATCGATTGAAAGAACGCAGAGCAAAGGCCTCACGGGCCCTGACCCGTCGCGAGCCCGACCGCGAATTGGCGCCGGTTGCCGAGCCGGACTTCGAATCGTTTGTCGGACCAGTAGTCGAACAAACACCAGAGCTGCCGCAACCGGCTATCCCGCAGACTGCTGAAACGGTTACAGCTTCAGCAACCGATGAGTTTGTCAAAGTTTCTGCGATCGCTCCGCAACAGCCGGATGACATCTCGGAAGATGGAGAGGAAGTAACATTCTACACGCAGGAACCGACCGAGTTTTTCGGAGATGCGAAAGAATCCGTATTGCCCGCGGATGAGCCGAGTGAGGAGACGCTTACGGGCGCAGAATTTGCATGGCCCGCCGTAGAACCGGCGGCTCTGAACACTTTCGGGGCAGTTGAACCGATCGCGCAGGAGCAACCTCACGAGATCATTGCAACTGCGACTCAATTTCCACTGGGCGAAGCGACTACCGAGTCCGTGTCTGATTTTCCAAGTGCTATTTCCACTGAGCCTGTATTTCCGCAAACAACAACACCTGCAACCATGCCAGAAACAACCCAAACTCCAACCGCTCCAATAAGCAAAGCCCCGGTGCCGCCCGTGGCCAAGCCACAACCACCTGCTGCCACGATGCAAACATCCGTGCAGCTTACTTTCTCTTTCGAGATCGCCGCCATGCAGTTGACGCCGAGCTTTAAGATGGGTGTCTTGAAAGTGCGTCCTATATCGAAACTCGTCACGATGCGTTTGCCTTCGCCTCAGCGCGCTCAGACTGCGTTGAATTTGCAGGTCGCCTTCGAAATCGTAAAGATTCAGCCTGTCGCTGGCGCGCTAGGCACCATTCGCGTGGTTCCCTCCCAGCAACAGAGACCGACTCTGACTGGCATGCCGTCATTCGCAGTGGCAGGATTGCAACTGGTCCCCAATTCTGAGACCGCACCAGTCCAAGTCACCCCGTCACCACAGGGACGTGCTTCTGTTTTCATCACGGTTCCGTTCCAGATCAGCACGCTCGAGTTTTCGCCGTCACTCGAAATTGCATCGGTCATCTTAAATTCCAACTCCAAGCAGGTTGTTGTTCAATTGCCTGGCGTCGGGCCGGGTCCAGCCGAAGGCGCGCCCATGTTTGAAATCGCAAATCTCGAGCTTAGCGAGAGCGGCGACATCGCCATGGTGC
>QHOV01000167.1 GCA_003218885.1 Verrucomicrobiota bacterium | reverse complement strand
TTTCGGGACGATGAGGCTGAGACCTATCCTCTCGCGGTCGGTTGGAGCGCGCGTGGCGGGAGTACGAACAACGCTTACGATTTGAGTTACACGTCCTGGGGTTCCAGCTCCGGCTCCGGCGCAGGCGCAGCGGCAAACTTGTGCGCAGCGGCGGTCGGCACGGAAACGGACGGCTCAATCACTGGACCATCGGCGGTTGAAAACATTTTCGGTTTGAAGCCGACGCTCGGTTTGATTTCGCAGGACGGGATCGTTCCGATCAGTCATCAGCAGGACACGGCTGGGCCAATGGCGCGTTCGGTGACCGACGTCGCGATTCTGCTGGGCATCATGCAATCGCCGCAAACTGATTACACGCCACTTCTTCAGCGCGGCGCGTTGCAGGGCAAACGCATCGGCCGCGACGTACGCTTTTTCGATTACAGCTACTACGGCAGCGGCATTCCGGGCGACGAACTAACCGTCGCGTTTGCAAATAACGCGCTCAGCGTAATGCAAAGCCTCGGTGCCACGATCGTGGACACCGACACGGGTGACGTGTTCGCCTATAACGGTGACGAATTCACCGCACTACTGTACGAGTTCAGGGCGCAAATCGCGGATTACCTCGCCACGCTCACGCACACAACAATGCGCACGCTGGCCGATCTCATCGCGTTCAACAATGCGCATTGTACGCAAGAGATGCCTTACTACGATCAGGATGTATTCCTATTCGCGGAACAGTTCGTCGGTTATCCCAACGATCCCAATTACATCGCCGCGCGAACACATGCAACGAACACCGCGCAAGCGGGCATTGATGATGCGCTCGCTGCCCAGAACCTCGATGCGATCGTCGCGCCGCACCTGACGAATTCCACCGGACCCGCAGTCGCGGGTTATCCGAACTTCTCGATACCGGTGGGCATTCGCGATAGCGGCCGGCCGGCGGGAATGCTCATGTACAGCACAGCCTTCCACGAAGCGCAGTTGATCGCGATGGCCTACGATCTCGAGCAAGCGCTGAATGCACGGCAGCAGCCGCAGTTACTCGGCGCCATCCAGCCGATCCCGAACGGAGGATTTTGCAGCGGCCATCAGAACCATGGCAGACCGCACCTCCCGCACGGCAAGATCTTCTAAGATCGCGACGCTTCAGTCTTGAGCACGCGAGCAGAATGACGATTCTGCTCGCGTGACAATTTTCCTCGGCTGCGGATTTGCGGCGAAGTATCGCGAAGGCGGCGGAAATTTTTCGGTGCCCCTGCAATGGATGCTCGGATTACGGCGACTAAAGCTGGATGCGATCTGGTTGGAGTTATTGCCGGCCACAGACGATCTGGCAGCAGACGAGGCGAGGATTAAGAACTTCCAGAGGCAATTGCGCGCGCATGGATTGGCTGGCCGATACTGCTTGCTTTATCACAAACCTGCATCCGACACGCATGATCTAACTGGGATGCGTTGTATCGGAATTTCAAAACGTAAACTCCTCGACCGACTCAATGGACCGAATGTTCTACTTAATCTCGCTTATTCAATTCATCCACCGCTGTTGTTGAAGTTCGAGCGCCGCGTTTTTTGCGATCTCGATCCAAGCGAAATCTTTTATTGGATGACGAAGATGGAGATGGGGCAATCGTATCACCACGAATTCTGGACGATCGGGCTCAACGTTCATGGGAGCGATTGCCGGTTGCCGAAATCACACCTCGACTGGAAGACATTTTATCCGCTGGTAGACACGAAATTATACCGGTCGAAAGCCCGTCCGCGCATTCCAAAAATTACAACGATTGGCCAGTGGTATTGGAGTGGTGCCGTGGAGGTTGCTGGTGAATTTCCTGATTTATCCAAAAAAATTGCCTTCGAGCCTTACTTGGACCTTCCAAGCCGTGTACCGGAGGCGCGGTTCGAACTGGCGATGAACATCGCTGCGGGAGACCAGGAACGACAACGACTACAACGGCGCGGCTGGAAAATTGTCGATCCGCACCGGGTCGCCCGTACGCCAAGGGCCTATCGCCGCTACCTTACCAGTGCCCTTGCTGAATTCACCGCAATCAAGGGCGTTGACGTAGCATGGCGCACCGGTTGGATTAGCGATCGGGCTGCGGCATTTCTTGCTCTCGGGCGCCCCGTCATCACTGAAGACACCGGCGCCAAAGGTTATCTTCCTGCGAAACATGGATTCAGCTTTATCCGAGGCGCCGATGAAGCGGAAGCCGCTGTGAAAGAAGTGCTGCGAGATTGGCCGCGGCTATCCAAGCAAGCGCGCGATTCTGCGGTGGAAGTCTTCGACTCGGTTAAAAATCTTCGCCGAATTTTGGATTTTTAAAACCGCTCGATTTGGCATTGCAAAACGATTTTCGGGTGTTACTCGTTGTGCCGTTATGGCTGACTTGATGAAAACTGCGGACCTGAAAAACCGCATGAAAAAGATCCCGGAATGGGAGCTGGAGAAGAAACATATCGAGCGCACTTTCGAGTTTGATGATTTTGCCGACGCGATAGATTTCGTAAATGCTGTCGCGGAAGTGGCCGAGGAAGAAGAACACCATCCCGATATCGACATCCGCTACAACAAAGTGCGCCTGGTTCTCTCAACGCATAGCAAAGGTGGCTTGACCGAACTTGATTTTGGCTTGGCTGAGCGAATCGATACGCTGGCGGAATAGAAATGTGGTAGGGACGCCGTGCTGCGGCGTCCGGTCGGCGCAGGCGCGCTGACCCTATCCTGGACTTGGCAAACGCCCTTCGTCGGCGTCGATAAATTGGAATGACGTCTCAATGTCCGACCTGTCGGACATGCCTGCTTCGGCTTTGCGGCGGTTTAGAATTTCCGACACTTCATCGTTCCAGCCGCGTTTACGCATGAATTCGTTCCAAACGTAAATGTCGTCTTCGGATGGTTTGCGGCCTACGCTGAAGCACCATTGCAAAATCTCCTCATCGGTGCCGCTCTTTTTCACGCGCTCGACCAATTCATCGTAGTTCACTCGGAGGAACCGGACGCATTTCTCGTCAAAGCCCTTTCCAAGGTTTGCATGATAATCTGAAGGGAGTTCGCCTCTGGCGTGCAATCGGATTTTGTCGAGCATCCGGACAAAATAGAAAAGGCCACCGACTTTTTCAGAAGGACTGCGGAGGGGAAATGTAGCCATTGAAAAACATTGGATGGTTTTTCAACACGGTTCAAGCGGACGGAAACAATCCCTCATCTCAATCCTCTCCTTTTGGGAAAGGGAGAGGCGAGGTTTGACGCTCGCCAGATTGGCTTCAGTGCAGTGGTTCGTGCGATTCGCCTCTTCCCGTTTTGGGGAGAGGATTGAGGTGAGGAGCAAGTTGGTTTTTCGTTTAGCCAAATCGCCATTCGGTGCGTAATTGCCTGCGATGGATCGGATCGTTGGAATCGAAACCGAATACGGCTGTCTTCTGACCGAAGACGAACCGCACGGCAATTCGGAGCTGTGGCCGGCGAAAGTGAAGAACTATCTCTTTCGAAAGGCAGACGCCGGCACGATCGATTTGCATTATCGGGACTACGAGGAACCACCCGGAAACGGAGGATTTCTCCTCAATGGCGGGCGGCTCTATCTCGACATGGGACACATCGAGTACGCGTCGCCGGAGTGTCTGCATCTGCACGATCTTGTGACCTACGAGTTAGCCGGGGACGACCTCCTGCAATCTTCACTTGTCGCGCTTGGCGCTGAGGATTACGTCTCGTTCATCAAGAACAACGTGGATCATCACACCGGAGCGACGTTCGGCTGTCACGAGAATTATCTGATGAAACGGGAGGCGCAATTCACGCCCCCGATCCTAGGAACGCTGCTGACTTTCTTGGCGACGCGTCAGATCTTCACCGGGTCGGGGCGCGTCGGTCAATCGAATCCACTCGCGTTCGATTTCGAGCCGCCGCGACCGGAGGCCCAGGTCAATTTTCAGCTCAGTCAGCGCGCCGATCACATTGTGAACGACATTTATCAGTGGGTGCAATTCAACCGGGCAATTATTAACGCGCGCGACGAGCCGCTGGCTGATTACCGAAAGTATCGCCGGCTCCATTTGCTCATTGGCGATTCCAACATGAGCCCCTATGCCAATGCGCTGAAAATCGGGACGACTGCCTGCGTTCTCTCATTGCTGGAAGAAGGCCGTTTGCCGCGAAATCTTGTCCTGGCCGACGCGGTGCAAAGCACGCGCGACATCTCTCGTGATCCCACTCAAATGTGGATTGTCCGGCTCGAGAACGGCAAAACCATCGGCGCACTCGACGTGCAGTGGGAATTTCATCACCTGGCGCAGAAGTATCTGCACAATAGCAGCGCGGAAACTAACTGGTTACTGGAAAACTGGGGATTCGTTCTTGAAGCAATCGCGCATAACCGTCACGCGCTGATTGGCGGGGTTGATTGGATTACAAAGAAATGGTTGCTGGACGCATTTGTCGAATCCGAAGGATTAAGCTGGGACGATCCGTGGCTGCAAAGCATCGACCTCGAATATCACAACATCGATCCACGGCGCGGATTGTTCTTTGGCGTCACACCGGGCAAGGGAATTGCGGAGTGGAACAACAGTGTTCGCCGTCCCAGCGCGACTCACGTTCCTCCGGTTAATACGCGCGCATCAGGTCGCGCCCGGGCAGTTGCCTTTTTCCAGACCTGCAATTTCCCGTACGTGATCAACTGGGATTCCATCGCCTGCGACAGCCGCGATTTTCTGCTCATGGGCAACCCATTCGAGACTTACAATGACGAAGTGGCCAGTTTTCTGTCAAAGCCGCGCACGGTCAATGTCGCTGGCGACTGAGCAACTCTTGAATTCTCGTTAGGCCTAATGCGCACATGATTACTCAGAGGATTCACGGAAACGGAGGAGCGGCCGTGCTTCGTTGGCCTGTCTGGATAGGTATTGTGTGCGATGATCTTGAGTCTCAGAGGCATTTCTATCGCGATGTCCTCGGTCTAAAGGAGCTGAAGTCAGGGGAAGACTTCGCGTGGTTCGACTTCGATGGAAAGCTTCTGGAGCTGCTCGCGAAGTCCCCACTTCCCCAGTACGACCGTCGCCGGGTGTCGTTCGCCTTCGAAGTCGATGACATCCACTCGGCGCGAGCGGAGCTTATCAATCGCGGGGTTGAGGCGGTCACAGAGGTCGAGGGAGGACCGAAGTCGGGGCAGTACTGGGCCTACTTCAAGGATGCGGAGGGCAACCTTTTTGAATTGGTACAGCGATTGACTTGATGCATCAGGCACCTAACCAATCGATGAAGCCAACGGCTACCGGTGCGGAGCCCGAGTTAAATGTTATGAGTTATCTGTTATTAGGAGAAAGGTTCGGCTACAGTAGCCGTGGCTTATCTCTGTCTCGTTAGGCCACTGCGCGCGCGTCCCATCAAACCAAACTTTATGACCAAAAAACCTATGCTGAAAATCATCCTTATCGCGATACCGACCGTCATCGTCGTCTTCATCATCATCGTTGCCATGCAACCATCCAGCTACCGGGTGATGCGCTCTCTTGTGATCGCCGCGCCGCCGGACGCGTTATTTCCGCACATGAACGACCTCAAGAAGTGGGAGGTG
>QHOV01000146.1 GCA_003218885.1 Verrucomicrobiota bacterium | reverse complement strand
TTTCGGGGAATGACTTCCGTGGCCGGAGCTTCAGTCTCAGGTTGAGACCAATCCGGAGCTGGTTCCGACATGCTCCACCAGTCCTCGGACTGGACACTCTCCACATTCGCACCAGCTTCCGGCACAGATTCTTCCTCCTGCGGAACAGGCGGGCTGTCGGTTTGCTCTGGATCTTCGCTCTTCGAAGATTCCATTTGAGCTTCTATTGGTTTTGGTTTGCCGTGTGATTTCGGCATGGTCATTCCTCGTCGTAGTAAGCAAATCCCATGTGAAGGCTTTATCAAGAGCCCAATCTTCGCAACGGGGAACTCTCGCCCGTCGTGGAGAACCGCCGCGCCAGGTCGCGCCGGCTGATTTTTCCGCGCTCATTCGTTGGGATTGCATCCATGATAAAAATCTGCTTCGGCACTTGCCACGCGCTTAACGCAGTCCGGCAAAATCGCAGGAGGTCGCTCTCCCTTATATGCGGGGATGCCACTACGCACGCCGCCACCTCCTCATTGCGCAACGCTCCGACAGCCGCCGGACGACCGAACACGACTGCCTGCCGCACCCCGCCAAAGCGCAGCAAGTGCGCTTCTACTTCCGCTGGATTCACTTTCTTTCCTGCGACGTTGATCACGTCTGAGATCCGGCCGACGATTTTGAATCCCGAGCCACTTTGCTCAAGCAGGTCGTCTGGAACAAACAGTCCGCCGCTAAGTTTCTCTTCGTCCGTCTCTGGAAAATAACCGTCGCCCACGGCAGCGCTCCGCACGCGAATCTGGCTCGATGTCGCGACAGGATCGACTATCTCAACATCAACATCTTTCATTGGTTCGCCGACGAAGCCGTCTTCGAATGTCGTCCCATCGCGGTCGTAGCAAATCCCGCCACACTCCGACGCGCCGTAAAATGAATGGATTGGCTGCTTAAATTTTTCGAAGAAATTTTTTGCGACGGTCGCCGAAAGCGGCGCGCCTGCGGAAATGCAAAGCCGGAGTTTCGGCACCGCGGGAATATCATCCATCTCGCAAAACGCCTGATAAAACACTGGCATCCCGGGAAACACGGTCGCGCCTGTGCGTGCAAGATCGACAAGTATCGCACGCGGCGTGCGATCATTGCTCACCACCATCGGCACGCCGCGCACGATCAGCGGCGTGAGCAAATTGCTGAATCCGTACGAATGCGAGATCGGAATCACGCCAAAGTTAAGATCGACATCGGAAATTCCCATCGTGTCGCAAATTTGGTTGCAATCGGCTAGCAACTGCTCGCTGCGAAAACGCACCAACCGCGGCGTGGCCGTCGTGCCGGAAGTCAGTTTGAACAGCGTAGGCGGCTGATCGCCCCAATCAGTAATCCCACTCTTTGCCGCGACCGAAAACGCTGCGTCGGCCTGCTCCTTGGGAATAGATTCATCGATCGGCAGAAAAACATTTCGCCGTCGCAAGTTTACCAGGAAAAGCGATGGCCAATCTTGATGATTGCCAATTTGAATCGCACCTGCGTTGTAGGGCTTGGGTGAACGTCCTTTCGCTGCGAGAGCCTGCTCGATTGTCGCTTCCACAGCATGCGCATGCTCTTCGATGCCGCTGAACGTTCTCAAGAGATCGCCAGTTGTGTTGAAGATCGCGGGCGCATCGCCCTTGCGCGCGAGCGTTTCTTCCCACGCAGCCAAAATCGGGTCTTCCGATTTCATCGCTTGCAGGAAACCGCGTGCGCAGATACATTCTGCGCTCCGTTTTGAAGATGAAAGCAGGCATTCATCCAGAGTATTACGAGACCGACATCGTCTGTGCGTGCGGCGCGGTGTATCACACCCGCTCCACGCGTCGCGATATTAAGATCGGTATTTGTGCGGCTTGTCATCCCTTTTTCACCGGCGAACAAAAGTTCGTCGATACCGCCGGGCGCGTCGAGAAATTCGCTCGCCGCTACGGCAGCACCAAAGCGGCCCGGGCTGAGAAGAAAGCTTAGCTGAACTGTAGCGGCTGTCTATGACTGCCGCCCTTCTTCCCCGAATGCTTTCGGGGCTACAGATGGACTTTAATTCCCTCATTAAACTGAAACGCGAGCGCTTCGAACAACTCGAACGCGAGATTGCTGATCCGGCGCTTTTTTCCAACCGCCAACGCGCGAGCGAGATCATGCGTGAGCACGCGAACATTAAGGAACTGCTGGCAAAGTGGGGCGAGCTCGAAGCGGCGCGCAAGCAATTGGATGACAATCGCGAACTGGCGATGTCGCGTGATGTCGAGATCGCTGCTATGGCGGATGACGAAATCCCGGATTTGGAAAAACGAGTCGGCGACCTTGAGCGCGATGTTCAGATCGCCTTGCTGCCACCCGATGAAAATGAAGAGCGTGATGCCATCGTGGAAATTCGTGCCGGAGCGGGCGGAAACGAAGCGGCGATTTTCGCCGCCGATCTTTACCGCATGTACCATCGTTACGCAGAATCTGCCGGCCTGAAAACCGAAGATCTCGAATCGAGCCCGTCAGAGCTCGGCGGATTTAAGGAAGCAATCTTCCGAGTTTCCGGCGAATCTGTTTTTCGAAAACTTCGTTATGAAAGCGGCGTTCATCGTGTGCAACGCGTGCCGGCGACGGAGGCGCAAGGTCGTATTCATACGTCGACAGCCACCGTGGCGGTATTGCCGGAGGCGGAAGATGTCGATGTGGAATTGAAGTCCGAAGATTTGCGAATCGAAGTTTCGCGTGCCGGGGGTCCGGGCGGGCAAGGCGTGAACACGACTGACTCGGCCGTGCAGGTCATGCACGTTCCGACCGGCATGATCGTGCGCTGTCAGGACGGGCGCAGCCAAATCAAGAACAAGGAGCGCGCACTATCGATCTTGCGGGCGCGGTTGCTGGAGCGAAAGCAGCGCGAGGAAGCGGAGAAATACAGCGCGCAACGCCGTGGCCAGATCGGCACCGGCGGGCGCGAAGAAAAAATTCGCACCTACAATTTCCCGCAGAACCGCGTGACCGATCATCGCATCGGCTTGACGCTTCATAATTTGGATCGCCTAATCGATGGCGATCTGGGCGAGATGATCAGCGCGTTGCAAGCCTCGGATGCAGCTGAGCGGTTGAAAGAATCGGCGCCTGCATGAGCAATTTGGTTCTGTCGTCCCAACTTCGCTCGGAGTAATAGAAGAACGACGCATGACCGTGCTTGAAGTGCTGCAAGCGACGACCGCGTATTTCAAGAAACATGATCTCGAAAGTCCGCGACTGAATGCAGAGCACTTGCTGGCGCATGTGCTCCGCCGGAAACGGATCGAACTTTATTTGGAATTCGAACGCGAGCTAGCCGAAGCCGAACTGGCGCCGCTACGCGAACTCGTGAAGCGTCGCGCTCAGGGTGAACCGCTCCAGCATCTTTTGGGCACAGTCGAATTCTGCGGACTGACCTTTCTCTGCGACAAACGCGCGATGATACCCCGGCCTGAGACCGAACAACTCGTTGAGGTCTTAAAGTCGGAAATCCGAAATCCGAAATCCGAAATTATGGATGTTGGCACCGGCAGCGGGGTTATTGCGCTATGTCTCGCGGCGGAATTTCGCGGGGCGCAGATTCTCGCTGTCGACATTTCGAACGATGCACTGGCGCTCGCGCAAGAAAATGCAGCGAGGCTAAACCTGGCCGAGCGGGTCCGGTTTCTGAAGAGCAATCTCCTTGAAAATGTGGAGGGAGTTTTCGATGTCATTGTCGCAAATCTTCCGTATGTCTCGACACAAGAGCGGCACACTCTTTCCCGTGAGGTTTTGCACGATCCGGAGGTCGCGGTTTTCGCCAGCACCCGAGGTGATGAATTAGTTCGCGAACTGATTGCACAGGCACCATCGCGCCTTCGACCGGGAGGAATGCTGGCATTGGAGATCGGAATCGGTCAGAGCGAGCCGCTTTTTTCTGCTCTGGCGGAAAAAAATTACCGCGACATTTCTTCGAAAACCGATTATTCAGGTGTGACACGTTTCCTGTTTGCGAGGTATGGATAAAATTCTCATTCACGGCGGCCATCCGCTTTCTGGATCGATCAAGGTCAGCGGCTCGAAAAATTCTTCGCTGCCAATCCTCGCCGCCACATTGCTCACGCGGGAACCGTGCATCGTTCATCGCGTGCCCGACCTAAGCGACACGCATTACATGCTGCAAATTTTGATCCATCTCGGCGCGCAAGTGGAACGCGCCAGCGGAACAGTCACGGTGGCGGCCGAGAACGTGCAATCGGTCGCGCCTTACGATGTCGTGCGCAAGATGCGCGCTTCGGTTTGCGTGCTCGGGCCGCTGCTCGGCCGTTGTAAAGAAGCGACCGTATCGATGCCGGGCGGTTGCGTCATTGGCGATCGGCCAATCGATTTACATCTGAAAGGATTCGAGGCGCTGGGTGCCGCCGTGCGCGTGGAAGGCGGCAATATAAAAGTTTTTGCCCCGAAATTGACGGGAGCGGTGATTAACTTACGCGGGAAATTTGGGCCCACTGTTCTCGGCACCGATAACGTCATGATGGCGGCCGTGCTGGCGGAGGGAACAACCGTGATCGAAGGCGCGGCGCAGGAACCGGAAGTTGTCGATCTAGCAAATTTTTTGACCAAGATGGGCGCAAAGATAGAAGGCGCTGGCACCCGCCGAATGATCATCGAAGGCGTGCGCCAATTGCACGGCGTCGAGCACGACATCATTCCCGATCGGATCGAAGCGGGAACATTTCTGGTGGCGGGCGCAATTGCCGGTAAGGAAGTAACCATTAAGCGCGTAAATCCAGAGCATGTTCGCGCGATCACCGACGCGCTGGCGCGATGCGGCCTTCCAATCGACGTCAAAGATGATGCGATTTCGATCTTGCCCAACGGAGATGCGAGTGCACTAGAGCTAACGACGGAGCCATATCCAGGTTTTCCCACCGACATGCAGGCGCAAATGTGCGCGCTACTCTCGACGACAGACGGCATCAGTGTCATCACAGAGAACATTTTTCCGCAACGCTACATGCATGTCGCTGAATTAAAGCGGATGGGCGCACATGTCGATCTTGAAGGCGCGACTGCGGTGATCCAGGGCGTCGATCACCTCTTTGGCGCTCCAGTGATGGCGAGTGACTTACGCGCGTCGGCCGCCTTGGTACTTGCGGGATTGAAGGCGGACGGAATTACCGAAGTGAGCCGCGTCTATCACATCGACCGCGGCTACGAACGTCTCGATGAAAAATTGGGCGAACTCGGCGCGCAAATCGAGCGCGTAAAAGAAGCATGATCTGATCTTTTTTCTTGCTCTTCTCGCGGTCAGCGGGCAGTCGTTGGTCTAAGCGAAAGGTTAAAACATGGACCAATCATCACCACCACCACCGCCTTCATCCGATGTCCGAACGTGGTGCGTCCTCTGCCACGCCAGCGCATTACTTGGATTGTTCTTTCATTTTGTCGGCCACATTCTCGGTCCGCTCGTCGTTTGGCTCATGAAACGCGGCGACTCACCTGAGATCGACGCATACGGAAAAGAATCACTCAATTTCCAGATTTCCATGCTGATTTACGATGCGATTGCGGCAATTCTCTGCATCGTCCTCATAGGCATTCCGATTTTGATCGCGCTATGGGTATTGAACACGGTGCTGGTCATCATTGCGTCCGTCAAAGCTGGCGAGGGAAAGTTCTATCGGTATCCCTTTACCATTCGGTTGATCAACTAACTCCGCGCCGTCATCCCGAGCGAAGTCGAGGGATCCCGTTGCGCGGCCTCCAACGTAAAATCGCGGGATTCTTCGACACCGCTTCGCTCCGCTCAGAATGACACGCTTGGCCAGCGTCACCCGACTTCCGCCAATCGGCGCAACGTCTTTAGGTTCATCACGTCTTCGCGCAAGTCCTTTCCCTTCGGGGTTTCCAGCACTTTCGGGATCTTGCGGAAACGGCGGTCACGCATGATGAAGCGGAAAGCATCCAAACCAATCCGGCCTTTGCCGATGTGTTCATGTCGATCCACTCGCGAACCGCAAGCGGGTTTGGAATCGTTGAGGTGAACGGCTACGAGACGATTCCGGCCGATCAGGCGATCGAATTCGCGCAGGGTCTTTCGCGTTGAATGTTCGTTGCTGATGTCGTAGCCCGCGGCGAAAAGATGCGCGGTGTCAAGGCAAACCCAGACGCGTTCTGGCTCGTGCACATTGGCAAGGATGAAAGCGAGATGCTCGAACCGATGACCGATGCATGAGCCTTGTCCGGCTGTAGTCTCGAGCGCGATCTTCGTTTTCACGTCTGGGACTTTGCGAAACACCTCATTAATCGAAGCGATGATTTTCTCCAAAGCCGGTTCTTCGCCCGCGCCGAGGTGCGCACCCGGATGCAATACCAGAAACGGTAATTCAAGCTGATCCGCGCGGGTGAGTTCCTCCGAGAGGGCGCGAATTGAATTTGCGTGAAACTGCGGATTCGTCGCAGCCAGATTGATTAGGTAATTGGCGTGCCCAAACACCGACAACAACTCACCCCGCTGGACATGATCAAGGAAAGCGCGGATTTCCTCTCGCCTCAGTGGGCAGGCAAACCATTGCATGTTGTTCTTTACGAACATTTGCATTGCGGTGCAGCGGATCGAACGCGCCCGCTCAATCGCCATGCTCAGGCCGCCGCGGATGGACATGTGCGCGCCTAAGAGAAGTTCGGATCGCGGATTTCGGATTGCGGCTTGAGATCGCGAGGCGACCCGCTGTGTTTTCTTCATTCCGCAATCCGCACTCCGTGATTGCTAAAAAACCTTTGCATGCCAATCGGGTTTCTTGAGGCTTCCTTCGCCGGCGTATTCGAAAAGTTTGTACATCGGGGTGAGCAGCACGCCGGGGCCTTTCATGTTCAAACGCATACTGAAATCGAGCTTGTCGTCGAGAAAATGAACATCTCCGTGCCCCAGCATGCTAAAGAGGCTTCCAGCAGCCTCGAAATCGTCGGTATGAATAATTCCGTTCTCGACCTTGAAGTCGGCGCTCGCTTTATGCGCGATGCTGTATCCGCTGCCGGGGACAATGAGGTTCAGAATTCCCGAGAGCGGCCCGAAAATCGGGATGGCGAAGACGTCTCCATTGCTTACTTCCACTTTCCCATGGCCACGCATCGTGCGCCAATCGGTGCCGAGACCGGTGAAATCATACGTGCCGCTCAACATCCCCTGCGCGGTCTTGTTGTTGTAGTACAAATCAGTCAGCAGCGGAAAATTGATGTCGCTCACCGAGACACTTGCGCGATAACGGGGATCGTTTCGCGCCAGTGAGATCTCAGTCTGTCCACGCAACCTGCCGGCGAGAAGAGCGCCGCGAACATCACTAATTTGCAAGCGGTCGTTGGTGAGGAGCAATCGCGCCGAGACACGGTCGAATGGCAGCGTTTTTCCAAGAAAGACGTAGTCCATTCCATTGGCGTTATCTACCTTCATCTCCAGACGCGTGTTCTTGCCGCCGCGAAATTGGTAAACGCCATTGGCGGTGACATTGGGCGGCCGCCGGAATTTGTACGGCGCCACCGTTTTCCAGATTTTTGGGTCAATCCAGAAAATTGCCTCGGCCGGATTCAACGAGCTTCTGATATTTGAGACGCGCACCTCGTGCTTTTTAAAGTCGTAGGTGAAACTGCCGGTGCCGGTGCCTTCATCGCGTGCCACGTGAAGGTCCTCGCACGTGAGTGCGCCATCGGCGAAATGGATTCCGGTGTTGGCGCTGTTCATCGATGTGCCGCGGAACCGGCTACGTCCCAAAGTGATGGTTCCATCGCCTCGCCAGCTCCCCGGATTGCGATCTTTGCCCCTGATTACCAGTCGAATTTCGGGCGAACGTTGCCATTCCCAGTCCCGCAAAAATTCGCTTAACTCCGGAGAAACAAGCGCACGGATTGCATCTGGAAATATAGTACTCTCAATGTCTAAGCGAAAATCGGCGGGCGCATCGAAGAGATCAGCTCTGAACTGGCCGGTTTGATGGCGCACCCGCAGGTCGCGAACCATTGTGCGCTCACCGTCCCACGAAAAATCGGCAGTGAGATCGGAGAACGGCACCGCCTTGTAGTTGAACTGCTCAAAAGCGGCGTGCCCGATGATTTTTGGCCGAAATTCAGCTGGCCCGAAATTTACCGACCCGGAGATTTCGACCAGAGGCGGCGAGTAAAATTCCGTGCCGGCGAGCGGTTCCCCCAGGCCGAAAGCATCAAGAAACGCCTTCAAATCCAGGGTGCTGCGTACTTGGAAATTGGCGTTGTTACTTTCCCAGTTCCAATCAGCGCGTCCGACGAAACTGCCCTTGCGGTCGCTCCATTCGCAATGTGCGATGTTCAAGTGCTGATTATTCCATTCAGCGGCGGCGGACAGATCTCTTATTTCATAGCTGCCGCGTTGCAATCGGTCCCCGTGCAGCGTCGCCTCTACGTGCGCCTTTTCGATTTCTGCGACGTCTCCGCTAAACTTTAACTGCAACGATGGAACTGCGGCTGGGAACCTGAACTTTTGCAATTCATTCAACAAGCGCTGCGCAATCAACATCCGTCTTTGCCATTCTTCAGGTGAGATCGGCGGCGACGGCTGGTAATTCTCGCGCTTGATTAATTGTCCGGTCACGGAAATCTGAATTCCGCAGAAGATTCCCTCAGCCTGACTGACATAAATTTGTTCCGGCGGAAAATAAACGTGGGCGCGAAAGTTGACGAGGTGCGCTTTATCGGTTTTTCGATCCGCCGTCTTGAGTGGGAGGGTGATTTGGGCATCGCGGACATCCACTGCGTTGAGAAACGGCTGATGATGGATAAGCGCCGCGTAATTGATATCGAGCGAGACTTCGCTAATCAGGGCAAGCGTGTTTTCGTGATTTTTGTAGTCGAAGATCCTTACATTTTTTGCGACCAGGCCACGAAACGGGTCCAGCGTCAGGCGCCCTATGTAAGCTTCGACACCGCGTTTGTGTAATTCCTCTACGATCAGAGACCGCCATTCCCGGCCAAATCCGCGACGCGCCAGATAATAGCCGCCGACGATAATTCCAAAAATTGCGCCGAGAACTACCAGCCGCAGCACGCTGAGAGCGAATCGGTATCCCCACGTGCGTTGTCGATACTTCGTGGAAGGCCGAACCTGCGGTGGTTCAAGGACGGGCGGCATGAATTGTTGAAGGGTTTACAACGTTACAAGCGTTACAAAAGTTACAATGTTAAATCGTTTCAGCGCCTATCCCGATGTAATCATATAACGATGTAACTTTTAAACATGTCCGTCTCCGACCTGCCTGCTCTTAATGCCTCATTTAATCTGGTGAGCACCATCTTCATCTCAATGGGCTGGTACTTTATCCGGCATGGCGCATGGCGGCGTCACATGGCATGCATGATCACGGCCGTCATTTCGTCGGCCTGTTTTTTGGTTGGCTACATCATTTATCACGCGCAGGTCGGCGAGAAATCTTCGGGATACACCGGTTGGATTGCCGCCGTTTACTTCCCGATACTGGCTTCCCACGTTCTGCTTGCTTTTGTGACGCTGCCTCTGGTCGTTGTGACGCTTGTTCAGGTCTTTCGTCGCCGATGGGACCGGCATAAGCGGATCGCGCGCTGGACCATCCCAATCTGGCTGTATGTCTCGGTCACAGGCGTGTTTGTGTATTTGATGCTCTACAAATGGTTTCCTCCGGGACTGTAGCCGTCGCCTCTGGGCGACGCCGGGCGTGCGTGCAAGCGTCAGCGTTGTGCTTCCCACAGGGAAGCGACTACAGATCCATCACGCCAAGTCTTGCGCTCGGCAATTATTTGATGTTTGATCACACGATGCGCCGCCGCGCATGCGAGAGAATTTATGGTCACAATTGCCACATTCAACGAGCCGGCTAAAGCGCGGCAATTGAAACGACGTTTCCACGATGCCGGCATACCCGCCGATGTTCACAATGAAGCGCCGCTGCAACAGGTTGGCTTCATGTCGCGTCCGCAAGCGAATGCAAAAGTGATGGTGGAAGACAGCGATTTCGAAAGGGCCCAGGACCTTATGATCGAATGGGAGGCTACCGATCCGGATATCTCCGCTGCTCTCATCCGCTGCCCGCAATGCGGTTCTTCAAATATCGAGTACCCGCAGATGACCCGAAAATTCATGACTCCAGCGCTCGTCGTCGTGCTTTGTGCCCTGAAAATTATTCCCAAGGAATTTTACTGTCAGGATTGCCACTTCACCTGGAGCAACCAGGAGGAGCCTACCATCGGACGGCTTTGGCATCGATTCTTTCCTGGAAGCGAATCTGGCACGGAAGCCTCGTAGGCGAAGGCGATTTTATTCGTCCAGGCACTTGATTCCTCACACACGATTCTTTTTGTGATGGACCTTCGCTTGCCGGGAGCAATGGGAACCTGTTGTGCATCTTCCTTGAATATTGCTCAGGACGGCTCTCGAGTTTCGCTCGGAGGCGCAACCGCGTGTCGCAAGCCATGAAGTGGCTCTTCGTCTTACTGCTGGCACTGATCATCTTCGGCGGCGCCGCCTGGTTCGGTTACAACACCTTTGTCAAAGAGGAAATCGCAGTAAAAAAGGAGCAACGTGGAGAAGTTACTCCGCCACCTGCGCCGGACATCAGCCTGCCGGAATTTCAGGCGGCGGTCCAACTGCGGCAGGACGGGAAACTGACCGAAGCTCGCGATGCGCTTGTCGCGTTCATCCAAAAATATCCCTCCGGAAAGCATCTTGAGGAAGCGCGAGACTTGCTCGGGGAAGTGAACGTTGACATTTTGCTATCGCGTCATCCTTCTCCGGAAAAGACCGAGTACGTTGTGAAACCTGGAGACGTGCTGGCGAAGATTTCACGAAAGCTGAAGACGACGCCCGAGCTCATCATGCGCATGAACAACATGAGCGGCACGATGTTGCACATCGGGGAACGTCTGCTCATTTCGCATCCCGAGTTCTTGATTGTTATTCAACGGAAGGCGAACTTGGTTGTGGTCCTCAATCACGGCGCATTTTTCAAGCAATATCACGTGCGTGAAGCAAAACTACAGCCCAAACAGCCGGCTAAAATCATGGCAAAAGTTGCCGAAACGATGGCTTGGAAAGGTGGAAAACGCGTTGGCATTGGCAGCAAGGAGTACCTTGGCAGCACCCGGTGGATCCGGCTCGCGGGGGCCGCGGGTTACACTCTATATTCCGTGCCGGATGCTGCGCATCCCAATCTCGAACAACCGCCGCCGCCGGTGGGTCTCGGCCTGGCAGCCTCCGATGTTGAGGAGCTAAGCAGCCTTGTAAACAACAAGACGCCTGTCACCATTACGGACTGAGTTAAACGTTAAAAGAGTTACAATGTTAAAACGGATACGAATCGACACGACCGCGAAGTGCTGGACGTTGTAACTTTTTAAACGCTGTAACCTTTAACCTACGATGGAATGGCAACCGCTCGATTTCGAAAGGCCGATCTTTGAACTGGAACGGCGATTGCAGGATCTAAAGAATCACTCCGACAAGCACGATGTCGATCTCGATTCGGCCATCAAAGAACTGGAGACAACCCTTCGCGAAACGCGCCGCCAAATTTGTGGCAACCTGACGGCCTGGCAGCGTGTCCAAATCGCGCGACATGTGCAGCGGCCGTTCGCTCTGGATTACATCGAGCGGTGTTTTACAAATTGGGTCGAGCTGCATGGTGATCGTCGCTTTGCCGATGATAGAGCGATGCCGTGTGGTGTGGCCACACTCGGCACCGAACGTTGCGTTGTTATCACTCATCAAAAAGGGCGCAACACAAAGGAGAACGTCCTGCGCAATTTTGGCTGCGCACATCCTGAGGGTTACCGCAAAGCGCTGCGATTGATGCGGCTGGGCGAAAAATTTGGCATGCCGGTAATCTCATTGATCGACACGCCGGGCGCTTTTCCTGGTGTCGGATCGGAAGAACGTCACATTTCGGAGGCAATTGCTGTAAATCTTCGTGAAATGATGCGGCTGCACGTCCCAATCGTCGCTGCCGTCATCGGCGAAGGCGGGTCGGGAGGCGCGCTAGGCATTGGCGTCGCAGATCACGTGTTGATTCTCGAGAACGCTTATTACTCCGTGATCAGTCCCGAAGCGTGTTCCGCGATTTTGTGGAGAGACCGGCGGCATGCAGCCGAAGCAGCCGAGGCACTCAAGCTGACTGCGCAGGATTTGTTGAAACTCGAAGTTGTGGACGAAATTGTCCCTGAGCCGGACGGCGGTGCGCACCGGGACTATGATTCTGTTGCTGCGAATGTTGGCGGAGCGCTGCGCCGGGCTCTCCAGCAGGTTTCTCAGCTTCCAATTGCCGAACTGCTGGAAGAGCGATACCAAAAATTTCGCCAGCTGGGTGTTTTCGCAGGAGGTAAAAGCGTTAGCGCCTCGGCTGGCCCTTGATGTGATGTTTGGGACTTGGGGAAAATCAGTTGGTGTTTGGCTGACTGCAGTCGCTGCTGTCACGTTACCGCGTGCCACCTGCATTGCGTCGGAGTTCCATTTCGATCGCGACACGTTCGCATTCGCTAATCAAACCGTGTTTGAATATCACGAAGGGCATCCTTCTTTACGAAGAGGCTCGTCTGTAAGACGAGACATGTATAAGCGCCACTGCTTCGTGCTATGCCGCACTGCCATGCAATTTAAGAAGTTCGCGCGCTTCGACCCGCGCGGCGCTCCTTTAGATGATGCGTCATTGGCTGCCCGCATTCACGCTGTGACACGCCGACAGCCATGGACAGACCCGCTGTCACAAGATCAACGAATTGTTTTTCCGGGCTACAAGGACCTGCGGGAAATGAGCAAAGCACGCCGCGAACTTGTGCAATTAAATATCGGCCATGGTTGGCCCAGCTACTTCCGGATCAGCAATGCCCGGATGATTTTTCAGCAGGGCGCCGGGTATCAGGAGGAGACTCACGCTCGTTTGAATGCAGCTTTGGCGCGGGGGGAGTGGTTTATTGGTTTTCTTACTACTTACCCCCGTTTCAGCATCAATCACTCCGTTTTGGTTTATAAGCGAAAGTCGTTTTCGCCGAATCCTGGAGTCGAAACCTATTCCGTTTACGATCCTAATCATCCAGAGTCGCCGCGCGAGCTTACCTGGTCCCCGCACACCCGCAGTTTCTCCTATCAAAAAGATTGGGATTTCGTAGGCGGCTATCTGCGCGTTTATCAAGTTTACGGCAAATGGCTGCAGTAAGAGCGATTCTCTTGAAGGGAGCATCGATGCCAGATCAACCGTCACCGCCCAAACCGGCTCCGCCGACACCCACGCCGCCTCCGGAACCTTTGCCGCCTAACCCACCGCCGGTCCCCCCGGTGGGGAGGTAAACTGTAGCCGTCGCCCTGTGTGCGGCGCGGCATGCGGGTGTCGAACACGCCGGCGCTTCGCTTGCCGCAGGGAAGCGACTACAGTTTAGTCAGGTCGGCGGAAACAAAAACCGTAGCGCGGGTTCGACGCGCCCGGCCCACGCCGCCTCACTGTGGTCGGCGCCCTTGACTTCGAGATAACTAAGATCGACATCGAGCTGCCAGCCTTTGTCGATCAAGTAATTGCGCAAGTTGCGCGCCAGTTCCCAACCGGGCTCGTCCGTGCCAGTGTCGAGCCAGATTTTCAGCGGCGGCTTTTCGCCAAGGATACCCACCAGCCGGAAGATCGCGTAATCGTCCCACCAAATCGATGGCGACATTACAATTAAGCGTGTGAATACCTCTGAATAAAAAATTCCCATCGCAAGTGTGGCCAAACCACCGAGCGATGATCCACCGAGCCCGGTAAATTCTGGATCCCGCTTCGTTCGATATTTTTTGTCGATAAATGGCTTCAATTCTTGGATCAAAAATTGCCCGTAAATGTGAGCCAGGCCGCGGCTGCGCTTTTTGGGGTGGTCTTTCGGTTCGATCACACCGGGCGTCGGTGCGTATTCATGGACTCGTTCCTCGCTAATGTTTGCCACCGCCACGATGATGAGCGGCTCGATCAGTTTTCGATGGATCAATCGCTGCGCGGTTTCATCGACTTCCCACTCGACTCCGGCAAACGAAGTGGCGGCATCGAAAACGTTCTGCCCGTCATGCAGATATAAAACCGGGTACCGTCTCGACGAGAAGCGCCAATAACCAGGCGGCAAATAGACGAGCACATCACGCCGGTTTCCCAGGACCTTGGAGTGAAAAGCGCGATGCCGCTTGATATTGCCAGTGAGCGTATGTTTGGGCATCGAAACCGAGATGCTTCGCGAAGATGAAATGTAGTGCAAGCCTTTCGCTTGCGATTTCACCGCGTCGCCATCAAGATGCTCGCGCGAAATTCATGAACGAACGCCATATCAAATGGTATACGCCGTGGCTGAGCCGAGAGTTTGAGATGCTGGTTTTCGGCGAAAAGCGCGGGCTGCCTCTGATTCTTTTCCCAACTTCGGGTGCCCGTTACTACGAAAATAAGGATTTCGGGCTGGTCGGCTCCATTGCGTGGTACGTCGATAATGGGAAAGTCGCCGTTTATTGCCCGGACGCGATCGATTTGCAAAGTTTCTACAACAAATCGATTCATCCCGCCGATAGAATGCGGACCTATAACGCGTACGAAAACGTGATCGTGCGCGACGTGTTCGACCTCGCGCGACGCGAATGTTCTGCTCATCGGGTAGCAGTCTGCGGCGCGAGCCTGGGCGCTTACCACGCCGCAAACATTGCGTTTCGTCATCCCGACACCGTCAGTCATCTCATTAGCTTGAGCGGCTCATTCGACATCAGCTCATTTTTCGACGGCTATCACGATGACAACATTTACTTCAACAGCCCGTATGAATATCTGCCGAATACGACCGATCCATGGAAATACAATCACATGAGCATCATCATCGGCACCGGCGAATGGGACAACACCCGGTATGAATCCTATCGTTTGTCTGAAGTTTTGAATTCAAAGGGGATCAAACATTGGCTGGATGATGGAAAATGGCGCGGCCACGATTGGAACTACTGGCAAGACATGCTGCCGTATTATTTGTCGAAAATTTGTTAGCTCTGCGTGCGCATGTTTTCTGTCATGTTGAGCCGCCACGTTGTCATTCCGAGCGAAGCCGAGGAATCTCTGATTTGATGACAGCAAGAGATTTCTCGACTTCGCCGCCGGCTTCGCTCGAAATGACAAGAAGGCAATGAAACTGGTAATCGCAGCGACCGGCGCAAGCGGAGCGATCTATCTACAACGGTTGCTCGCGCAGATCGATTGTGGTGCGCATGAGGTTCATCTCGTCATGAGCGCCCACGCAAGTGCGGTCGCAAAGCAGGAGCTCGATGACTTAAAAATCCCCCCAAACGTTTCGCAGCATTCTGAAAATGACATGAATGTGCCATTCGTAAGCGGCTCAGCGCGCTTCGACGCGATGGTGATTGTCCCTTGCTCGATGGCCACGCTCGGGCGAATCGCTTCCGGTTCCAGCGACAGCGTGCTCTTGCGCGCAGCCGATGTTTTCTTGAAAGAACGGCAGAAGTTGATTCTGGTCCCTCGGGAGACACCGTGGAATTTGATTCACGCGCGCAACGTGGTCACGTTGCTTGAAGCCGGGGCGATTGTTCTTCCAGCTATTCCCTCCTTCTACAGCCGCCCCAGTTCCATAACCGCAGTGGTGGACACAGTAGTTTGGCGCATTCTCGACCAAATTGGGCTGCCTAATCCCGCTGCATATCGTTGGGGTCAGGAAAGCGCTCCGGCGAAACGCAAAAAAAGTTGAAGATCGAAGCCAGGCTTGCGCGATGGTTGATCGCGTTTGGATTTCGTTTGTTGCAGCTCTGGGGACGTACGCTGCGTTATGAAATTGACGACCGCGCGGGCGTCGTTGGCAAACCTGTGTCGGAAAATTATATCGGTGCGCTTTGGCACAACAGATTGCTGATCTCCCCTTTGGTTTTGCGCCGTTTCTTTCCGCAGCGTCATGGCGCAGCATTGATCAGCGCTAGCCGCGATGGCGATTTGCTCGCCGATGCCGTTCAACGTTTTGGCTACGATGTGATTCGCGGCTCCAGTTCGCGGCTGGGAGCAAGCGCAATTCTCCAGCTCACGCAGGTGCTGGCGTCCGGTGGCGATGTAGTGATCACTCCCGACGGTCCGCGTGGCCCGGCCTACGAACTAGGGCCGGGCATCATTTTTCTTGCACAAAAATCCGGTGCGCCAGTGTTGCCGATGAATCTGGAATATTCGCACTGCTGGCGGCTGGGAAGTTGGGACCGGTTCATTGTGCCGCGGCCTTTTGCCAAAGTACGCGTGCTGATCAACCGCCCGCACAACGTCAAATCGACAACTACGCCTGAGGAATTTGAGGGCGAACGCCTCGCCTTGCAGAACGCAATGATGGAGCTGGTTGAAATGCGCTGAGACAGGAATTTCACGAAGTTACACGAACCGAATTTGGACTGATTGACTCTGCCATTCGTGACAATTCGTGTAATTCGTGTCTCAATTGCCTGCATCGCTATGGCGAAATTGATCGATGGACGCGCAATCGCGGAGAAAGTGTACGTGGATCTTCGCCGCGAGATCGCGGAGCTAAAAGCAAAAGGCATTACCCCAGGACTCGCCGTGATTCTCGTTGGAGAGAATCCAGCTTCGCGCGCCTATGTGCGTTCGAAAGACAAGATGTGTCGCGACCTTGGCCTGCATTCACTCAAGCTGGAGCTGCCGGAATCGACCACACAGAGAGAGCTTCTCAGGCGCGTCGAAGAACTTAATCGTGACTCCAGCATTCACGGCATTCTGGTACAATCGCCGCCGCCTGAGCACATCGACGAAGTAGCCATCGTGCGCACGCTCGACCCGCGAAAAGACGTGGACGGATTTCATCCAGAAAATGTTGCGAAGCTCGTGCTCGACGATTCCAGCGGCTTCGTCCCTTGCACGCCGCTTGGCGTGCAACGTTTGCTCACGGAAAGTAAAATCGAAATTAACGGCGCGCACGTCGTGGTTCTTGGTCGCAGCATGATCGTGGGCAAACCGCTGGCCCTGCTGCTCATGCAGAAAAACAAGAACGGGAACGCCACCGTAACGGTTGTGCACTCGCGCAGCCGCGACCTCGCGCGTATTACCCACTCGGCTGACATTGTCATTGCAGCGATTGGGCGAGCGGAATTTGTGAAAGCCGATCACGTGCGCGAAGGTGCCGTGCAAGCGCGATCACGCCGGTTCCCGGTGGCGTCGGGCCGATGACTATCGCGATGTTGATGGCGAACACAGTAAAAGCGGCTCGGCAATTTGGCAGGGGCGGTTAACCTGTACCGCCTACGGGCGATTGAGGTCAATCGCCCTACCTGCAATCTTCTTCGTCATTAATCGCATGATCGCCGGATTTAACGGCCCAAACCGGAGAAGTAACGACGCGATCCTTGGCGATAGAACTGCGGCACGCGCAAGCCGGTTGACCCACAGTCTCCCGCGATACATTTCGGCACAGGCGCGAGCGAATTCGCGGAGCGTTGCTTGTTGATCTTCGCCGCGAATTGTTCTCGAAATGGCAATAGCTGCCAATTCGCCTGAGCGTATGGCGTAATAAATTCCTTCACCGGTAAAAGGCTCGACGACGCGGGCGGCATCGCCGAGGAAAAAAAGATTTTCGTGTGCGCAACTAACAGGCGAACGCGTGAGTGGCGTGATCGTGCGCCAAGGCTGATCGGAAGTGATTTCAAAATAGCGTTCGGCCCATCGGCGCAATCTCGAAATCGTGGGTGGTGTGCCTACGAGACAGAGATTCAGCTCGGTTTCATTCACCGGAGCCTGACCGGAGTAACCTTCCGGAAGAAATTGCAGGACGACGCGTCTGCCAAAATTTCGCGGCAGCGGGATGTGCGCTTGGAGTGCCACGCGTTCACGCGCGGGGCGTGGCAGTAAATTGCACAATCGCGCAACGGTAGAATTTCGCCCGTCTGCGCCGACCAGCGTCCGCGCAGAGAACCTTTCGCCGGTCGCAGTTTCAATTCTCCAATCGCCCCTGTAGCCACGCCGCTGTGGGGCGTCGCGACCCGGACGGGCCACAGGCCCGTGGCTACAGTTCAATGCCGTAACCGTGGTGCCCTCGCGAACGTGCGCGCGAAGTTCGCGTGCGCGCCTTAGCAGAAGATCGTCGAATAGGCTGCGCTTCACCGACAATTCGCACCATTCGCCGGTCGGAAGATCGACAACCACTTTCCGGCCATCGATTGCGATGAATTCGACCGACGCGAGTTTGGAATGCGGCAAATCTCGGACTCGCTGAGCGAGACCGAGGCGCTGCAGCACCGGCCAGCATGATGGATTCAAGCAATCGCCGCAGACTTTTTCTCGCGGGAATTTTTCTCTCTCAAGCACAAGCGTCCGCAGACCTGCCAGCGCGCAAAATGCCGCGCAGCTCGATCCGGCCGGGCCGCCGCCAACGATTGCAACATCAAAAATTTCCATCGCACGCAAATTGAACAGAAGTAACGAAGACCACGAAGATTTATCTTTTCGAATGCGGACTCTTTGTTTTCTTAGTTATCTTCTGTTCAAAATCGTTTTCCAGTCCGGCTTCGACACCGCTGGCGCGCGATTCAATACCAGAGCAAATTGACTTAGATGAGCTGGTCTCTCCCAATCTTCCGCATCGCCGGTATTCAATTGCGGATTCACATCACCTTCTTGCTGCTGATTGCTTGGCTGGCCTTCGGCTATTATGCGCAAGGCGGTTCCGCCGTGGCGGCGAGCCGAGTCATATTTGTTCTGCTGCTTTTTCTTTGCGTGGTGCTGCACGAATTCGGGCACGCGTTCGCGGCGAAGGCTTTCGGCATTAATACACCCGATATCACGTTGCTGCCTATTGGCGGAGTGGCGCGACTCGAACGCATGCCGGAGGAGCCGGTGCAGGAATTAATTATCGCGGTGGCCGGGCCGCTGGTGAATGTGGTGATCGCGCTTGGTTTGTTTGTGGCTGGCGGATCGCAAGCCCTGCTTAACCCCGCAACAGTCGAAGGCGGCGGTCTCATCGCGCAGTTGCTGACCATCAACATCATGCTGGTTCTTTTTAATTTGCTGCCAGCATTTCCGATGGATGGCGGGCGGGTGTTGCGAGCGCTACTCGCCACGCGGATGAGTTATGCGCGCGCTACGCAAGTCGCCGCGACGGTCGGCCAGGGTTTTGCGTTCGTCTTTGGCTTCCTCGGACTGCTCTGGAATCCGTTCCTGATTTTCATCGCGCTTTTTGTTTATATCGGCGCGTCGCAAGAAGCGGCCCTGGCGCAGATGAAAGATGTCGCCCGCCGGTTTCCTGTTTCGAGCGCAATGGTGCGCGAATTCCGCACGCTCTCTGAAAACGCCAGTCTGCAGGAAGCAGTGGACGCGTTGCTTGCGACTTCGCAGCACGATTTTCCAGTCGTGGATGAAACGGGCGGCGTCGCCGGTTTGTTGACGCGTCACGATCTCATCGCCGCCTTGCGCAAGAACGATCCCGACCTGCGCGTGGGCCACGTGATGCGGCGCGATATTCCCACGGTGACAACGGGCACACGCTTTGAAGACGCATTTCGCATTATGCAGGAATGCAATTGTCCGGCGGTGCCAGTGCTTGATCGGATGAAGCGCTTGGTCGGCTTGCTCACTCCAGAGAACGTGACCGAACTGATGATGATTCAATCGGCGATGCCGCGGCGGCGGGTTTTGTAAGCCAGTCTAAGTGGTGTCCGCTGTAGCCACGGCCCCGTGGGCCGTCTTCCTTAATGTGAAAAGCAACGCCTGGGTTGACCGGCCACAGGCCGGTGGCTTACAACACTTTCGAAAATTGCTCAGGAGCTGATGCGCATCGGCATCAGCACATAGAGAAACGGCGTCTGAATCTTCAAAACTCCCGGGCTCATCTCGTCGATGAGATCGAGAAATACTTCGTCCTCGGTCAGTGCGCGCAAAGGCGCCATGAGGAACTCTGGATTAAAAGCGATGGAAAACTCGCGACCCTTATAAGCGACCGCGATTGATTCCTTCGCTTCGCCCACCTCCGGCGTGTTTGCAGTGATATCGATGTTGTTCTTGCTGAAATTGAGTTTGATCGAGTGCGATTTGTCGCTGGCCAGCAGCGAAACGCGCCGCAGTGAATTGAGAAACATTTCGCGTTCGAGTTTTATTCGTTCCTTTGCTTCGCCCGGGATCACCTGGCGATAATTTGGATAATTGCCCTCGATCAACTTTGACACGAGCAGCGTCTTGTTGAGATCGAATGCGATCTGACCGCCACCCATGCTCACCTTGACTTCGCCGTCATCCGTCAGCAGGCGTTGCAATTCAGTCACGGCTTTGGTCGGAATAATCAGGTCCGCTTCGTGGCTACGAGGAAATTCCAGTTCGATTTCCATCATAGCTAGCCGGCGCCCATCCGTTGCGACCAGCGTAAGTTTGTTGTCTTTGAAACTGAACAGAACCCCGTTGAGCACGTAACGGGTCTCGTCGGTAGATATGGCATAGGAAGTCTTGCGCAGACCATCGCGCAAATCTTTCTGCCGAATGGTGACCACCTTCGCGTCCTCGAATTTCGGCAGCGGGGGAAATTCATCCTCCGGCAACCCAAGAATTTTGAAGAAGCTTTGACCGCTCCGGATGGAAGCCGCATTCTTTCCATCGACATCGACCTGAATTTCGCTCGAAGGGAGTTCGCGAACGATATTGAAAAGACGGCGCGCGGGGAGAGTAGTCGCTCCTGCTTTGTCCACGTGCGCTTCGCAACTGCCGCGCACGCCGACATCGAGATCGGTCGTTGTGAGATGAATTTCATCCTTGTCCGCCTGCAGCAAAACGTTGGAAAGGATCGGAAGAGTGGTGCGGGTGCTGACCACGTTTTGAACTTGTTGCAGACCTTCGAGCAGTTTTTCTTTTGTAACGCTAAATTTCATGATGAACAGGCGCTTAAGATGTAACGCCTTGGATTTTATTCGGCAACCGCAATCTCAAGATGCTTGAGGTAGGGGCGATTGACCTCAATCGCCCGCGCGGTTCGTGTGAACCGTCCCTACCTTTGAAGCGAACTGTCAATGAATGATATCGTCTGGCGAATGTTATCTTGCTCGGCCATCCGTTTCTTTACCAGTTTGCACGCGTGTAGCACGGTGCCGTGGTCGCGCCCGCCGAATGCGTCTCCAATTTCATTCAAAGACGACTTGGTGAGCTCGCGCGCCAGAAACATCGCCACCTGTCGCGGAAAGGCGATACTGGCCGGGCGCCGCTTGCTTGTCATGTCGGCGATACGCACGTCAAAATGCTCAGCGACGCGCCGCTGAATTTGTTCAATCGTGATGGAGTGGCGCCCTTCCTCCTGCAAAATATCTTTCAGTAAATGCTCGATAGCTTCCTGCGTGAGTTCCTTGCCGCTGAGTGACGCGAAAGAGGCCACGCGCATCAGCGCGCCCTCCAGGCGGCGCACGTTTGTGCGAATGCGGCTGGCGAGGAATTGGAAAACTTCGTCGTGCAATTTGATCTGCATCCCGTGCGCCTTTTTTCGCAGGATCGCCAACCGGGTCTCAATGTCTGGCGGCTGAAGCTCGGCGGTAAGTCCCCATTCAAACCGCGAAACCAGGCGGTGCTCCAGGTTCGCAATCTCCGAAGGGGGCCGGTCGCTGGAGAGGACGATCTGTTTATGCCCGTCAAAAAGTGTGTTGAATGTGTGAAAGAATTCCTCCTGCGAGCGCTCCTTGCCTCCGAGGAACTGGATATCGTCAATTAAAAGAAGATCAGCCTGCCGATAACGCTTCCGGAATTTGACCAGATTGCTGTGCTGGATCGCATCGATGAACTCGTTGATGAAAAGTTCACTCGAGACGTATAGCACCTTCATATTTTTCTTCTTCGTCCAGACGTACTGACCAATCGCCTGCATCAGATGGGTCTTGCCAAGACCGACACCGCCGTAAACGAACAGCGGGTTATAGGTGCGCGCCGGCGCCTGCGCGACGGCAAGACTTGCGGCATGCGCAATTTCGTTGTTCGGGCCGACTACGAAAGATTCAAATGTGTTCCGTGGATTGAGTCCGGGCACGGTTGCGCCTGGCTTTGTGACACGGATTGACTCAGGCAAAACTTCTTTTAACGGGGCCGGATCCTCCAGAGTTTGGGGGCCAGGTCCTGACGGCGAGCAAAACCTTATAGAGCGCGGAGTGCCAAATGTAGTGATGATCGCCGCCTGCAACGCCGGCATATAATTACTTTCGATCCAAAACTGGTAGATGTTATTTGGAACAGCAAGAGTGAGCGATTTATCTTTGGCCTCGACCAACTCCACGGCAGAAAACCAGCGCTTGAAACTATCGGCGCTAATCTGCGGCTTGAGCGCAGCCGATAACCGCTGCCACAGCTGCGCACATTTCTTGTCCATAGCAGACTTGTTAACAGTGTTACACAAATGCCACAGTGGCTGGTAGCGTAGGTAATCGCTCGGAAAAATCGCCAGAAGACGGAGCTATTCTCCAGTGTGATCTACCGTGAAACTGCCAAAAAAAAATGCCAAAGGCGCGTAAATACGAGGGAAAACAAACAGACGCGCACTTCAACGTCAGTCTTGCTGCAGCCTGCCGCGCACACGTAGTCGATCGTTCATTCGGGGAACTGCCGGTATTGTTCATTCTCGCTGCCAAAAGTTTCTCAAAGATTTTCACAACTTATTCACATGCGCTTTGTTCCCGTCCTCGCCAGCGGGCTTGAGAGTAGAAACCGGTTTCAAAATCGACAAGAAAAAAATTCAATTTATTTTTCATCGGCGAGAAAAATTTTCTTGACTAGAAAAAGGAAACGCGCGTGTCCGAGGAAAAACAAAAAGAATAATTGTTCGGGCCGATTTCGCCGCGACGGCTGGCCGCGCATCAACCAGTAATCGCCGCAAAATAGTCGGGCTGGTCGCAGTCTGCGCGGCACTCCTGAGTTGACCGAAACGGTCGGCACGCGCAATTTTCCGCCCCGCAGAGTGCCAGAGGGATCGCTCGGCGAATCAAAAATGCAGCCAATCCGCGCGGAAATGACGAGCTGGCGAGAGAAGTGTGTCAAAAATTCGAATCGGCCGGGAATGCGCCGAATTCTTCTGTCCGGCCTGATCGCTTTTCTTCTTTCAGCGCCCTACGCATTTCCGCTTGATGAGTTGGTGCCGCCGTTCGGCTTTCGTTGGAACGACTCGGTGCGGCGTGTGGAGGACGTGCTGCACGGCGCGAAAGCCAAAATTACCTCGCGGGAAAAGAAACAAAGCCGTGAAGTCTGGACTGTGGAAGGCCTTGTTCATCCTGGATTAAAGCGCACTGTGTTCACTTTCAAACAGAGATCGCTTGTCGCCATAGAGCTACAATACGAATACCCGGACTGGTCGATCGAACGTTACAACCAGCGCATGGGAGAAATTCGCAAATACTTCGATGAAAAGTACGGAACGGGAAAACTGGTTTCACGTTCTCGCGACAACGACACGGACGTGGTTCAAACGCTGGTCGGTTATCAGTGGATGGTCGGCACGACGATGCTCGAGCTTTTTTATTTCTCCGCGCAACATGACAATCTCGTTTACCGCACCATCAGTGTTGACTACAAAGCGCTGTAGGCTGTCCAGTCTGATCGCCGTGAACGCCGCCCTTCGCGATCTCGGCCGCCGGCCTTTTTCTAGCGTCGGGCGACGCGACAAGTTATCACATCCTCCTACAAATCGAGCTGAGGAGTTGTTATGCCGACGTCAGATCTCGCTGGATCCTCTAGTTTCACCATTGCCGAAATTCTGGCGAAGCTTGGGCCTGACGGTTACTTTGATATTTGGTCGCGAGGACACAGAAAGTTGAACTGCAACCGCCGACGATTCATCGGAGTAAACCTTTGCTGATTACGAAAACAGATCAGGTGAGGTGCGCCGCGGCAATACGCAAACCTTCATACGTTTCCGTCACGATATGATCGACCACGGCTTTCATTTCTTGGGTCTGTTTCCATATCGCTAATTGTCGGTCCGCGCCTGTGCCTTCGCTCATGATCCGTTCGATGTGCGCCATCTCGCGCTGCGTGCCGAACTCGTCCACCTCGCTGGCCACGAACTCCAGCAATTCGTTCAGCAGACTGCGTTCGTCCACTTCCGTTTCCCTGCCGAAATCGATCAGTTTCCCATCGATCCCATAGCGCGCCGCCCGCCACCGGTTCTCATCCAGGAGTCGGCGCCGGTAAATCCGGAAGGTGATGTTTTGCCGCAGCAATTTGAATAGCTTCGCGATGACAGCTTGGATCAGCGCCGCGATTGCGACCGTGTCGTCCACGCGAGTTTGGGCGTCGCACACGCGCACCTCCAATGTGTCGAAGAACGGATGCAGCCGAATGTCCCACCAAATTTTTTTCGGGTTATCGATGCAGCCGGTTTTCACGAGCAGCTTGCAGTAATCTTCATACTCGGAAAGCGATTCGAACGCGTCGGGAATGCCCGTGCGCGGAAAGCGCTCAAACACTTTTAAGCGGTAACCTTTCAAGCCGGTGTCGTGTCCGACCCAAAAAGGCGAATTGACCGAGAGCGCGTAAATGTGCGGTAAGAAATAGCGCGCCTGATTCATCACGTGGATGGCCATTTCGCGATTGGGAATGCCCACGTGCACGTGCAAACCAAAAATGAGATTCGCGCGCGCGAGCAACTGCATGTCTTCAATGATCTGTTTGTAACGTTCGCCTTCGGTGATGTGCTGGTCGCGCCAATGCGAAAACGGGTGTGTGCCAACCGACGCGATTTTGAGCCCTGCCTTGCCCGCGAGTTCGGCCAGCCTGCTGCGTAAGTCAATCACGTGCGTGCGCGCGTGTCCGATGGAATTGCAAACCTCCGTGCCGAGCTCCACCACCGACTGATGCATCTCCGGTTTGATCTGCTCTTTCAGCACGACCTTGCCGCCCTCGAGGATTTCCTGAATGTGCGAGCGCAGCTCGCGGGTCTCCGGATCGATGATCGCGAATTCCTCCTCGATACCGAGAGTAAACGTGTGCCCTTTCATGAACAGCGGAAGAAAAACATCCGCAGATTTCGCAGATTTACACAGATTATTTTGGGAAGCCCGAAACTGCTTCTGCCTTCAATCTGCGAAAATCTGCGCAATCTGTGGAAGATATTACGCGAGGTCGCTGAGCGGGCGCTTTGTCACTGCGGCTTGAAGCAATTTGCCCCAGCTTAAGTTGTCGCGGCCGGGGACGTGCTCGCGCGCTTTGCGAATTGCCATTTCCGAAATTGCTTCGACGACCCATTCAAAATTGGCCTGACCGATCCACGCCGCTTCGCAATCGGGCGCGGGATTGCAAAAGTCGATCGCGACCGGCACACCGTCGCGAATGGCAAATTCCACGGTGTTCAGATCGTAGCCGAGAAATTGATTTAATCGGAGCACGCCCTCCTCGACTCTTTGCAGAATCTCCTTCGGAGCATGCCATTCGGTTTGGTAACGCTGATGAAACGGATGCCGCGGCTCGTAGGGCATGATCCGCACATGGCGCTGATCGATTGAGTAGCAGCGAAAATACATGTCGAACTTTATTTCCTCCTGCAGCATCATCACAAGCTGTCCGGTGTCGTTGTAAGCGCGGAAAAATTCCTCGCGATTGTGCAATCGATACACGTTCTTCCAGCCGCCACCGCTGAACGGTTTGAAAAACGCAGGCCAGCCGACGTAACTGAAAATCGCTTCCCAATCGAGCGGGTAGCCGAGATTGCGAAATGATTTGTCGTTGGTGTCCGGTGGGAGCTGGTTTGATGGCAGCAAAACTGTGCGCGGAACTGCCACGCCAATCTTGGTGGCCAGCGCGTTATTGAAAAATTTGTCGTCTGCGCTCCACCAAAAGGGATTGTTCACCACTGCGGTACCGGTGAGCGCAGCATTCTTGAGCCAAGCGCGATAGAATGGGACGTCCTGCGAGATCCGATCGATCACCACGTCATATCCGCACGGCTCGCCTTGGATCACTTTGTCGATCCTGACAAACTCCGCGGCGATTTCCTTGCCGCCGGTTTTTTGGTTCACCCGCTCGACAAACGCCGGCGGGAAACTGTGTTCTTGGCCAAAAAGAATTCCGATTTTTTTCATAATTGTCTGGCCGTCATTTCGAGCGAAGCCCGGCGGTGAACCCGAGAAATCTCTAGATATTGTCAAACGTCAGCAAGAGATGTCTCGACTTCGCTCGACATGACAAAAAAGCGAATCTACTGACTCTCATTAACACCGGAGTTCAGTCCGGTGATCACCGCGACGCGCGGCAATAAAGCCGTTTCGACGGCTTTGTCCAGACAAGGAGTTTGAATCCATCTCTAGCAAGAATAAGCTAATGCATGGTCAAGAGATTGCTGCACACGCGCTATCGCGTACACGACTTGGAGAAAACGGTTTCCTTCTACAAGAATGTTCTCGGACTCCAGGAAACTCGGCGTCAAACCTCCGGGCGCGGTTCGCAACTTGTATTTCTAAAAGCGCCTGGCAGCGACGAAGAAATTGAGATTTGCAAATTTGACGAGAGCGGGCCGGTAGTGGTCGGTCCCGATCTCACCCACCTCGCTTTTGAAGTGGACGACCTCGAAAAGTTCGCGAAAGAGGCAGCGGCAAAGGGTTACCCGTTATCCGACGGACCGCATCCGAGTGGTATCGGCAAGATTGCCTTCATCGATGCGCCAGAAGGGTACGAGATCGAACTGATCGAGCGCGGGTCGAAATCGTAATCGCTGCGTTGCCAGATATGCGTGGGGACGCTTGCGCGGGTAAAAGTTTTGTCGCTAATTTCCCGTCCATGATGTGGCGCAAACGATTTTTCTTCCTTTGCGCATTGGTGTCAGTATTCGCGCTGAGCGCGTGGAGTCAGGACGCTGCTGACTCTCCGGCAGTCCGGCCGAGCGGGATCTCTGGCCCGGTTCGAAAAGCGAAGGCGGTCACAGCGAAGGACACAGAGGATGCCGATGTTGAGTCCAGTCCTGCTCGTAAGACAAAGACGTCCAAATCGACTCATGCCGAGTCGCACCGGAAACGCGCAAAGGCAAAGGAAACCGAAGAATCAATTCCCGCGCCGACGGAGTACACTCCCGAAGGAATCCCCAAGACCAGCGCGGCCTCCGTTATCGTGGTGGACGCGAACACGGGCAAAACATTGTACGAAAAAAATGCGGATCAAATAAGGGTCCCGGCCAGCACGCAAAAACTCCTTACTGCGTTGATTGTGGCTGAGCGCGGTTTTTTGGATCAGCGGGTCACGGTTCAACCGGTGGATACGCTGGCTGAGCCGGTGAAACTGAACATCAAAGCGGGCGACACATATCAGCGGATCGATCTTCTGCGAGCACTGCTGGTGAAAAGTCCCAACGACGTCGCGCGATGTCTGGCGCGGGACGATGCAGGCAGCATCGAGGCGTTTGCGGAGGTCATGAATAGGCGCGCTCAGGAACTTGGTGCTGTGCACTCGCATTTTGTGAATCCGAATGGTTTGCCGGTTCCGGGGCAGTACTCAACCGCGCGCGACCTCTCACTTATCGCGCGCGCCGCGTACGCGAACCCGACGATCCGCTCCATCGTTTGTCTTCCGCAGCTTGTCTTTCGGTATGCCAACGGCCGCACGCGGGAACTTGAAAACACAAACAAGCTTCTCAGACGGCTGCCTTACTGCAACGGCATGAAGACTGGTTACACCGATGCCGCGGGCAAATGTTTGATCGCAAGCGGGACGCGTCCCGGCAAAGATGTAATCGTCGTTGTACTGGGCGATAGCTCAAGCCGCGTCTGGCGCGACGCCTCCGCCCTACTTTCCTGGGGCCTCTGGATGTAAGGCCTCCGCTGTGCGAGCCACTTTTGCACCGTCTCCACGGGGCCGTACTCCGCGCACGACATACTGAAACATCGCGAGCAGCCAGCGGAAAAAAAATCGCAGCGCGACGCTGAACGACATTTTCGATTTCCCGCGTACGCGGTCGCGAAAAGCGATGGGGATTTCACGTAATCGCAGCACGCCACCGCCGCGCACGATCGTCTCGAAAACAATTTTGAAACCGCTGGTGTGTGGCGCCAACTCCAGCAGCCGGGAACGGCCAATAGCGAAGAAGCCGCACATGGAGTCGTGCAGGCCGGTGAGTGGATAAGCAAGCGCGGCACCTGCTCGCGATATGATCCGGCGCCACACCGGCCAGCCCGGTGTGGATCCGCCTTTCACATACCGGCTTCCAACCACCAGGTCTGCCGTGCCAGCAAACAGTGGTGCCAATAAATCCTTGATCCGCTCAGGCGGATGACTCAGGTCTGCATCCATCACCAGAAGAATTTCCCCTTCAGCGGCCCGGGCACCCGACATAATTGCGCTCGCTAATCCGAACTCTGCTCCGTTTTGCTCGATCAAGCGGATTGGCAAACTTCCCTCAAGAGCGCGGATCTCCTCTCGAGTGGTGTCGGTCGAATAATCATCAACAAACAAGATTTCCCGAAACGGAACCGCGCACGCAGTGATTTGCGCAACCAGCGGCGCGATATTTTCCTCTTCGTTCAAAGTAGGAACAATAATCGAGACGGAATGGTCTGATGCGGACAAGTCGGTCATTGGGAAGGCTGGAGCCGACGACGGGATTCGAACCCGTGACCTGCGGTTTACGAAACCGCTGCTCTACCAGCTGAGCTACGTCGGCGCGGAGCGAACAAAACATTGTCCGGCAGTTGCCGGATGGCAAGGAAAGCATCAATACCCGATCGATGTGCCAGCGGAAGTTAATGTTCGTCTTGCCGGGTTCCCAGGCACAAAGTTGATGAATGGGGAAGCGAACATATGAATTTGTTCAACTCGATGTCTTCACGCGAACGCCGCTGACAGGTAATCCGCTCGCAGTCTTTACCGACGCGCGCGGGCTGAGCGACGGCGAAATGCAAGCGCTGGCGAGGGAAATGAATCTTTCGGAAACGACTTTCATTCTGCCGCGTGAACCCGCGACCGAAGCTCGAGCGGGCAAACAGGTTCGCATATTTACGGTTGCGGAAGAATTGCCCTTCGCTGGACATCCGACACTCGGTACGGCGTTGTATCTTTACAGCTTGCGGTCCGATCGAGGTCTAAAGACAACTGATGAAATCGTCCTCGACTTGAAGGCCGGGAGAATTCCCGTGCGCTTCGCCGCCGATTCGGACAACACGGGCCGTGATCGAGTAGACGGGCAGGTCTTCGGCGAAATGCGGCAGCGCGATCCCGAGTTCGGAACTACACTTTCGCGAGAAGAGGTCGCTCGCGTCATTGGAATCGCCGTTGACGAGATTTCTTCGGAATGGCCCATACAGGCCGTCTCAACAGGATTGACCTTTACGATTGTGCCATTCCGCAATCAACAGACACTGTCCGGTGTGAAGTTCACGTACGCGCAGGCATCGGAATTTCTGAAGAGCTCCGGTGCCAACTTTTTTTACTTTCTGTGTCCCGAACGGCGCGAAGGCCGCCTTGAAGCTCGAGCTCGGATGTTTTTTTACGGCGGTGAAGATCCTGCCACAGGGTCGGCGGCGGGCTGCGCCGCCAGTTGGATGGTCCAACACGAAGTCGCAAAGAGCGATGAGCAGGTGCTGATTCGCCAGGGCATCGAGTGCCGTCGTCCAAGTGAGATGTATGTCCGAGCAACTCGGGAAGGCGAGCACATTACCAACGTCCGCGTAGGCGGGTATGCGGTGGAAATACTGCGCGGAACCGTGGTGCTGTGAGTGGTAGCCATTACCGCCGCCCGAATCGACGCTCGTTAGGCTGAATTGCTATTGAGACTTGAATGGGCCCTCGAAAACGCTCTCGGAAACTTTGCGCCGATCATTCGGGCTTTCGCGCGCCTGCAACTTTTCAGGCAGCAGTTCTTTCGGCCCCGGTTTGCCGACAGCAGCCATTGCTTCCACTTGGAATTCATCTGGAATTCGCAGCTCTCTGCGCGCGCACTCGTAATCGAAGCCTTCCATGCCATGCACCACCAGACCCTGGCGGAAGCCTTGCAGCGCGAAATTCTCCCACGCTGCTCCAGCGTCATACGAATGCGTAACCGACGGCTCATCATTGTAATCGAAAAACCTTCGCGCAATGAACACGACCAGCACGGCGGCATTTTTTGCCCACGTTTTGTTCGCGTCGACGAGTAAATCAAAAAATGTCTGCCAATGTTCGGTGCCGCGGCGCGCATAAAGCGCGCGCCATTGCTGGGCGTTGAATGAAGACGGCGCCCAGCGAGCGGCTTCGAAGAGTCGCATCAATTCCTCTTCCGAAATCTCTTCACCTGACATCGCGCGGGGCGACCAACGGTCGAGCAAAAGCGGCTCGATCGGAAAATCCGCCTTCCGGACTTCGCTTCCTCTAATCATTTCAACTGTATTAGCACCATCGCTCGAAATAAAATCGCTGCTCGCAAAATCTCCGGCCGAATCAAGAGCATGCTCGCTGCCACGCGTAACGATTCCACATTAGTTGATTGTGAGAGATGAAATTTTATCGCTCGCAATCGTGAAGTGATAATCGGGCGTAACAGGGCTTCCCGGAAAACTTCCGGACACTTCCACTGTGACAACGGCTTCCGGTTCGTCCGTTCTGATGCTGAGCGGTTTGAAGTGGAATTTGTATTTCTCGATCGTCTTCAGGATCCAATCTTCGATCATCTCTACGCCTCGAAATTCTTTTCCTTCGTCATGCACAACAGCGTCATTTAAAAAGCAGGCAAGAATTGCTTTCGCGTCGTGCCGATTGCTGGCATCAACATACTCTTGAATGATTTCGGGCAGTTCAATCGACATGAAAGTTCGCCTTAAGATCGTTGGAATCGTCCCGTGGTCGACTCGTTTAGCCGTTGTAGCATTCGAGATATTTGATTCCCGAGCCGGTATTAAAAATGACTACTTGCTCGCCGGAACCAACTTTCCCGGCACGGTGAAGCGACTTGAAAGCAGCGAAACAGGCTGCTCCTTCTGGACAGACGAAGAGGCCTTCCTTTGATCCCACGTCGCGCGCGACGCGGATCATTTCTTCGTCATCGACAGCGACCGCGCCCCCCTTGGACTGACGAAGAATGTTTAGGATCAGGAAATCGCCGATCGCTTTTGGAACGCGCAGACCGGAGGCAATCGTATGCGCGTCCGAAAATTCTGCGGCAGTTTTTTCTCCGGCTTCAAACGCACGCACCATCGGGGCGCAACCGGTGGCTTGCACGGCGAACATACGGGGGCGCTTTTTACCGATCCAGCCGAGCATTTCCATTTCATCGAACGCTTTCCACATTCCGATGAGACCGGTGCCGCCGCCGGTCGGATATAAAATGACATCGGGCAATTGCCAGGCAAACTGCTCCGCTAATTCGTAGCCGAGCGTCTTTTTCCCCTCCACGCGATAGGGTTCCTTGAGCGTGGACATATCGAACCAGCCTTCCTTTTCTTTCCGGCGCGCGATTTCAGCGGCGCAATCAGTGATCAATCCGTCGATCAGCGTGACATGAGCGGCCAGTTCGCGGCACTCAATGATGTTCGCGCGGGGCGTGTCGCGCGGCATGAAGATGTGCGCTTCGAGACCCGCCCGAGCCGCGTAGGCGGCGAGTGCGCCGCCGGCGTTTCCTGCGCTGGGAACCGCCAGTTTCTCAGCGCCAAGATATTTTGCCATCGAAACGGCCACAGTCATTCCCCGCGCCTTGAAACTTTGCGTTGGGTTCAGCGACTCCTCCTTGATCCAGAGATCGATGTCGCCAGTCCGGCAGCTGCCGGATGCGCGCAACAGCGGTGTTCCGCCTTCGCCTAACGAAACCGGCTCAAGTTCGCCGGGCAACGGCAACACTTCGCGATAACGCCACAACGATTTCTCTCGCGTGGCCAGCGATTCGCGCGTCAGGGTTCGACTCGCCGCGGCGAGATCAACAATCGCAAGAAGCGGTTTCTGGCAGGAGACGCAGAGATTCTGCAAGCGTGACCACTCGTGACAACGGCCGCACGCGCTGCATTCGAGATGCTTCAGAAACATTGAGCAATGGAGCGTACATGTAGCGCAACGGCGAATTGTCGGCATAATCGATTGCCCTTGTAGCCGCTTCCCTGTGGGAAGCGCAGCGCCTTGCACAGCAAGGCGGCCACAGCTTGCGATTCGTGATAGATTAACGTCTGTGAACCTACTAACGCTGACTGAGATTCGTCGTGCGGCGCAAAATGGCGCCGTGCCGGCGCGCGTGCATGTGCAGGTGCAATCGGCCACGGCCAAGACGCAGCGCGAAGGGAAACCGTACTGCGAACTCGTTCTGGCAGATCCGTGCGATCAGATGAAACTGCGGGTCTGGAGCGATCATCCTGCCTATAAAACGTGCAGTGGTCTAACGCCGGAAAGCTTTATGGAACTCGCTGGCGAGTTCCGGGTGCACTCGCAATATGGGCTCGAGGCAGACAAGTGGACAGTGCGCCCGCTCACCGACCAGGAGAAGAATGAATTATTGCTAGGCCCTGCAGATTTGCGCGCGAAACAGAACGCGGACTGGGAGCTCATTGAGAAAACCATCCACATCATTACCGATCCTCGCCTGCGCGGGTTATGCGAAGCATTCGTAAAAGAATGGGGCGATCGTTTTCGCCGTGCCGCAGCAGCGCGCAAATATCATCACTCGCGTCGCGGCGGGTTGGTTGAACACACGGCGCAAATGATGCGGGTGGCGAAGGAGATCGCGCCGCTTTATCCGCAACTGAATCTTGATCTGTTGATCGCTGGAATTCTCTTTCACGACTCCGGCAAACTTTGGGAAAACCAATTCTCCGAGACGGGCTTTGTTATGGATTACGATGAACTCGGCGAACTGGTCGGCCACATTTCTATCGGACTCGAAGTCGTCAATTCGCTGTGGCGAAAACTCAGCGCCGAAAACACAGAGGTATGGAAAGGGTATTCCCCATCATCGGAAGATGTGCGCCTGCATTTACTGCATTTGATTGGTGCCCACCATGGCCAGAAAGAACTGGGTTCACCTGTTGAGCCGAAGACGCCAGAAGCGATGGCCTTGCATTACATCGACAATCTCGATTCAAAATTGGAAATGTTTGCCGGCGGGTACGCAACAGCTCAGCCGCTGGCCGCACGCATTTTTGATCGTGTGCGGCCGCTTCCGGGGAATTTGGTGAAATCGCTCGAGAAATTTCAGCAATCGGCGAACACCACGAAAGAAGATGGTCAACTACTGTAAGCGTACTGTTCCAAGGCGCCGTCTAGCTTCCGCGAGATAGGTCTCGTCAATTTCGAAGCCGGTAAATTTTTTCACTCCGCAGCGTTGTGCCGCGACGGCGGAGTTTCCAATGCCGAGAAACGGGTCGAGCATGGTGCGAACGCGCGACGCTCCATGCAGCTTGATGCACCATTCTGCCAGTTGGACCGGAAACGTCGCGGGATGGGGTCGCTCTCTCTGGCGGTTCTGAATCGTTTCGTAAGGAACGAACCACGTATTGCCCCGACAACGCAGATCGTTTCCGCGAGTGTGACGCCAGCGAGAAATGTTGCTTTTGTCCTGATAAGGAACGCCAAGGGCGAGCCGATCAATTTCGACGCGACCCGACTTCGTGAAATGAAAAATGTATTCGTGGCAATCGTTTAGAAACCGTTTGGAACTGATCGGTTTGAAATGGCCGTACGAACAAACTTCTGCTTTTCCATCTTCGATCGTGATCGATTTGATCCAGTGAATTGTGTTCTGCAAAACGAATCCGCCTGAGGTGGACGTCAGCCCTATTGCAATTTCATGCGGCAACATTGGGTTCGATGGCGCGGAGCCGATGTTCAGAAAAAATGAGCCGTTCAATGTCAGAATTCTTCGAACCTGCGCAGCCCATTTGCGGCACCATCGCAAATACGATTGTCGATCCTGCCGGTCGGAGTATTTACCATAACCGATCCCGAGATTGTAAGGCGGAGACGTCACGACAAGATCGACACTTTCATCTGCCAACTGTGACATTCCTTCGACGCAATCTTCTTGGCGGAGATCAAACTGAGCCATCGTCGGGAATGTGGCGTGATTAGTTATTTCGTACAAGGAGAAACTCGCGCGTTTGGACGAATTCGTTTATCCTTTTGCCAATGGCGGACAAGCCCTCCAAACTGAAGATTGCGGATCGCGAATTCACTTCGCGCCTCATCGTTGGCACGGGCAAATTCGCGTCGAACGAGCTGATGCGCGATGCGCTCATTGCCAGCGGGACCGAGCTCGTGACTGTGGCGCTGCGGCGCGCCGATATTTCCGGCAAACACGATCCGTTTGCGAACATTCTCGATTTTGTCGATCCGAAGCGTTTTCTTCTTTTGCCGAACACCAGTGGCGCACGCAACGCGGATGAAGCCGTGCGGCTCGCGCGCCTGGCAGCGAGCGCAGGCTTGCCAAAATGGATCAAGCTCGAGATTCACCCGGACCCGCGCTATTTGCTTCCCGATCCGGTTGAGACATTGGCGGCCGCGGAAATTCTCGTGAAAGAGGGATTCACCGTGCTGCCCTACATCAATGCCGATCCAGTGTTGGCGAAGCGATTGCAGGACATCGGGACGGCCACGGTGATGCCGCTCGGTTCACCAATCGGCAGCAACCGCGGGATCGAGGCGCGTCTGCAGATCGAGATCATTATCGAACAGGCGACAGTCCCAGTCGTGGTTGATGCCGGGCTGGGCGCGCCAAGTCACGCCGCCGAAGCGATGGAAATGGGCGCCGACGCCGTCCTCGTGAACACCGCGATCGCAATCGCTTCCGATCCCGTTCGCATGGCAAAAGCATTCAAGAAGGCCATTGAAGCAGGTCGCGAAGCGCGTGAAATCGGACTAGCCGAAAAACTCAGCGCCGCGGCGGCGACCAGTCCGTTGACCGGATTTTTCTCTCGATGAACCTCAATCGTATTAGGCCCAAAAAATACGCCTTTAAAGGCGCAAACATCGGACCGAATTCTCGTTAGACCGCCTGAACCGCCATGAAATGCGCCACCCACAATCAGGATGCAACGGCGGTTTGTGCTTATTGCGGTCGTGCTCTTTGCTCCAGTTGTGATCGAGTTCCATCGTCGCAGCGAACAGCTTGTTCGAGCACGTGCGCAGAGGCACTGTCGAAGGGTGAGCGCGCTGTCGAACTGATTCTCAGCAAAAACGTCCAGGGAGCGCGCGTGACTGCTTTCGTTTTGTATGCGCTGGGCATGATATTTCTCGTTGTCGGCATTATGGGTTATCTT
>QHOV01000145.1 GCA_003218885.1 Verrucomicrobiota bacterium | reverse complement strand
GGCGGTAGAGAAAGCGGTCGAGCATCAGCCTTTGCAATCCATCGGCCTGGTCACGGACGTGGAACCATTTCTCCGGGAACTTGCCGATCATCTCGGCGGGGGCCGTGTTCGCGAGTAAATTGCCTATCGTATGCGCGAACTGCTTCTTTGCCCGCCGGATTACTACGGCATCGAATATGAGATCAATCCCTGGATGAGTCGCGCCCGGGGCGCGGAGGCAGAGCTCGCGCAAAAGCAATGGAAACAATTGCAGGCGACGCTCTCAAACTTGGATTGCAAAGTTCATCTAATTGCGCCGCAGCGGGGACTGCCCGACATGGTTTTCACGGCTAATGCCGGACTGACCGTTGGCCAGAAATTCATCCCCAGCAATTTCCGCCACAAAGAACGCGCGGGTGAGCAGCCGTTCTTTGCTGAATGGATGAAACAACGCGGCTACGAGGTGTGCTGGTTGGGCGACAATCTTTATTTCGAGGGCGAAGGCGACGCGCTCTTTGGCGGCGACGTGCTCTTTTGCGGCTACAAATTTCGGTCTGACATTCAATCACATCGCGCCGTCGCAGACATGCTTGGCTGTCTCGCTATCTCCGTGGAACTGGTTGATCCGCGGTTTTATCATCTTGATACCTGCTTTTGCCCGCTGCCCGACGGCGGGGCGTTTTGGTTTCCAAGAGCCTTCGACGAGTACGGCCAGCGCGCAATCCGGGAGCACGTGACCGATTTGATCGATGTTGCACCGGAAGAGGCGATGCACTTTTCGTGTAATGCCGTCGTTATCGAGCGCGACATTGTGTTGCCCGAAGGCGCGCCCCAGCTCGTGACGAAGCTCCAAGAGCGCGGTTATCGCTGCCACGAGTTGCCGATGAGCGAATTCATCAAAGCGGGCGGCGCCTGCAAATGTCTTGTGATGTTCATGCCGCAAAGAGAGCCCATTTCGTAAACACTAGCGCGCTGCTATCCGACGCGCCTTTGGGGGTCACTTCCGTCGCTCTAGGATCATCGGCATGCCGTATCGGGAACGCAAAGTTATGTGCGGATCAAGCGCAATCCGGTGGCCTGGCGCGAGCCGCATCCGCCACCGCCGGGCGAGCGTGGCTATCGTCAGCACACCTTGCATCCAGGCAAAGCCTTCGCCGATACACTGCAAGCTGCCTCCGCCAAACGGAAAGTACGAAAACTTCGGGCGTGCGGCGGCCGCTTCTGGCGTCCAGCGCTCTGGATCGAACCGTTCCGGTTCTGGGAAGTATCTCGCGTCGCGATGCGTCACGAACGGGCTGACATGCACGTACGATCCGCTGCGGATTACGAAGCCATTTATCTTCACATCTCGCACTGCCCGCCGGGTCATGAGCCAGACGGGCGGATACAGCCGCATCGATTCGGCGAAAGCCATCCGTGTGTACCGCAGGCGGTCGAAGTCTTGGCCTGACGGCAGCCGATCGCCCAAGACGTGATCCAGTTCGTTGTGCAGCTTCGTCGCCACGTCTGGATTTTCTGCAAGCAAATACCACGTCCACATCAATCCGGTGGCAGGCGTTTCGTTGCCGACCATGAAAAACGTGAGCATCTGATCACGTATCTTCTGGTCGGTAATCCCTTTTCGCGATTGCTTGTGTAGGCGTACCATCACCGAGAGTAAATCAGGATCTTCGCAGGCGCCCTTTCGCCGCTCGGCGATCATCGCGCGAATTTCCGCGTCGAGTTTCTCCGCAGCGCGTGCGAATCGACGATGCGAGGGAAGCGAAAGCTTCTCGAACTGCTTGCTAGCCAGCGCCAGATTTTTGAAGCGAGTGGCTTGCAAGACCGTGACAAGTGCGTTGCGCAACTCGGCCGCTTTCGAGCCGAAATCAACATTGAACAGCGCCTTTCCGCTAATGGATATGGCCAGGTCCGTCATCTCCTCCGCCATGTCCACCGAGGCGCCGTCGCGCCACCTGTCAGTCCACCGCGTGATCTGATCAACCATGACATCGCCCAGCGCAACAATTCGTTCGCGATTAAACATCGTTTGTAAGAGAGCGCGCTGTTTCTTATGCCTCTCGCCGCGGCAAGTCAGTAAGCCCGTCCCAAGGACGCGTCGCAGTGGGCGGTGCACGCACCGCCGCAGATTCTCGTGATCAAGCAGGGCGGCACGGACAAGATCGGGATGATTAAGCAGAAAATCGCTCTTACGACCAATCTTCAGATGGACGATGTCTCCATGTTTGCGCGCCGCACGCGTGAGATAGTCAAGCGGATCACGATAAAGCGCCGCGTAGGCGAGCCATGAGTTTCCCGGTCCTGACGGCTTCGCGGGGCAAGCATCGATAGCCTCCATTGCTGACTGAGCCATGTGTAGGGCGAAGCCTTACACTGATAATCTGCCAGAGGCCAGTCAAGGAAATAGGTCGCAGCACCGGTCGGACTGGCGCGACCGTGACTTGAGCGCTTTCGGCTAGCTTCTTCTCTTCCCTGCGAGGGCGTTCTCGATTTTTTCCAATGGAAAACAATTCATCACGTCGTCTTTCGTGAGCCACCCTTTACGGGCGATACCGATCCCGAACCATAAATCCTGCAAACGCTCGGTGCGGTGCGCGTCCGGGTTGATCACACATTTGACGCCCTTCTGTTTCGCCATTGGCCACCAGCGCCAATCGAGATCGAGCCTTTTGGGCGCGGCGTTGAGCTCAATCCATGTCCCGATACGCGCAGCAGCATCGAGAATTTTTGGAAAATTAATTTTGTAAGGCTCCCGTTTTAAAAGCAAGCGGCCAGTCGGATGCGCCAGCATGGTCACAAACGGATTTTCCATTGCGCGAATCATGCGCCTGGTCATATCCGCTTCGCTCAGACCAAGAGCAGAATGAACGGAAGCGACTACGAAATCGAGTTGCGACAAAACTTCATCGGGAAAATCCAGCGAACCGTCGCGAAGAATGTCGCATTCCACTCCAGCAAAGAGACGGAAGCCGTCGAACTTTTTGTTTAGCTTTCGAATCACCGCGACTTGCGCCAGCAGCTTTTTCTCATCGAGCCCGTGCGCCTGAATCTGGCTGTGGCTGTGATCGGCGATGCCAAGATACTCCAGGCCCAGCGCCTGCGCGGCTTCGGCCATCTCTTCAAGAGAGTTGTGTCCGTCGCTCGCCAGCGTGTGGCAGTGAAACGTGCCCCGCAAATTTTCCTTTTCGATCAATTTTGGCAAAGCATGTTTCTCGGCAGCTTCGAACTCGCCCCAGTTTTCCCGTAGTTCCGGCGGGATAAAATCGAGATCGACCGCCCGATAAAGTCCGGCTTCGTCCTGCACCTTTGGAATCTTTTTTGGTCGAATTTTCTTCTTCGGCTTCGGCGAAGTGGTAGGGGCGATTGACCTCAATCGCCCGGCTCGCCTCCGCACGGCAGGCGGTTCGGGTGAACCGCCCCTACCTTCAACCGGAATCGGGGCGAGCCGATACTCGTTGAGCGTCCAGCCCCGTTTAAGCGCGCGGCTGCGCAGCCCGATGTTGTGTTCCTTGTTCCCGGTGAAATAAGCGAGCGCAAAAGGATATTCTGCTGTGCTCACTACTCGCAGATCACACTGCACTCCGGAACGAAGGCGCACACTCGATTTCGTCGGCCCTTGAGCGATGATTGATCCTACGAGCGAATGGGAAACGAAAAATTTCGTGATCGTTTCGGGGGTTTTTGTCGCCACCAGCAAATCGACATCGTGCACAATTTCTTTTCGCCGCCGATAACTTCCCGCTATATCCACCTGCAGCGTGTCGGGATGGCCTGCCAAATCGTTCCTTAACGCCTCCGCTTCATGCGCGATCTCGCCAAATTGGAAATAGCCGGCATGCCGGGTTCGTTCCTCGATCGCTTTGCAAATTTTCGCTTGTGTCGTTTCACCGAAACCGGGCAATTCCGCCACCCGGCCCGCCTCGCAAGCCTGGTGGAGTTGCTCGATTGAACTGACGCGCAGCCGCTCGTAAAGGGCCTTGATTTTTTTCGCGCCCAGACCAGGAATCGAGAACAATTCCAGAATGGCCTCCGGAAATTGCGCGCGCAAATCTTCGAGGTATTTGAGCGAGCCAGTAGCAGCGAGCTCCTTGATCTTGAGAGCGATACTTTTTCCAATCCCCGGAATTTTCGCGACTGCTTCTTCGTCCTGCAGATCCGGAATATTGCCGCCAAATGTTTCGATCGCGCGGGCGGCGTTAGTGTAGGCTCGAACCTTGAAGGGATTCTCGCCCTTCAATTCAAGCAGCGCCGCGATCTGCTCCAAAATGCCGGCGATTTCACTCTTGGTCATCGCTTAAATCGTTAGCCCAGATTGCCTCACCGTCGATGCCGCTGTTGCGGCTTCGCTTCCTGTCCGCCAAACCGCGCCACAGCGGCACAATAGCAGGCGTGGATTACTACGCCCGGATGAGCGCTAACGGTTGCTCACTGCCCGACCAAACTCCAACCAGTCGGAAGAGTTGGGCCGTACGTGGCGCCGACAAGAACGTTATTGTTGAGATACCATATCGCTGTCTGACGGGTGCTGGCTCTGTAGAGCACGTAGTCCGGGTTGCCGTCCCCGTTAAAATCGGCTGTAGCCACCGGCGCCCAGCCCGTTGGAACGGTCGGCCCAAAAGCGCCGCTGAGGAATGTTCGTCCCGACAGATGCCAGATCGCTGTCTGGCCATTACTGGAATTGAACAAGGCATAGTCTGTATGGCCATCGCCATTAAAGTCCGCCACACCTATCAGGCTCCAGCCGGTCGGAAGAGTTGGCCCGTAGCCGCCGCTGACGAACACGTTGTTGTTGAGATACCATATCGCTGTTTGACGGGTGCTGGCTCTGTAGAGCACGTAATCCGGGCTGGCGTCGCCGTTAAAGTCGCCTGTAGCCGCCAGTTCCCAGCCACTGGGAACGTTCGGTCCATAAGCGTTTCCGATGAACGTTGGCCCTGACAAATACCAGATCCATGTTCCGTCCGTAACAGGGTTAAACAAGCCATAATCTGGATGGCTGTCGCGATTGAAATCCGCCACACCGGCCAATCCCCAGCCAGCCGGAAGAGTCGGGCCATAGGCGGCGCCGACGAAAATGTTGTTATTAAGATACCATAGCGCTGTTTGGCGACTGCCGGCATTACGGAGCACATAGTCCGGCTTGCCGTCGCCGTTAAAATCGGCTACTGCAGCTCTGGCTGCAGTAGTCTGAGGCGCACTCACCAAATCGTAACCAATGACGTCGAGATTAACACCCTCAGGCGACGTAGCCGTGACGTCGGAAGACTGGCCTGTGCAAATGGATGCATTCTGGACGTACGGATGGACCTGGGGGCACGCGGGGCTCAGCCAATCACCGAAATCGCCGCTCGAATTCTGATTGAAGTAGGCAATTATGGTGCCGCCGCTGTTGATCGAGAAATAACGTGAGCCGCTCGAAGTTAGATTCCTGACGCCAGGAGACGACCAGCTGAACAGGTCCTGCGGGCGAAGATCGTTGCCGCTGATGTTTAAGCGGGATCCGAAACCGATGACCTCGTCCATTTCATGCTCCGTTGAACGCTGCGCGTCGTAGTTGCTCACGCTGACAGGCCGGGTGAACTGAAACGGCACAGCGGAATTAAGCGTAACGATGCCATCATATGGGCCACCGTTGCCGACTGTGCCATTTGCAAACATGGCTGGTGGTGTATTCAATGCCACTGCTCGCCCGTTCGCACTGGCCGGCTTAATGTTCGCGGATAATGCACTGCCCGGCAGGCTCGCGTTCGCGAGATTGTCGTTGCTGGTTTTTGCATCCGCTCTCAATGCATTGATAAAGGAGCTCCACGGAACACCATAAAAGACCCAATTGCTTTGCGAGATAGTTCCCTGCCCTAGAGGAGTACCGTCTGGCGCGGTAGTTGAGTAGCGGAACAAAATCTGGATCGTAATCGGATCACTCAATAGCGACTCGTAGATTGAGATCGCCCGGTTAATCATCGCTTCGATGGCCGCCGCGTTCGGCCTGCCGGTGATGGAACTGTCGAATGTTGCGTGAATAATCAGTCCCACGGTGGGTACCGTCGTAACCGACATTACCTGCGAGTAGCGACCCGGCCCGGTTGCTTCATAAGCGCGCACCCGATAGTAGTAGTTCGTGCCCGCAGTCAGTCCGGTTACTGCCCGCCCATGCACGTTGCCCACGTCCAAGTCGTGGTAGCCGTCCACGTAACTGCTGAACGAGTTGCTTGTGGAAACATCCACCAAGTAACCCTTCGCGCCGCTTACGCTGTCCCAGGTCGCCATAAAGCTGCTGCGCGTCGGTGGCGCCGCCAAAACAGTTTCAATTCCCGCGGGAACTTCATTCGCGTTTGGAAACTGAAGCGCGCCCGGAGACCCCGCCCGCGTCTGATGAGTAGCGGCACCGGGGCGGAACGATGTGCTGGGAACGATGTCTCGCTCCGGCAAACTGATATTGCCGGCGAACGCTGCGAGTCCCAGTGCCACGCCACCAAAAACAATTGAACTTATTATGGGAAAGCCTGGCCGCCGCATGGTTTCGTCAAGAAAAGCCGCCAATCTAGATGCGAATTTTTACTGCACAAGTCGAAAAACAAAGCGCAAACAGATCGGGTCGTGAATCCACAGGATTGTCGTCACATCTTGCCACGGCGCTGATAGAATTGGTACCGATCGATAATCGACTCGATGTACTTCCGCGTTCCGGGAAAATCGATGTTTTGGAGGAACTTCTTCACCGGTATATCGGCAACGTTGTTTCCACCGCTCCATCGCTGGGCGCGACTGGCGCCGGCGTTGTACTCCGCCAGCGCGAAAGGAAGCGGATCAACCTGATGTTCCCAGTGTTCGACCGCACGATGCAAATACCAACTGCCCGCCTCCAGGTTGGTTTTCGGATCGAAAAGCTGTTCCACTTGAAAGCCGGCGATCTTATTTTCACGCGCCCATTCGTTAGCCGCTTTTTCACTTACTTGCATCAGCCCGCGTTCGCCGTGGCTGCCATGTTTTCCAGGATCGAAGCGGCTCTCGCGCCAAACGACTGCTTTCACCAGCATCGGGTCGAGATGATGTTCAACCGCGACGGCGCGAATGACGCGATCGTAATGTTGAAACCGCGCCGGGCTCATCCATTCGTAAAACGTGTAAACCGGATCCCCCGATCGAACGGCTAAGTACACAAATCCTGTACCCAGTGCCAGCAGCACGCAGAGGATCAGTTTGAAGAAGAATCGTATCATTCAACTCGTGCTAAAATAGCCGATTACGATTACCAGCACGAGCGCTCTATGAGGAAACCAAAATATATTCGAGTCGTTGTTGACCGGGCGATCCACCGCGAGCTCGATTATGTCGTGCCCGAAGAACTCGCGGAGCGGATCGGCGTCGGATCCCGCGTGCGGGTGCCGTTCCGCGATAGATGCGCGCTAGCGACTGTTGTTGGTGTTCTCGAGCACAGTGAGGCCAAAGGTATCCGGCCAATCGAAGTGGTAATCGGCGACGCGCCAATCTTGAGCGAGCAATTGCTCGAATTGGCGAGATGGATCAGCGCCTATTATTGCTGCCCGATCGAAACCGTCATGCGCAGCATGCTGCCGCAAGTGATTCGACGCGCGGAAGTCGGATGGAAGAAGCAGTTGTTCGTCCAGCCCGGGCGCAAAATCGACAGCGCCGAGCTCGAGAAATTGCGAAAGCGCGCCCCGCGTCAGGCGGAACTCCTGGAAGCAATCTCACGCTTGGAATCGCCGGTACGCGCAGCACAACTACTACGCCAAATCGCTCTCGACAACCAGACGCTTCGTGCGCTGGTCAAACGCGGCCTCGCGGAGTTGCGCGAGGAAGCTGTGGTTCGCGATCCGCACGCAGACGAGCAGTTCATTGCAACGTCGAACTTGGTTCTGAACGAGGAGCAGTCGCACGCGTCGGAGGAAATCACGCAGGCACTCGATTCGCCCGAGAATGCGCGCCCGATTTTGCTCCACGGCGTGACCGGCTCGGGAAAAACGGAAATTTATTTGCAGGCGATCCGGGCCGCGCTCGATTACGGGCGCACCGCAATTGTTCTCGTCCCGGAGATTTCTCTCACGCCGCAGACAGTCGAGCGTTTCAAGGGCCGTTTTGCTGACGTGCAAGATGCAGTTGCAGTGTTGCACAGCCATTTATCCGAAGGCGAGCGCCACGATGAATGGCACAAAATTCATTCGGGCCGCGCGCGGATTGTGATCGGCGCGCGCAGCGCGGTCTTCGCGCCATTGAAAACCCTTGGACTTATCGTGGTCGATGAGGAACACGAGACGACTTACAAACAGGAGGAAGCGCCGCGGTATCATGCGCGCGATGTCGCGGTCGTGCGCGCGAAGATCGAAAAGTGCGTCGCGGTTCTGGGAAGCGCCACGCCGTCACTCGAAAGTTACTACAACGTCTCGCGCGGCAAATACCGTCTGGCCACGCTCACGCAGCGCGTGGACCAAAAGCAGATGCCGCTGATGCGGATCATCGATCTGCGTCAGGAACGGCGGAAAGAAAAGAAAGCCGCGATTCTGTCGGAAAAATTGTCGCAAGCCATTGCCGATCGTTTGGAGAAACGCGAGCAAATAATTTTGTTTCTAAACCGTCGGGGGTTTTCCACGTCGCTGCTTTGCAGCAATTGCGGTGAAGCGCGCAACTGCCCAAATTGCAGCGTCGCGCTCACGTTTCACCGGCAGCCCGCGGTTGCGGGACGGTTGAGTTGTCATTTATGCGGGCATACCGCGGCCGTCCCAAAGAAATGTCCCGCCTGTGGACAGGATGCGTTGATTTATTACGGCTTCGGCACCGAGAAAGTGGAATCGACGGTCGCCCAGATTTTTTCGAAAGCCGTGGTGCGCCGCATGGACGCCGACTCCATGACGCGCAAGGAAGCGTATCGGGAAACGCTAAGAAGTTTTCGCACTGGCAAGATCGATATCCTCGTTGGCACGCAGATGATCGCGAAAGGCCTGCATTTTCCGAACGTCACGCTCGTCGGAATCATCAACGCCGATCTCGCGTTGCATCTGCCCGATTTCCGCGCAGGCGAACGGACGTTCCAACTTCTCACTCAAGTCGCCGGTCGCGCTGGACGCGGTGAGACGCCGGGTGAAGTCTTTGTGCAAACTTACACGCCGTTTTCACCGTCAATTCAGTTTGCGCGTCACCACGATTTCACCGGCTACTTCCAACAGGAACTGGAGTTCCGTGAGCGCTGCGATTTCCCGCCGTTCGAACACGCGATCCTGATCACAGTGCGCTCGGCGCATGAAGGCCGCGCGAAACTTTCAGCCGAAACTTTGAAACGCCGCTTGAAAGAAGCGCTGCCACAAGAATTCATCTTGGGCGATGTCACGCCCGCGCCTTTGGAAAAACTACAAGGTCAGTACCGCTTTCACATCCTGATCCGAGGCGAAGCCATCATGCGCCTGGGCCGGCTTGTCCGCGAAACCCTCGATAAACTGCCCTTCCCCGAAGACGTGACTGTGACCGTCGATGTCGATCCTTATCAGCTGTTGTAAGATTGGGGAGCGCACGCGCCTCGAAGTTTCACCTACCGCTTTTCGGTCGGTGGCAATATGCGGCCGTACTCGGAGGTCTTGCCGCGCATCTCGAAATAGTGGTACGCTTCGAGAGCGACTTCGCTGATGGCGCGCTCTGCAGCTTTCTCATCGCGGTCGTAAGCCGTCATCACACTGATGGCGAACGGCCGGTTCAGCGCGTAAACGATACCCGAGTCGTTCCGCACAGCGTCTAGCTCTCCGGGCTTGTTAGCTACCTGAACATTGTCGGGCAGAGAGCGTGGGATGTAACTCTGCTTCAATGTCGAGAGCTGCGTGATGAACTCCGCTGTCGCTTGTTTGTTTAACGCCTTCTCTTTGTAAATAGCTTCCAAAAGACGGACCATTTCTCGCGGGGTGGCAACGTTCTCGTCGCCGCGTCTAGCGGCGGCGATGTCCATCATTTTTCGACGCAGCATCATTTTTGATAGCCCGAGGCTGTGAAGCATTGCGTTTACGTTATCTCTGCCAACACGATCGTAGAGAACGTTGGCGGCGGCGTTATCACTCACAGCGACCATGAATTGAGCTAAGTCGCGATTCGTAATCCGTGTCACACCAGCCGTGAGACCAGCCATGATCCGGCTGTCTTCGACCAGGTCTTTAGGATCGAAGGTATAAATGCCGTCCAATCTAGCTTTCCCTTTCGCTCCCGCGTGAGCTTCCTGATCCTGCCGATACAATTCGAGCAAGATCGCGATTTTGATTGAACTGGCGGCGGGAAAAACGCGGTCCGCATTGCGCAAAAGAATCCGGCCATCGGTGAGATCGAGAATAGCCACACCCATGACGCCATCGAGCCGGGAGGCGGTTCCTTCAACGCGCGACTCGAGCTTTTTCCAAAGCAAATCGCTGCCGGTGTCGCGTGCAACCACTTCAGGTTTTTGTTGACCGAAAACACTAGCGGTCAATGCGAGCGCAATAGAGAATGCGACGAGTCTCATCGCTGTCGTGTGGCTGGCGTTGGTTTGATCATTTTCGGAACAGTCGCCTTAGCAAGACTGGTGAATGCGGCCACCGCGCTGTTCGCTGCAGAATCGCTCAGCCGCAAGAGACCGATGTCCACTCCGAGCTTTTTTCCCTGCAACCGGATCGCCTTTAATTTCAGACTTTCTCTTCCTCGTAATGCGATCTTCGGCATCAACGTTGCCGCTTGCAACGGCGCGAGCGAGCGAAGCAATGTTTCGATCGCGTTGATCTCGGCCACCGTGTGGGGACGAACCTGGTGTCTTCGGCAAATTTCATCCGTCATCCTGCGCATCACAAAACTATCCGGTAATTGGACGAGGCGTTGGTGGTGCAGTTGCGAAAAATGAACAATCCGCCGCTTCGACCATGGGTGGTTCTCGGCCACGATTAAGGCAAATTCATCCGTGCAAAGGCGCTCGTAACGCAAATTCGGCGAGTGGCGGGTGAGAAAGCCAAGACCGACGTCCATGCGGCCCTCCTCCAGCGCCGTCTCGATCTCGGTGGATGAGATTTCTTCGACGGTAATGCTGATCGCAGGATGATCGGCCGTGAAAAAGCCAAGAAGGTGCGGGACGAGCGGCACGTTGAGGACCGGAATAACACCCAAATGAAGTTCGCCGCGTAATTGGCCGGGTTCGCTGTGTAGTTCCTGAAGAAAATTCTCCAGGTGATGAAGGACCGCGCGGGCGTGCTCCTGAAAAATCAGACCTCGCGGCGTAAGCAGAATCCGCTTTCCACGGCGCTGAAACAGAGGCACGCGAAGACCCGCCTCCAAATCTCGCATCTGTTGCGAAACACTCGGCTGGGAGATTCCGAGCCGGTCAGCCGCACGGCTAAAACTTCCAGCTTCAGCGACTGCGAGAAAATAGCGCAGGTGGCGGATATCCAAAGGCTCCTGCATGGGAAAGGAATATTGACTGGCGGGCTGGCCAAATGCAATCAGGAGCTTGATTCAAGGGAATGATTCTGCTTCCATAGGCAAAACTTATTGTGCTATTTCCAAAACCTCTGGAGACGAAATGATTCAACAAAAGCTGATTGTCGCTGTCGCGCTGAGCGTTTTGCTGCTGGCCGGTTGCAAGAAAAATCCTGCTTCCAGTGCTGCTCATTCAAATAAAGTCCGTGTCGGCTACATCGGGTTGACGTGCGAAGCTCCGATTTACGCCGCTTACGAGAAGGGCTTTTTCAAGGAGGAAGGGCTGGAGCCTGAACTGGTGAAATGCAATTGGGCCACTTATAAAGATGCACTGGCGCTTGGCAGCTACGACATCACGCATCATCTGGTGATGTATTTTCTCAAACCGATCGAACAAGGCCTGGATGTAAGGTTCCTCGCCGGCATTCACCGCGGGTGTCTGCGCGTCCAAGCGGGCCTGAAAACCAATATTCACACGATTGAGGATCTGAAAGGCAAACGGATTGGTGTCCCGGGAATGGGCACGCCACCATTCGTCTTCGCGAACCGTGTCTTCGGAACCCACGGAATTGATGCCGGGAAAGATATTACCTGGAAAGTTTTTCCGGCCGGTGAATTAGGTCTGGCAATCGACAAAGGCGAAGTTGACGCCGTCTGCAACGCCGAACCAATCGGAAGCCTACTCATCGCAGAAGGGAAGGTAAGAAACATCGCCGACCAGATAATGGATGCGCCTTACAAAGACGAGTATTGCTGCGAAGTAATCGCAAATGGCAAGTGGGTGGATGCAAATCCGGACACGGCCGCGAGAGCAACGCGTGCCCTCTTGAAAGGCGCCAAATGGGTTGAGACCAACCCAAGGGCTGCGGCGATCATGGCGGTGGAAAAAAAATATCTCGCCTCAACTCCCGAATTGAATACTGCGGCCCTCGCGCGTTTGCGCTACGTACCAAGCGTCGGCCTGGCTGAGGAGTCGGTCCACACTGCCGGTAGGGAGATGAAAGTCGCGAAGATGCTTTCTCCGGAGACCGATACCGAAGCGCTGGCCAAACGTGCCTTCATGCATCTTGACGGCGTTACCGACGAATGGATTAAGACCTTGGAGGTGGAAAAAGTCGCGGGAGGCCAAGTCTCACCCGACGAAGATATTCGGCTAATCGCCGAGTTGGTGCGGAAAGATACGGGAGATTCCTGCTGCCGAAGAAAAATGTTCGATCAGCCGGACCAGGATGCTCCCAATCTGGCCGACCCTGATGCACCATGCGTCGAGAAAAATGTAATAGCAGCCGAGAAATGATTACTGCTCTAGAAGAAGTTTAGGCTGCAGACACCTGTAGCTGTGCTACTGGCTGACCGAGACTTTGTTTATAATGTAGAACTCGTTTTGTCTGATGCGCGAGAGCCATGCTGCAAGAAGAGACCAGTCGCCGCTCGAAGATAAGTCCTCCTGAATCGGGGGTGCAGCTGGCTTCCGCGCCAACATACCCGAAGCCTGGTGCGGTTCAGCGGATGGAACGTCGATCGGAATTGGGTTGGCGCGCGCAGCTGGCGGTGCCGCTTGCAGCTTTAGTGGCGCTCGCAATTCATTTGCTCTTTTCGAAGAGTGCACCGGCCGTCGAAACGCACTCTTACGCGCTATTCTTCTACGAAATCGTCGGTGTGTCGGCTGTCCTCGCCATTGCGCAACGATTCTGGATGCCGTTGCGCTCTTGGATGCGGCATATGTGTCCGATCTTTACGGCGGCAATCTTGTCACTTGGTCTTTGGGACATCGTTACATTCGGTTTCCGACTCCTCCCGATGCCGTACTTTCCCGGGCCAGCGGCGGTACTGCGCAGTCTAATTAGTGATCGCGCCCTTTTGCTGGACAGCACCTGGCACTCTCTCGCATTGCTCCTAAGTGGCTACTCCGTTGGTGTGCTCGTTGGCCTGATCAGCGGGATTTGCATCGGATGGTCAACTCCGATTCGTTATTGGGGGATGCCACTGCTCAAAGTCGTCGGACCCATTCCAGCCACGGCATGGATCCCTCTCGCCATGGTAATTTCGCCGTCCGCTGTCGTGTCCGCAGCGGGATTAATCGCGCTCGCGGTTTGGTTTCCCGTGACAATGCTCACTGCTTCCGGCATTTCTAACACTCGCGCTTCTTACCTCGATGTTGCCCGGACGCTCGGCGCCGGACGCGCTTATCTCATTTTTCGCGTCGCAATCCCAGCAGCGGTCCCGAACATTTTCATCGGCTTGTTCATGGGACTGGGAGCATCCTTTCTAACGCTTGTGGTCGCAGAATCTGTCGGAGTGAAGTCCGGCCTCGGCTGGTATGTCAGTTGGGCGCAGGGCTGGGCCGAATATGGCAAAGTCTATGCCGCCCTCATCATCATGGCCGCCTTCTTCTCAACCATCATGACTCTTCTGTTCAAAGTCCGCGACCGCATGCTCGTTTGGCAAAAAGGCGTGATCAAATGGTAGCGCTTGCAGAAATCGAGGCATCATCGCTTGGCGTCCGGCAGATTCGGAAGAGTTTTCCGGTGCCCGACGATCCTCTGCTCCACCGGCTGGTGCTAGATGGGATTTCCTTCTCACTAGCAGCGGGGGAATTAGTTTCCCTCATTGGCCCAAGTGGTTGTGGCAAGTCCACGCTCCTGCGCCTGATTGCGGGTCTGGAATCTCCCGACTCTGGAGAGCTTTTGATTGGCTCTGAGAAAATTACTCAACCAGGCGCGGAACGCGGCTTGGTTTTTCAAGATCCGAACCTCTTTCCATGGCTCACGGTGCGCCACAACATCCAAGCTGGGCTCGTCGCGCGCGGCGTGTTACGTGAAACACATCACGAGGTGGGCGATTTCATGCGTCTCGTGGGCTTGGAAAGCTTTGCCGACGCCTATCCTCATCATCTTTCGGGCGGCATGGCCCAGCGTGTCGCGCTCGCGCGGGCGCTTATCAATCATCCCAAAGTCCTTCTCCTGGACGAGCCGCTCGGCGCACTGGACGCTTTCACCCGCATGCGGATGCAGGATGAAGTGCTTCGTCTCTGGCAAGCACGCCGCACGACGATGCTCCTGGTTACCCACGATATCGACGAGGCCATCTATATGAGCGATCGCATCATGATCATGAGTCCGCGGCCCGGCAGGATCGAGCGGACCATCTCCGTCGCATTAGATCGACCGCGCCAGCGCAGCAGCCCAGATTTCCTGCGCCTACGCGGCGACATTCTGGAATTTGTTCATTTCGCCGGCAACGCTTCGATAGAGAACAAAGATTAAATAGACTGCCGCCCGATAGGCGCGCGCAGCATTCGGCGACCATTCAAGAAATCGTCGATGTGAATCTTCCCCGGCCGCGCGACCTCGATTCACCCGGATATCTGGAAAAACGCGATAGGATCTTCCGCGTCATGGGCGTGAGCCTGCGCGTAGGCGACACCGCGGCCGCTTGAACCGATACGTCACCTGGCTAAAATCCGCTGGCCAGAATCAAATCTCCTGAACTACCTCCCGTTGCCGTGAAAATATAGGTCTGCCCGCTTTGCACATTCAAAGGCATTTCCCACGGAATCGGCGATCGCGACCTCGGAGTCGCCAGCACTGCTAAAACGTGCCTGCCGGGTGTCAGGAAACCGTGATAGGTGTGACCATATCCAAGCGTCGCAGCTGGCTGGCCATCGATCCACAACCGGACGATTACGTTGAAGCCCAGATTTGGCATTCGCCTTATGACCAAACGCGCAGGGGATTGGCTTGGCGCCACGGCGTGAGGTGACCGTGGATCGGCACCCGCCGCCGGACCGGCGACAAGCGCACTAAAGAACAACGAGACGATGAGCAGAAGGATCGCGCCGCGGGTACTGTAATTATGTGTCTTCATGGTTTGTTACTCCGTGGATGAATTTTCATTGTTCATAAACACTAATTTCGTCGAATCACTGAACGCGTGGCGGGAAGCCAAACCTGCCGTCCAGAATCAAATTTCCTGATCCATCTGTCACTGCTGTGAAGCCGTAGGTCTGTCCGCTCCGTACATCCAAAGGGAGTTGCCAGGGAATGGGCCACCGTGGGCTGGGAGTTGCTAGCACCGCTAAAACATGATGGCCCGGCGCCAGGAAACCTTCATAGGTGTGGCCATATCCAATAGATCCAGCCGGCTGGCCATCAATCCACAATCGGACGATCACGTTGAAGCCCAAATTCGGGTTGCGCCTTATGATTAAACGGGCAGGTGCTTGGCTTGGTGCCACGGCGTGAGGTGACCGTGGATCGGCACCCACTGCCTGACCGGCGACAAACGCGCTAAAGAACAGCGAGGCCACAAGTAGAAGGATCGCGCTGTGGGTACTGTAGTTATGTATCTTCATGGTTGTTACTCTCATTCGGCTCAAGCTTTACCATTCGATAAAAGCGCTGTTCAAGCTTTATCGTGTACAAAGATTCCACCGCGTCATGGGAAGCCCTCTACGTCGATGACACGGCGCGTAAATCAAAAATCGCCAATCGAAAATCGGAAATGGAGTGAGCCGGCAGTCGGATTCGAACCGACGACCTGCTGATTACAAATCAGCTGCTCTACCAGCTGAGCTATGCCGGCGAAGGAAAGGTTAAAATACGAGAGTTTCAAAGTTAAAACGGAAGCGGCAGAAAACCATCGTAACTTTTGCACCTGTTCGTCCGACGTTTTGGTCAAACTTGTTAAATTACTCGCGCACACGCGAATATGCCGTGAGCGGTTCGGCCGTCTCCAGATTTTTGATCACTGTGCTAAGATAGACCGACTCGGGATAGAAGGCTTTATATTTTGTGATCTCCGCCCGATTCAAGACCTTGAACCCGTACCGCTCGAACATTTTCTCACCGCGCCGACTTTCGAACGTGATGATCTGGCCGTAAACGCGTTTCTCGCCAGAGCGATACAGATAACTCAAATACGCGCTCATGAGCGCGCGGGTCGTCGAAACTTTGCGAGCGTCCGGCAACAGATTGATATGGAAATGTGGCGTACGCCGCGGCGCTGCAGGCACTTCCCGCCAGCCGTGCACAAGAATCCAGCGAATGAACCGGCGCGAGCGCTGGTTGTAGCGGAAATAGCGCGTAAGCGCGCGAAAAAATAGCCAGACGTTTTGATACAGCGCGTAGAGCTGGTTTCGCAGCGGCTTGCGCGAACCGAGGAGATACCCGCGAATTTCGCCGTCCACCTGTAGGAGAAAACACGATTCCGGCTCGTGATCGGTGTAGTAGGTGGTGAGAAAATCAGCGAACAATTCTCGATCCTCGTACACGGGATCGATTGGCTCGCCGAGAAATCCGGTCTCGCAGCAGAGTTTTCTTACCGCTTCGCGGTCGGAGCTGCGATAGCCACGAATGAGAAACGGCTTGTGATCGTCGCTCGCCATTTAAAAACGGCGATAGTTTGAGCGAACCTCGCGATAAATGCAAAACAGTTCCTCAAACACGCGCGGCCAACTATAGAGGTTCTCCGCGGTCTGCGCGGCGCTCATGCCGAGGGTCGTCAAGTTTTTCGCGCTTGAACCTCCAATCGCGCCAGCCAGCCCTTCCGCACTGTTCTCGCGCGCCCACGATTCCTGGTCATGGCAAATAATCCGGTCCATGTAACTGCCGCGAATTCCAACCACCGGCGTTCCGCACGCCTGGCTCTCCAGCGCGACGAGGCCAAATGTTTCCTGGACGCCCGGGTGAACGAAGAGATCCGCCGCCCGATAGAAGCGGGCCAGATCAGCAGAATCAGTGCAGTACGAAATCCACGAAATGTTTCCAACCCGCCGCCGCAACTTTTGTACTCTGTGTCGCTGGGGTCCATCGCCGATAACCAGCAGATGAAATTGATTCCGGTCTCGCAGGCACAAAAGCTCGAATGCTCGAAACATTGTTTGGGTATTTTTTTCTTTCGCCAAACGCCCGACGTAGAGCAGCAGCTTTTGGTCGGCCTCGACTCCTAACGACTGGCGTGTGGCTCGTGCATCATCGGGCGTGGGCTTGAAAACTTCCGTGTTCACCCCGAGGCGTACCGGCCGGACATTGTCCACGCCCCATTCAGAAAGGAGGTCGGCCAGTCTCTCCGACGGAACGAGCGTGGCCTGAAAACGGTTATAGAGTTTGCGAACATAGGCGCGTGTGAGTCTGATCGCCCGCTGCGTCCCGCGCTTACCCAAAATCTTCGCGCTGCCGCGCACGTACGCTTCCGGGAAATGCGAATGATAAAAACCAACGACCGGAACTTTCAACGCACGCCCGACAGCAATCGCTTTCCATCCAATTTGATATGGGTCGCTCGATTCGATGAGATCGGGCCGCTCGCGTTCCAAGATTTCTTCAACAGCGCGCAAATTAACGAGCGCGCGATAGCGGGAACTTCGGGAGACTAATGGCGAATGAATCGAATAGATCCGTGAGCACGAACTGGTTCTCACCTCGGTTTTTGGGCCCGGGACAATGAGAACGTGTTCGTCCTCAGGTGAGTAGTTCCTGATGTACGCTATTTTTTCGTGGAGATAACGCTTCACGCCGCCGCTAAACGGAGAATAAAACTGGGTCAGATCGCAGATCTTCACTACGCGGCCTTTGTAGGGCAACCGCTTCGGTTGCCAAATCGAGCGTCCGCACGCGATGCGCCTGCGCTAGAGTTGTTCGTGACCAAACCCGACAATTAGCTCTCCAGTTCGCTCAGATACTTCTCCGCATCCATTGCCGCCGCGCAGCCAGAACCGGCTGCCACGAATAGGCCGGGATATTTACTCTCCGCCAGATTTTTCGTGATCAAATAACCATCCCCATCCATGTCGAGCTTGCCTCGATATGCCAGTGTGTTCGGATCGTGACCAATGGCCATGAACACACATGCCACCGCCAGTTCGCGTTCTTCGTTTGTCTTCACGTTTCGTAAACGCACGGCGCGCATCTCGCCTTTTTCATCGGGAATGTATTTCGTAACCACAGTGTTCCAGATCGGCTCGATTTTCTTATTCGCGAACACGCGCTCCTGCATGATTACAGAAGCGCGCATTTTGTCGCGGCGATGAATCAGATAAACCTTTGACGCGAACCGGGTGAGAAAC
>QHOV01000128.1 GCA_003218885.1 Verrucomicrobiota bacterium | reverse complement strand
GGGCCGGATATTTGGGCGGCGAGTGTCCGTGTGTTCGATGCTGCGGTTGAAAAAGCGTACGCCGGGAAAAAGAAAATCGCGTGGTTTGAGGTCTTTGCCGGCCAGACAGCGAAAGACAAATTCGATGAATGGCTGCCAGACGATACGGTAGAAGCGTTCCGCGAATATCTGGTCGGAATCAAAGGTCCGCTGACCACGCCGGTAGGCGGCGGTATTCGTTCGCTGAATGTTGCGCTGCGGCAGCTTCTCGATCTTTTCGTGTGCTTGCGACCGGTGCAGTACTTCAAAGGCGTCCCCTCTCCCGTTAAGCGTCCGGAGAAAGTGAAGATGGTGATCTTCCGGGAAAACACGGAAGACATTTATGCTGGCATCGAGTACGCCGCCGGCACGCCTGAAGCGCAAAAAATCCTCGATTTTTTACAAAAGGAATTTCCCAAGCAATTCGACAAAATCCGTTTCGGCACAAAACAGAAAGCAGCGGACTTTTGGAAAATGGTCGGCGCGCCGGAGAGCGACGAGGTTTGCGTGGGAATCGGTATCAAGCCGGTCAGCCGCTCAGGAAGTGTGCGGCTCATTCACAGCGCGATTTCCTACGCCATCCAGAACCAGCGCAAGAGCGTAACGCTGGTGCACAAGGGTAACATCATGAAATTTACCGAGGGCGCGTTTCGCGATTGGGGCTTCGAAGTCGCTAAGAAATATTTCGGCGCAGAAGAATTCGATGGCGGTCCCTGGTGCAAAATTCCCATGGGCAAACCGGGCGCGGGAATCGTAATCAAAGATGCGATTGCCGACATCACACTTCAGCAGGTGTTGACGCGTCCGGAAGATTTCGATGTGATTGCGACGCTCAATTTGAACGGCGATTACTTGAGCGATGCGCTGGCCGCGCAAGTGGGCGGAATCGGGATCGCCCCTGGAGGAAATATCAATTACATCACGGGTCACGCCGTTTTCGAAGCCACTCATGGCACCGCGCCAAAATACGCGAATCAGGACAAGGTGAACCCCGGCTCAGTGATTCTTTCAGGTGAAATGATGTTGCGTTACATGGGCTGGGCGGAAGCTGCCGATCTGATTCTTAAAGGATTAAGCGGCGCGATCGCGAGCAAACGCGTCACGTACGATTTCGCGCGGTTGATGGAAGGCGCGACCGAAATCAAGTGCTCGCAGTTTGGCGATAATGTGATCGAGCACATGTGAGCTGAACCACTCGCCTTTTTGCACGTCATTGACCTCGGCCAGTGATTGCGATTAGCTGCAATCGTGGCTTCTTCGTCGCTCTGGCAGCGTTTTCAACAATACTTTTTGTACTACCGCGATCTCGATTTGTCTCTCGACATCAGCCGGATGAAATTTCCGGAGAATTTCTTCGAGAAAATGCACCCCAAAATCGAGAAGGCGTTTGGGGCAATGCGAGAGTTGGAAGCGGGGGCAATTGCTAACCCCACCGAAAAACGGATGGTAGGCCATTACTGGCTGCGCAATCCTGCGCTTGCACCGACTCCGGAGCTTCGCACAGAAATTGAAGACACGGTCAGGCGCATCAAAAGTTTCGCCGAAGATGTTCATGCCCAAAAAATCACGGCCGAAAATGGAAAATCCTTCAGGCACGTACTGCTGATCGGTATCGGCGGTTCGGCGCTTGGACCGCAATTGGTGGCAGACGCGCTCGGCTCGGCGCATGATCCCATGAACATTTTTTTCTTCGATAATACGGACCCGGACGGATTCGATCGCGTTTTTGAGAGAATGGACGATCTGCTCTCACAAACGCTTGTCATCGTAATTTCCAAATCCGGCGGGACGAAGGAAACACGAAATGGAATGCTCGAGACCGAAGCACGATTCAAGGACAAACAGCTACCGTTCAACAAGCACGCAGTGGCCGTCACCGGCGCGGGAAGCGATTTAGACAAATATGCCGAAGAGAACAAATGGCTCGCTCGATTTCCGATGTACGATTGGATCGGCGGGCGCACCTCGGTGATGAGCGCGGTTGGGCTTCTCCCGATGGCGCTGGAAGGTTTCGACATTGATAATTTTCTCGCTGGTGCTGCGGCCATGGACGAGCGGACCCGCATACCTGATGTGACACAAAATGCGGCAATGCTCCTCGCGCTCATGTGGTACTACGCCGGCAATGGCAAGGGCGACAAAGACATGGTGATCATTCCATACAAGGACCGGCTGGCACTGTTCGCCAAGTATCTCCAGCAGCTCGTGATGGAGTCATTAGGCAAAGAAAAGGACCTCGATGGCAAGACTGTGCACCAGGGTATTGCTGTTTACGGCAACAAAGGCTCGACCGATCAGCACGCTTATGTTCAACAGTTGCGCGACGGCGTCTTGAATTTTTTCGTCACGTTCATCGAAGTGCGCAAAGATCGGCGCGATAAGCGGTTCGAAGTTGAGGACGGCATCACAAGCGGCGATTATCTTCAGGGGTTTTTGCGCGGGACGCGAAGCGCGCTCTACGAAAGTGGGCGCGAATCAATCACGATTAGCATTCCCGAGATGAACGCGTTTAATCTCGGAGCATTGATCGCGCTGTACGAGCGTGCAGTGGGCTTTTACGGCTCGCTGGTTCACATCAATGCCTACGATCAACCCGGCGTTGAGGCTGGAAAAAAAGCAGCGACCAGACTGTTGCAGCTTCAAAAACAGGTGACTGAGAAACTCGCTACCGATCGGGAAAAGACCGCCGAAGAAATTGCGCGCTCCATCGACGCGGATCCCGAAGACGTGTTTCACATGCTGCGACATCTGGCAAGCAACGATCCGCAGATCAAGCTCGTGCCGGGCGAGGCAACTGTGGATGATCGCTTTTCGCTCGGCGACGAGGTGTAAACGCTCTGGGTTATGCCAAACAAGGCTCCGCAGGAGAGAAATGATTCCCGGAGCGTCCCGTGGAGTGACACAGCCCTCTTTATCCGGCAACTCAGTCACGATCTGCGCAATGATTTAAATGCGATCCAATTGCAATCTGCTTACATCAGTGAGCTGGAAACAAATGAAGAACTCAAAGGCGAGACAAAACGCTTGCGTGAAATGGTTGCAGGTCTGGCTTCGACTTTGCAATGGCTTGCCAGAGTAGTCGACGAGGTCACACCCAACCTGATCCCTTACAGGGCTGCCGATTTTGTCGAAGATTTGCGCGCGCAGATCGAGCACGATTTCCCAAAGGACAGCAGCGAAATCAGTTGGGAGGGGCAGCTCGGCGATGCGATGCTGAATGTTGATCCTCAATATTTGCTGGAAGCATTTACCGAGCTTTTCGCCAATGCCCTTCGGCATGATCGCGGCAAAGGTCCGCTCATCGCGAAAACCAAAATCGATGACAACGAGTTCCTCTTCACCCTGCATGAACCAAAGGCTCGTTTTGACTTGCCCACCCAAGATTGGGGGCGCGAACCGCTTCGGAAAATCAGCCAACGCCATTATGGGCTTGGGCTGCATCGCGTTCGCGCTATCGTAGAGGCCCACGGCGGCGAACTGCATGCACGTTATGATTCGAACGTTTCAGCGCTCATTACGACGCTTTGTCTTCCCGTATCAGCCAAGTCCGCGGAAGAGACTTGAAACGTTGGTCATTTCTCACCGTTTAAGCAACTGGAGTCCACTGGTCGTGCGTAGTACGAGCAGTGCAAATCAATGAAAACAGAAAACCATCGTGTCCTGATCATCGATGACGAGCGGCCCGTGCTGATGACGCTCGAGGCGCTGCTGAAGCGGCACGGTTATCAAGTGGACGCGGCGCCCACCGCCGCACAAGGACTCAAATTGCTAAAATCAAAATCGCCAACGCTCGTATTGCTCGATCTCCGACTGCCCGACGCCGATGGATTAGAGATGCTTGAGCGCATTAAGAGCGAGCTACCCAAAGTACAGGTGATTATCCTGACAGCGCACGACTCGTTGCACAACGCCATCGAATCGATCAAACGCGGCGCCTACCATTTCATTAGCAAGCCGTATGCGCCCGAAGAACTGCTCAGCCTGGTGGAGAAGGCATTGGAAAAACAGTTCCTTTTGCGAGAAGCGGAAGAACTCCGGGTAAAAACCGAGCAACTCGAAAAGCGTCTGGAGATCGCGGAGGCGCGGCCGACGCCCATTTTTAAGAGCAAACCGATGCAGGAAATCGAGGAGTTGATCGATGCGATGGCGCCCTCGGATGCCAACGTTCTGATCGTTGGCGAAAGCGGTGTGGGCAAAGAAGTGATTGCGAACGCGATCCACGCGCGGAGCCGGCGCGCGGGACAACCTATGGTCAAGCTCAATTGTGCAGCCTTCCCCCAAACAATGATTGAGGGAGAACTTTTCGGTTATGTGAAAGGTGCGTTCACCGGAGCGATGCACGATTTTCCTGGAATGATAGCAGCGGCTGACAGCGGCACGCTTTTCCTCGACGAAATATCCGACATGCCGGCGGATTTGCAGACGCGCTTTTTGCGGGTGCTCCAAGAGCGCGAGTTTCGGCCTCTTGGCAGCACACAAATCATGAAGGCAGACTTCCGCGCGATTGCTTCGACCAATCGGCCGATTGCGCAGGCGTTCGCGGAGAACCGGCTGCGCTCCGATTTGTACTACCGGCTAAACACTTTTCAAATTGAAGTGCCGCCGCTTCGGAAACGTAAAGAGGACATCCCGCCGCTGATTGCACAATTCGAGAGACAATTTTCGCAACAACTAGGTAAATCGGAGCCGGAGATTTTGCCGGACGCGTTTCAAAAGCTGCTTGATTACTCGTGGCCGGGAAATGTTCGCGAATTGCAAAACGCAATTGAATACGCGGTCGTGTTGGCACGCCAGGGCATGATCGGCGTGAAAGAACTCCCGTCAGAAATACAGTTGCCCCCCGTGCTGCAGCAGGCCGAGCTCAGCGCGTTACCGCGCAGCGGCGTACAAACTCTCGACGACGTCGAGCGGACCGCCATTCTCCAGGCGCTCGCAGAATGCCGCGGCAACAAGAAAAAGGCCGCCGAACTTCTCGGCATCCAGCGTCCCACCCTCTACAACAAGATGAAGCGCTACGCCATCGAGTTGTAAGCAAGCGCCCCGGCAAAGCTGGGCAACAGAAGCTGTACTCAAGCCCAAATGCGTTCGCGATCATTCCTTCCGGACTATTCGCCGCGATAAACGCAGCGTGCGGTTGGTGTTTCGTGCACGACAATCTCGCAGAGGCCGGGACACTGAGATTCCAACTTCTTCCACAACCATTCTGCCATGTTTTCAATCGTGGGATTCTCCAAGCCTTCGATGTCGTTGAGATACTTGTGGTCCAGCATTTTCAGCAGCGGTTTCATCGCGGCGCTGATCTCCGCGTGGTCGTAAACCCAGCCGGCTTTCGGATCGACATCACCTTCGATTGAAACTTCGACCTTGAAACTGTGCCCATGTAACCCGCGGCATTTGTGTCCCTCCGGCACATTGGGCAACGTCTGCGCTGCTTCGAAAGTGAAATCTTTCGTCAGGCGTGCTCTCACGATTAAGAGAATAGCATCGCTTTAAGTCCGTTGTCATCCAATGGAGGGCGGAGCTCCTGCCACGCCATGCAAATTTGCAAAATGCGCGAAGGGTCTCGCGGGAGCTCGCCCCTCAATTCTCCTTGTTTGTCATCGCCAACGAGGTGGGGGACCTCCCATAAACTCGGAAGATCACTGCGCTACTTTGCGTGACCGATCACCCAATGCGAGATCCTTCGTCGTCTTCGCGACTCAGGATGACAGCAGAGGTCGTGCGCGCATCGATTAGACTCCGCGCTGCGTCGGGCTCCAGATGAATTTGTGCATCTGAAGTTGAAACCGAACATTGAGTTTGTCCGTCAAAATCCATTCAACAATTTGGCGAGGATCGATCCTGCCGAAAATCGGTGAGAACAGCACGG
>QHOV01000062.1 GCA_003218885.1 Verrucomicrobiota bacterium | reverse complement strand
TCCATCCGGGAAACCGGGATAATTTTCCACCAACGTGGTAGTCGAGAGCTGCCCGCCTGGCTGCCGACCCTCCAGCACAAGCGGATTCAAGTTCGCGCGCGCGGCGTAAATCGCCGCCGTCAATCCGGCGCAACCGCTTCCAGCAATGATCACCTTCTCCATCAATAAAATTTAGCACACTGCGCAAGTTGCAAAGGCCACAAGTTGCTAGTCGCAGTTGCGCAGCGGAACTCACGCCGCTACGTGCACAAGAATTTTGTGAAAGCCCGTCACACCGGAGAACCAACCGCGCTCTTCTTCAAATTCTTGCACGTCGCCTTCCCCGTCGGTGGCGCGGACGACGAGGACGTAATCACCTGCTGGATCGGGCGTCCATTCCGTCTTCCAAAGCGACCACGAGAGATCGCCGCCGGCGTAATAAATCTCGGCGTCACGCCAGGTCTTGCCGTCATCAAAGCTGAGTTCTACTCGTGAAATGCCGCGGTCGCCTCCGTACGCCATGCCCTTGACTTCGATTGGCGCGTTCAATTCGCCTAACGAAAACCGCGACTCATATTCGGGCAGGTCGATTCTCGATCTTGTTGGCGCGATGAAATCGGGGCCCCAGCCTTGCGTTTCGTAAAATCCTTTCGCGTTGGCATCCGTTAGTTCGATGCGCGTAAGCCATTTCACATGTTTTTCGCCGAAGTAGCCCGGCACAATCACGCGCAACGGGTAACCGTGCCGGTGAGGCAATTGGACACCGTTCATTTCGTACGCGAGCAACGTGGTTGGCTCCATGGCTTTCTCCAACGGGATGGTATCCGTGTAATTATCAACGCCGTGGAGGCGAACCCGGGCGGCGTTGGAAAGCGGCGCGGCTTGGTCAAGCAGGTCGCGCAACGGAACACCCTTCCAGATAGCATTGCTGATCAGGCCCGCGTCCAAACCATTGCTAATACACATGAGCGTCGTTTCCTGCTCGGTCGCTTCGAATCCCAAAAGGTCCTGAAATCGCCAGGTAGCGCGATTTTGCACAAGCCCATTCACTTCAAGGTGCCAAAGATCAACATTCACCCTGGGATCAACCACATTCTTCGTCACGCAATAAAACAACTCGTTAGGCGTAATCGGCTCGACGATGCGGCCTTTGTATTGCGTCCCGTCGTAGCTGAATGTTGCAGCACGATAAAGTTTGCGGACCAGCGCAACACCTCCGCCCGCCGCTGCGACTCCGATTGCGCTCAGGACAAACGCGCGCCGACCAATAGCGGGAGTAAACTCGTAGTCCTGCTGCGAGATTTTTTGCGTTGCCAGAAATTGAAAGCCAAGAACGAGGGTTCGCTCGAACAAAAAAACGCACAGCGCGAAGCCTATGAGTGTGACCAGGCGCGCGACGTCGATAGGCAGGCCAATATAGCTTGTGCCCAGGACCGGCCAGAGCGCGATAGCACCTGCAACAATCGGCAGCAAAACAAAGATCGATATCGTCCATATCGCGGACACGCGCGCCGGATTGCGTCGAGCGAACAATCCGAAAATCACTCCGCCAATCGCGCTCACTACGAGTTGGCCGGCGATTGTCGATCCAACGCCAATGTGCTTCAGATGATTGTACCCGCCTACCTTGCCCATGAGGGAAAGGAACGGACCAGGGGGAATAAAAACTGAAAGGCGGTCGCCGATGATCACGAGCGGGGTCGCGACATCGAGCGCAGCAAGCAATAGCATCACCGTTGTCATCACGATTCCGCCGAGCAGTCCGGCAACCAGACCAGCGAAGATCGCCTTTGTTCTACTCATTCAGCGCGAATATGAGTTGTAGAGGCGCTTGTGCCAAGCGCCTGATAATTCGCTTCGGGTGTTCGCCGCAACGAACGCCGCTACAACAATTCAGCGTGACTCTTGGGCGCCCCAAGAATTTTCTGTACCCGCTCCACGACCATCGCAGACGTCAGCTGTTTCATGCAGGCATGGTCAAACGGGCATTGGCTCAGCCGGCGGTAATTGCATGGCGAACATGGTAAGTCCAAGCGCACGACCGATTCCGGTCGCTGATAAGGTCCGATGCGAACCGGATTCGTGGGGCCGAACACGCTGACCATCGGCGTGCCGAGCGACGCGGCACATGCGCCGGGTGCGGCGGCTGCAATTTGTCGGCATCGCGGCTCATCGCGTTTCGTACCGGCCAGAGCGACAGCAAATCCCTCGTCAAGAAAGTGCCGCGCGACAGCTGCGAATCCTTCAATGGTCCAGTGCTTGGTCTCCCATGTGGTTCCCGGCGCCAGCACGGCGAGCGCTTTAGACGCGGGCACGCCGTGGTCCTCTAAGAAGCGCTGCACATTACGCGCGGTTTGCGATGAAAGGTGAATAGTGAGGTCTGGTGGGTTCTTGTCGAGGCCCAGCAACGGCCCGACCCAGAGGTAGCGATCGATTGCGTGAACATCGAGGGTCGGAATAGGGATGCGGTGCGTGTAAGCTATCCACGAACCTTCACGTGCGCCCCGCCAACCGTGGCTGGATATGTTCTTGACGGGCCGATCAAATCCGATGCGCACACGCGCTCCGCTGGCAAGGGTGAAAAAGGCCGAGCGCGCCTGACCGTGCAAATCGATCACTAAATCGTACTTTGCACGGCGGATTTGCTTGAGCAGATCGAGAAACGCCAGCACCGCCCGCCATCTGCGGTCGCGCTTCGAGAAATCGCGCCGCTCAAAAAGAACGACATTCGAGAGCGCCGGATGGCAGCGCACGATCTCCGCGTTCTCGGGCGTGATCAGCCAGTCGATCCGCGCCGCCGGATAACGTGCGCGCAGCTTCACCAGCACTGGCAGCGTATGGACCACGTCGCCCAAGCCCGAAAGTTTGATCAATAAAATGCGCGAAAATTCTGCGGATTTTAGTCCCGACGCGTCCGCGTTGTTTGTGCGTGCGTTTTCAATTTGGCGGTTCAATTGGGAAAAGTAGATCAGACCCGCCACAGCGGGCAAGCTGGCAAGCACCCATTCGTTTTATCCGCCTCGCTGCCTGCTGCGTCGTGGCAGCGAGAACGCGGGTGCGCCGGCATCGCCAGATGGAATTTGCCAATGGACTATTCCAATGCTACGCGCACCAGCGTCGCGAGGATGCGAGCGCCGGCGACAAACGTGCCACGCAGCGTGCCTGAGACTTTCGATTCTCCACCGGCGCGGCGGCGATGGTTTACTGGAATCTCGAGAATGCGCAGTCCGGTACGCGCAGCTTTCATCTGCATCTCCAAATTCCAGCCATAAGTCTGCTCGCGCATGTTGAGTTTCGCGAGCGCGTCGCGGCGAATCGCGCGAAACGGACACATGTCGGTGTAACGAACGCCGTAAAGCAGTCGCATGATCAATCCGGCACCTCGCCCGGACAAAACCTGCTGGAAGTTCATGCTGCCAGGTTCACGCTGGCCACGAGTGCGCGAGCCGATCACGAAATCATGGGTCCCACGCACGACTGGATCAACAAGCCGATTCATCAATGCCGGGACGTCGCTGCCGTCGCCATCTAGAAACACAACGACGTCGCATTCAGCCAAAAGCGCACGAATGCCTGCCGTGCATGCGCGCCCATATCCACGCGGTGCGGTCGCCACGCGCGCGCCTGCTTCACGCGCGCGCTCGGCTGTGCGATCGGTGCTGCCGTTATCGACCACGATCACTTCGTCAGGTACACCGGTCGCGAAACATTCGCGTACAACACCGGCGATTGGTTCCTCCTCGTCAAGCGCCGGGATAATGACCGACACGTTACTCATGGCAAAACCAGCCACGCAAGGGTGAAATAAATTACCAGCGCAACAAAATCGGCCAGGGCGAGTGTGACTGGTCCCGCGGCAATTTTCAGGTCGAGCTTGAATCGGTGAAGAAGTGAAGGCACGCCCAGGCCAAGTGCGCACGCAGTGATGAGCGAAAGCGCGATGCTGCCGCCAATGACAAACGCTCCAAGTACATCGTTGCGCCAGACCCAAACGATCGTGCCGACAACAAACCCGCACGCCACGCCCAACAGCAGTGCCGTTATTATTTCACGGCGGAACGCCGTCGCCAGCCATCGCCACGTGACCGAGACGGAGCGAAACGCATGAATCGTCACGCTCATGGATTGCATGCTCACGCTTTCGTTCAGCGCAAGCACCATGGTGAGAAAAAACGCCAGCACCAGGCTACGCGCCAATGTTGCTTGGAAAAAGCCTGCTAGGATCGCTGAGAGGCTACCGCCAGTCACCGTGACAAGCAGCCAAGGGAAGCGAAACCGAAAGCCGCGCCAGGGCGACCCGACGCGAATTTGCTCGATGCGAAACCCAAGCGCCTCAAAAAATTCCGGACTCACGGGCGCCACCGCGCGTTGTCGATCCTCGCTCTCGCCGGCCTCCAAGACTTCCTCGGCAAAGAGGTTCGCATCTATAACGCCGATGACGCGGCCTTGTTCGTCCACAACAGGGAAAGCGAGAAATTTGTAGAGCACGAAAAACTCGCATGCGTCGAGGACGGTTGCTGTTGTGGGAATGGCCACAACGCGCCGGACCATGATTTCGCCCAGCGGCGTTTCGAGCGAGGCGGTCAGCAAACGCCGCGTGGGCACCACGCCCACCAGCCGCTCCTGTTCATCAACGACATAAAAATAAATGACACGCTCACCCACGCCCTCGCGCCGAATGCGCTCCAGCGCGGCGCCCACAGTCATGTCCGCATCAAGTAACGGAAAATCCTTACGCGCATGATCCACGACCGGCGCATCGAAATCGGGAATGCCGGCAGCGATGTTCATCTCTCTACCCGATGAACAATTCCCTTGTTCTTCAAAATTTCGCTCGCCTCGCTGAAATAATCGCGAATATCGGATTGGGTGCGGATCCAATCGATGTAACGGGCGATGCCTTCGCCGAGATCGACAGTGGCTTTGTAACCGGCGGATCGAGCAAGTGTAGTGTCGCTGGTAAGATGGCGCATTTCGCCGGGACGAAACTCACCGTTGATCTCGGGCGCGATGTCGATCTTCAGAATATCCGAAAGCCGTTCCGGGATTTCGCGAATCGGTGTGCCGTGTCCGCTGCCGATGTTTACAGCCAGTCCGTCGAGCTTATCGGTTTCCGCGGCGAGCAGGTTTGCGCGCGCGATGTCTTCCACGAAGGAAAAATCGCGCGTTTGTTCGCCGTCTTCGTAAAGCACCGGCGACAGATTGTTCAGCAGCCGTGTGCAAAAAATCGCGATCACGCCCGTGTAAGGATTAAAAATCGACTGCCGCGGTCCGTAGGTGCAGGAATAACGCAGCGCGACCGTAGGGATACCGACTTGTTTTCCCCATAGCAGCACGAGCCGCTCTTGATCAACCTTCGTCAGGCCGTAAACGGTTTCGCCGCCCACCGGTGCGTTCTCGGGAGTGGGAACGCTCTTCGTGATGGCGCCACAGAGGGGGCAATGCACTTGCCAATCGCCTTTGCGCAGTTGTTCCACCGGACGCACAGAAGGAAAAACCAAGCCGTGTTTCGAGCAATCGCCAGCGCCTTCGCTGTAAACTGCCTGCGAGCTCGCCACGATAATTTTTTGGACCGGCAGATTCTTTTCCCGAATCACTTCGAGCATTTGCGCCGTGCCGAGCGAATTCACATGCACAAATTTCGTGATCTCCGGCATGTATCCGCCGTAGGCCGCTTGGTGAAAGACGGTGTCGATCTGGTCGAGCACGGCTGTGATTGTGTCGCGATCGCGCAAATCGCCTTGGACGAATTCCGCCTTTTCGTTAGTCCACGCAGGTTTACCGCGACGATGCGTTTGCCGCTCAAGATTATCGAGCGCGCGCACCTGCCAGCCTTCGCGCACGAGAAGATCAACAACGTGCGAACCAATCAGGCCGGCGCCGCCGGTGACTAACGCGCGTTTTGCCATATGAATGTGAGGCTAATGATGCATTCTCTGTAGGGCAACCGCTCCGGTTTGCCCAGTTTTGCAGGCGAAGCGCCCGCCCTACAATTTCTTTTGGGCAACTATGTCGGCGAGGAATTTCCGCGTACTTGGCGCAACGCTATCGCTCGTGCTTTGACTGACTAATTCCTTGCACAAGCGGCGTAAGCTCGCGGCATCATCGACGTCGTATCCATGCGCCAACAGTTCGACTTCGAGGCCGATTTCTCGCGCGCGTGCTCTGGTCTGTTCGAACACCCTTTCTGTGCTCCAGTCGATTTGCTCAAAAAGCTCGCGATGCGGTTTTTTAAGTCCGATCAAATAGTAGCCGCCGTCATCGCACGGCCCAATCACGATGCGATCGCCATGCATCTTCAGGATTCTGATAGCTTCCGAAAAGTTGCTGGCTGGCAGGGTCGGGCTGTCGGAATCAATCAGACAGACCGAGTCGAAGCCACACCTTAACAAATCTTCCGCAGCGAAATAGAGACGTTCGCCAAAGCTGACGCCTCGTTGCGGTAGCAAGTTAAAATCGGCTGGAAGAATATCAGCATAGGCCGCTTCGACGCCGACCGGTGTGTAAGCGGCTATCCCGCAAGCTTCATTATTAGCAATTACGCTCGAAATCGCGGCCGCTGTGTCGCGCAGAAAACATTTGTTTAGCTCGGCGGCTTCATCCGGCGTAAGCGGGGGGACGAGGCGGGTTTTTACTTGTCCTGCCTGTGGTGCTTTGGTCATCACAGTCAGCGCGCAAAGTCCCCGACGTGCCGGGGAGGAAAGAGTGGGATCAAGAACACGAAACGGGTTCATCCGTTGACGAACAAGTTTTTCACAAATAGAGCACGCTGATGTTTAAAGAAATTCCTTTGGGTCTTATTCTTCTTAATGCGAATAACTGTAACACGCATTCGTATTGCCCCACGACCCGCGATTCTTGTGGTCTTGTTAATAAGACCTGTGTCCAATACGGACAACGCTGAATTCTACGAAATTGCCAAAAGTTGTTCAGAGCTATTCGAAGTTGTTGGTATTCTGCTACGTGATCATTTAACAAAGCTGAAATGTTTTTGAGAAAGCGCTGTCCCCAAGTCACATGTTTCATCGCACTAGGCCTTGCCGTAATCGCTTGTGAACAAGGACACGAACGGCGTCGCGCAGTATCCTGGATGGAGCTTGCCCACCCTTGAAATACGTTTATGAAGAGCGCAAGAGCACTGTGTCGGGACACGAAACGACTGACACCGATCCGGGAACCGCGACGAGTAAAGACCATTACTCCATGGAAACCTACATTCTGAGCACTAACCATTATCAGATCGAGTTGCTCACGAATCTGGATCAGGTCCCCGAAGCCGGCGCAATCGCGATCATCACTTTCCCAAAGCCATAAGGCGGCTCAGGACTTCCCGCGAGAGTATTTGCAATTCTGCCGTAAAGAGAACCGCCGATTACGCTGATTATCATAAATCTGTGGCGATAAGCGCAGCCCGAAAATGTGCTCCGGTGGGTTGACCGAAAGTCGCGGAACGAACGAAGGTAGCCGCTGAGTCATGCACATCACGGACATTATTCGAGGGAATTCTCCCACCTTTTCGTTCGAGTTCTTTCCTCCGAAAACGCCGGAGGCAGCCGAGACACTCTACCAAACGATTCGCGATCTCGAATTGTACACGCCGCACTTCGTCAGCGTGACTTATGGTGCCGGCGGCTCAACCCGTGATTTAACTCACGATCTTGTCGAGCGCATTCAACATACAACAAAGCTGGATCCAATTCCTCACCTGACCTGCGTCTGCCACAACGAACAGGAGATCGAGGAGATTCTCCTTCGATACGCGAAGTCGAGCATCGGAAACATCCTCGCGCTTGGCGGGGATAGGCCAGTTGGAATCGCTTACGATAAATCGCGGGACTCATTCCAACATGCGATTGATTTGGTCAAATTCATTCGCCGACTCAACGAGTCCGGCGGGCATCCGGACCGCCGCGGTTTCGGGATCGGAGTAGCCGGTTTCCCGGAAGGACATCCCGCCACGCCGAATCGATTAGTCGAAATGGATTACTTCAAAGCAAAAGTGGATGCAGGAGCTGACTACATCGTCACACAGCTGTTTTTTGATAATCGCGACTTCCTCGATTTTCGCGAACGCTGTGTGCTCAACGAAATTC
>QHOV01000061.1 GCA_003218885.1 Verrucomicrobiota bacterium | reverse complement strand
ACACGCGAATCTTCTTAAAATGTCTGACGAACTGGAGCGCCTCGAAGTGACTGCGCGCTTGCACACCGCTGCCCAAGATCGCGAGAATTTTCGCATCTCTCCGTGCGAGAAGTTTCGTCGCTACGGCAGAGACTGCTGCCGTTCTCATCTCGGTGATTAGTCTTCCGTCCATGATTGCGAGCGGGGCGCCGGTCTCTGGATCGACAAGAAAAATCGTGGCCATGTGTGTTGGGATTCCGCGCTCCGCATTCGACGGATAGAACGTAACAGCTTTCAAGCCGAGCCCATTCGGAGTGAGTGCCGGCATCAGACCCAGAAACCCACCGGGTGGATCGACCTTGATCACCGAGCGCACCGGCTGGGTGACTTTGCCCGTGGAAAAATCGATCAACGCTTTCTCCATCGCTGGAATCAAGTCCGTCATCTGTAAATGATTGCGGACTTGTTCTTCGTTAACGAAAAGCGGCTGACTAGTTTTCATTGAACAGCAACCACGGATCGCACGGATAACACGAATCCAAAACAACACGAGTTATTCGAACCGAGATTCCTAACCACGAATGTACGCGAATAGACACAAATTTGGTCCTGCTCATTAGTGCTATTGCTGGTTAAGTCTTGGGTTAACCATGCCTGAGAAATTGCAAACGCGCTGCGTAATTGTGGGCGGCGGACCCGCGGGAATGATGGCTGGCTATTTGTTGGCGCGGGCTGGCGTGCCTGCCGTGGTGCTGGAAAAGCACGCCGATTTCAATCGCGATTTCCGCGGCGACACGATTCATCCTTCCACGCTGGAGCTGATGCACGAACTCGGCTTGCTCGAGGAGTTTTTGAAACAGCCGCATCAAGAAGTACGGGAGTTACGCGCTGTAGTTAACGGTCAGGTCCTTCCCGTCGCGGATTTCACAAAACTTCCCACGCGCTGCAAGTTTATCGCGTTCATGCCGCAATGGGATTTTCTCAATTTCCTCTCCAGTGATGGCAAAAAATTCCCGTCCTTCCAATTACACATGGAAACCGAAGTCTTCGATTTGTTGATCGAGAACGAACGCGTGATTGGTGTGCGAGCAAAAACGCCGCATGGCGAGCTGGACGTCCGCGCAGACCTCGTCATTGGCGCGGATGGACGGCATTCGATCGTTCAATCGCGCGCCGGGTTTAAGCGGCGCGAGTTTGGCGTGCTGATCGACGTGCTTTGGATGCGAATTTCCAAGAAACGAGACGATCCGGAACAGTCGTTTGGCTTTTTTCAGCACGGCAAACTGCTGGTGTTACTCGATCGCAGCGATTACTGGCAATGTGGCTTCGTCATCCCCAAGGGTGGATTCGATGAGATCAAAGCCCACGGTCTGCCCCAATTTCAAAATGACATTGTCAGCTTTGCCGGATTTCTACGCGACCGAGGTACCGAACTGGACGACTGGTCAAAGATCAAATTGCTAACGGTCCAGATCAATCGTCTGTGCGATTGGTGCAGCGACGGATTACTGTGCATTGGCGATTCCGCGCATGCCATGTCACCGGCCGGCGGCGTCGGGATTAACCTTGCCATTCAGGATGCCGTGGCGACAGCGAACTTGCTCGCGGCAAAATTGCGGACCGGTGCAGTTTCAGTGGACGATTTGCGAAAAGTACAAGCGCGCCGTGAATGGCCGACGCGGCTGATCCAAGGTTTGCAGGTTTTCATTCACCACCGAGTTGTCACCGGGCGTGCATCAAGTAACAAAAAGTCGTTGCCGCTAGTACTTCGTTTGCTGAAATGGTTTCCAATTCTGCGACAAGTGCCCGCTCGCTTTATCGGCATTGGCCCGCGACCGGAACATTTGAAGAGTCCAAGCGCAGTCTAAGAAATCTCACGTTTGTTTTGCCTCCATCCGGTGGATACGATCAACCATGCAGCTGGACCTCGATAGCATCCGCGCGGCGCATGAGCGGATTCGTCCGTACATTCATCGCACCCCGGTGTTGACAAGCGAGCGATTGAACGAAGCGAGCAGGGCGTTGCTGTTTTTTAAGTGCGAGAATTTTCAGAAGATCGGCGCGTTCAAAGCGCGCGGAGCGACGAACGCCGTGTTTGCGCTTGACGCTGTAACCGCGCGGTGCGGGGTCGCAACGCATTCGTCGGGCAATCACGGTGCAGCGATAGCGCGCGCGGCGAAATTGCGGGGCATTCGGGCGCACATCGTGATGCCCTCGAACTCCGCGAAGGTGAAGGTGCGCGCGGTCGAGAGTTACGGCGCGCACGTTGTTTTTTGCGAACCGACTGAAAAAGCGCGTGAAGAAAAATGTGCAGATGTGGTCGCGAAAACTGGCGCGATACTGATTCATTCGTTTGAAAACGAAAATGTGATCGCAGGGCAGGGGACAGCAGCGGTGGAATTACTTGAAGACGTTTCCGATCTCAACGTTGTAATGTGCCCCGTCGGCGGCGGCGGTTTGCTGTCTGGCACGGCGATCGCTGCGAAATCGATGCGACCAAAAATTAAAGTGATCGCAGTTGAGCCGGCAAATGCAGACGACGCAGCGCAATCGTTTCGCGCGCGGCGACGGATCGTGACTGAAAAGAAATTCACGATCGCTGATGGACTGCGAACAAATGTCGGTGAACCAAATTTTGCAATAATCCAGCGTTACGTGGATGACATTGTAACGGTGAGCGAGGAAGCGATCGTCTCGGCGATGCGCACTGTTTGGGAAACGATGAAAATAGTTATCGAGCCTTCAGCAGCTGTTCCGTATGCCGCGATTCTCGAACCAGTAATCGACGTCGATGGAAAACGCGTCGGAATTATTCTTACCGGCGGCAATGTCGATCTGGACGCGCTGCCGTGGAATCTGTAGAGGCAGCCGTGCCGGCTGCGGGTGTCGATTTTGTGCAGGCGATACGCCCGCCTCTACAGCGTTAAGCCAGGGAATTTTTTTCGCCATAAGGGAACCACCAGTCGAATCAAAACCGAAACGTGTATTCGTGAAAGGAGTTCAATTAGGTATGAAAGGGTTAACTGTAATCATAGCGGCATTCATTCTGGTATTTGGCACTGTTGCTTCCCGCGGAGCGAACGTGGATAGAATTTCGGCGGCAACCGGAATTCCCGTCGCGACGCTGCAGGCAGAAAGAGCGTCGACCGGGCTTGGCTGGGGTGGGCTGGAGAAAGCGCACCTGCTCGCTAACGCCACAGGCCAAAACTTCGACAGCATCGTCACAGAGTTCAGAGGAGGTAAAGGCTGGGGCAAAATCGCGCACGACAACGGGCTGAATCTTGGCCGGCTCGTGAGCAACGCGCATCGCTCAAGCAAGGCGACCATGCATGCGAAGAACATGAGCACGGCACATGGCAAGAGCACGGCCGTCCACGGCAAGAGCGCGACGAATATGGGCAGGGGCCACACCAGTAGGATGACTACCACAAGGGGTGTCGGTCACGGCTCGAGCTTTAGATCAGGCTTCGGCGGATCTCATGGAATGGGTTCCATGGGTCACATGGGCGGATCTCATGGAATGGGCGGTATGGGCCACGGTGGTCGCGGGCGGTAAAGGGAAATCGCGTCGAAGCGTTAAAGTGACTTCGCAAAAGTTGTAGCAACCGGCCTGTGGCCGGTCAATCCGTGTGCTGCTTTTCCAAGACGGCCCATAGGGCCGTGGCTGCAGCGTGTACAGTTTTATTTAACCCGTGCTAAACCGGGAGACGGGCGTTGAACTCGAATTGACCGTGCGTATTTAAATCTCGGTCGCAGACCAGAACTTGCTGAAGGCTCTGGGCCAGCTCCGATCAATAACGCTGTCTCGAGCGGATTCGCCCATGCGTTCCCGCAGCGCGGGATCCGTCACCAGTGCTCGAATCGCGCGCGCGAAGTCTTCCACGTCGTGTGATCTGGTGATCAGACCGTTGGCCTTGTCTTCAACTAATTCCTTGGGTCCGCCGGAGTCGGAAACGACTACTGGCAGGCCGCAGGCCTGCGCTTCCAGGATGACATTTCCAAACGTGTCGGTTGTGCTCGGAAACACGAATACGTCTGCCGATGCGTAGGCCGTGGCCAATTCATTGCCGGCGAGGTAGCCGGTGAAAAACGCTTCGGGCAAAGATTTCGCGAACGCCTCGGAGTAGGGGCCATGACCGACGATGAAAAGTTGGACCGGTAACCCTTCGTCACGCAGACGGTGATAAGCGGCGGCCAGAAGATCGAGGTCTTTCTCCCGCGAAATGCGGCCCACGTAAAGGAGGCGAACCTCGCCGTTGCGGGCACCGAATTTTTCGAAGAACGCCGGTTCGCGTCGAGCGGGGCTAAACAGCTCGGTATCGAGCCCGCGCGGGAAAATTTTTAGTTTCGAGGGATCAAGCCCGTGCTTGATCCAGCTTTGCCGATATTCTTCGGAGTTAATAAAGACGGTATCGAGCTGTCCATAGAACCAATGCATGTAACGCCACGCCACGCTTTCAAGAAAGCTGTCTTCGGTTAGAATGCGGATGTACTGCGGAAAATCGGTGTGATAAATGCCGCTCGTTTGCAGGTTGAGCATCTTGGCCGCGAGCAGTGCGGTTAATCCAACGGGTCCTGGCGTGCTGATGATAATCTCACTGAATTTCTCCCGTTGTATGTAGTCCAGCATCTGAAGGATCGGCGGGAAACTCAATTTTTGCAGTTCGTACTCCGGCAATTCAAATTCGCCGATGGGCGGGAAGTTTTTGATTGGAATGTCGCAAATTTGCAGGTTGCTGTGGGAAGTTATGACGATCAGCTCTTTTCCTGCCGCTGCGCCGGCGCCGGTCATTTTGCGGATGGTCGTGGCCACACCATTAACGTCTTCGAGCGTATCGGTGAACCAGGCGCGTTTGCGATTTTGCAAGGCGATCGGAACTGCGCCGGTCAATTCCTTAAAAATCGATCGCAACCATTTTCGCGAAGGCGCCTGACTGTGAAAACCATAGATGTACGGCGTGAGAATTACGAGGATCGGCACAATTGCGCTAAGGGCCTGCATGCTCTCGACCATGTTGCCGATGCTGATTTGCTGAACGAACTTTTTGAAGAAACGAAACGCGAGCTGCTCAGCGACCATGTTCGCCATGAGAAACGTGCGACGCTCCGGCTCGCTGACTCCGTCCAATTGCGCGGCGAGTTTCGCTTTTACCTCTGGCCGCGCGAAATAACCTGAAAGTTCTTTCCAGAGCGACACATTCGCCGGCTTGGCGAATTCGAAAATTTTCCCTGACAAAACGCCCTGCACGATAAATTCCATTTTCTCTCTGAGGGTGAACTCAGTAGGCGCCCGACCCTCCATAAAACGCGAAAACATTTTCTCCAATAGCGCGGCGCCGGGCCCGAGTTTTTCGTGGAAGCGGTCCTGGATGAAACAGGCGACCGTGTTGTAAAAGCCGTGCGACAGGATTAATGGTGTTCCTCCGTGGCCCCGCGCGGTGCAATCGCCGATGCGAACAAATTCCAGAAATTTCTCCGCAGAACCCGCAGCCGGCGTTTCTGTAAAAGCCGAAGCGGCAAATTGTCCGCCGTGATCGTCGGAGCCGCCGACAAAAATCTTTTTCCACGGTTCCGCATGTGTGGCCGCAAGATGGTGACGGTTTGCGAATTCGTCGATCTTGTCCGGCGTCAACTGTTTGAAAAGAGTCTGGGCCAGATCGCTTAGAAGCGCGTCGCGCAAGCCGTTGATCCCCTCGAAATGCTTGAAGAGAAGGATGAGCTGTTCGAGATGGCTTGCCTCAAGTTTGCCGTTCACGCTGTAAAGAGGATGCGCGACCGCGTGCGCTATCTGCGCCGTTTGCAGATACCGTTGCAGCTCGAAGACATTATCCCGGACGCCTTCGATCTCGCGATGTTGCTGCTCTGAAATTCCCCAAACAAGGATGTGCAGCTTGCAGGGATCATTAGGAAAATACGTCGTGACCTGTTCGCTGA
>QHOV01000060.1 GCA_003218885.1 Verrucomicrobiota bacterium | reverse complement strand
CGCTCTGCGTAAATGATTTGCTTGTAAACGTGTTTTTCAGCAGCAAGCCCGGCGTACTCGTCGTGCTTTATTGCCTGCAGATAAATCAAGCGAAATGAAAAGATGCTTAAGAGCCCGATAAAACCAGTGCACACTAAGACGCAACGGCTTCGGCTATTTGGATTCATCTTGCGGCAGAGGGGTTGGCTACGGGTTGGATCGCATCTTCGTCTGCTGACCGGGGAGGAATAGTCAGCCGCACGATGTTTGCCTCCGAAATGGGAACCATTTTCAGGTAGCCTTCTTTCAATCGGCGTTGTAACGCCGAACGCGAGGTGAAAGCCGCGATTTGCGCGCTCGCTATGTCATTTTGAGTGCGCAGAGTAACAAGCTCGTTCTCGACTGCCTTTCTGCGCTCGCCCAGATGGTAGAGTTGCAGCGTCAAATAAACGTAGCTCAATCCGGCCAGTGCCAGAAAGGCAGTCATCACAATCCAGCGCGCAAGCGAGGCCGCGTTTACCGCATTACAGTTTCTTCGACGTGAGTGCTTCATTTAAATCTTCTCGGCCACGCGCAACTTCGCGCTCCGCGAGCGAGGATTTGCGCGCTGTTCTTCATCACTCGGCTCCACCGGTTTCGGCGTAACCAATTCAAGATCGTAATCGGGGTTCCGCTGCGGCGCGGGCCACTCCGGTTTGTCGAGCCATTCCTGGCTGTGATCGCGAAAAAAGTTCTTCACGATCCGATCCTCCAGTGAGTGAAAAGTGATCACGGCAATGCGCCCGCGAGGTGCAAGTCGCGCAGTTAAGACACGCAAGCCTTCTTCAAGCGCGCCAAGCTCATCGTTCACATCCATCCGCAGCGCTTGAAAAACCTGCGTGGCTGGATGATGACGACCGTGTCGGCCGACCAACTTTTCGATGGCGCGCGCCAGCGGCAGAGTTTCGCGAAACGGCGAAGTCCTGCGCATCTTCACGATCAAGCTCGCGATCCTGCGCGCGGCCGGTTCCTCACCGAGTTCACGAAACAGGCGAGTCAATTCCTCTTCGCCGTACTCATTTACAATCTTACCAGCAGTCAGCTTTGTTCGCGGGTCCATGCGCATGTCGAGCGGACCATTTCGAACGAAGCTGAAACCGCGGTGCGCATTCTCGAGTTGGCGGGACGAAACACCAAGATCAAGGAGCGCGCCGCCGATGGTACCGAGGCCAAGCTCGTCGAGAACACTAGCTGCATGCCGGAAATTCGCCTGCCGCACGATGAGGCGCCGGCCGAAATGTGCCAGTCGCTCGCTCACATGCTGGACTGCATCAGGATCCTGATCTAGGGCCAGAACGTCGGCCCCACTTTGCAAAAGCGCTTCGGTATGGCCGCCACCGCCACATGTTCCATCTACGATGAGGAAACCGGGTTTCGGCTTTAGTAACCCCAATACTTCTCTCTGCAACACTGGACGGTGGTACACGAAATCCTCGATCGCATGCGGTTCCTCGTCGTCGGCCCGCGGATCAATGGCGAGCCACAAAAGGCGCTCAACACAGAGTGTGTTCATAGCGTTTTGATGAAACATCTGCTTACAATCCAATTACACCTGCCACGTGCTGGTAGGTGGGCGTTTCCTCCTCGTGCGCTCGTTTCCAGCGTTGCAAATTCCAAATCTCAAAGCGGCCTTGCCCGCCAACGAGAGCAACTTCACCTTTCAATCCGAGCTTTCGGCAAAGGTCTTCAGGCAATACGAGGCGCCCTTGCCGATCCGCGGCCGCGTGCTGCGCGCGAGAATGCAGTTGGCGCAAAAAAACGCGGCGATCACGCGCGGAAACATTCTGGTTCGTTTCCGCGGCCGAACTCGTTTTCGCAAACTCCTTTGGCGACATAACGAGGAGAAACTGATGCGTCGCCTCCGGCAAAAGAATGAATTCCTCAGGACGGTCGCGTCGCCAACGAGAGGGAATCGTGATTCGATTCTTGTCATCGACGGAATGCCGGAACTCTCCGGCATAGAAGCGTTCGGATGGGGAATCGGCGTCCATTGATCGAGTGGAGGGATCGTCCATTTTGCTCCACTTGACTCCACTCTTAACCACTTCCCGGGCGGGTGGTCAACAAAAATTTTTCAGCATATTGCGCCCAGTCGCCTTCACCGTAAGCTCCTCGGGTCATGAAATTTTTACCGCTCGGGCTGGCGATCCCGTGCGCTCTCTTCGTCTGCGGCGACACAATCGGATTCGGACAATCTCCAGAACAAGATCTCAGCAACGCTGTGCGGGTGACCGTATCGATGCACCCGGACGGCTCACGCACCGTTTACAACTTCGACAACGCGCAGCATAAGGCTGTAGCGACGACGACCGACCCGGACGGCAAAGTTCGCCAGACAATTCGTTATGAACTGGATGACACCGGACGTTTCTCCAGCGCGGAAATTTCCGGACCTGACGGCCGCCTTGGGCTCAAGAGTCGCTACAAGTACGATGATGCGGGCCGCATCCTTGAGGAAACTCAAAGCGCCGCGGACGGCACTCTTCAGCATAAGATCGTTTACAACTACGACTTATCCGGAAAGCAGACCGGCTACTCCATCTTCGACGCTTCGGGCAAATTAGTTGGCGGCAAGGGCGCTGCTATCGTTCACGCGTCTCCCTCGCCAAAACCGCGCGAAAAAACCAGGCGATAAGAAGTCCCGCTCGAATAGCCTCGCGCAGAGTGTGCATTAGGTTGTTGCCTTGCCACAGTCGAGAAAGAGCGTTACAAAACCGGCGTGATCGATTACATCCAAAAGGGCGGATTGTTAATGTGGCCAATCCTGGGCTGCAGCATCCTCTCGATTGCTGTTTTTGCCGAGCGCCTGTTTTACTTGCACCGCGCCAGCATTCATGTCGGCGAATTCTTGAAGGGACTGTCGAATCTGATTCGGCGTCGCAATTTCGCTGAGGCGCTCCACGAATCAGCCGGGACGCCGGGGCCGGTGGCGCGGGTAATTCACGCCGCGATAATCAGACACGATGCGCCCCGGGCGGAATTGCGCGATATCGTGCAGGACGCCGCCCAGCTCGAAGTACCAAAACTCGAGCGGTTTCTTGCCGTGCTCGCTACCATCGCGTTCCTGACGCCGTTGCTCGGATTGCTTGGGACCGTGGCAGGAATGATCGATGCCTTCGGGACCATCGCTTCAAGCGGTGGTTATGCGACAGTGACTGAGCTTTCCGGCGGCGTGTATAAGAGTTTGCTGACCGCCGCCGCCGGCCTAGTCGTGGCGACACCCACTTTCGTTGCTTATAGCTATCTCTCTTCGCGCGTGAACACGATGCTTCATGATATGGAACGCGCAGGGATTGAAATCGTCCACAATTCCTGAAGCCGGAGATTCGTTAATTCGTTAAACCGACAAACTGCACCGCTTCATGAAGCTTCACCGCACGATAAACTTCAATTTCGGGTGGATTGTCCTTGTGGCGCTGGTGGATCTCGCCTTTCTGCTTGTTTTCTTCCTATTGCTCAGTTCGAATTTCATCCTGCAACAAGGCATCTCAGTTTCGATGCCGTTCTCGCGCTTTACGCTTGGTCCGCAGACCAGCCGGCAAATCATCAGTATCACTGGCGGCGCAGTTCCGGCCATTTATTTCCAGGACCAGAGACTGACAATGGAGGAACTCGGGCCATTACTGGATGCAGCCAAGCGCAGGGACGAATCAATTATCATCAAGGCGGACCGTTCTACGTCCTACGAAACGGTTGCCGAAGTGGCAAACGCTGCGCTTGAACACGGCATCACTTCCGTCGCATTGGCTGCGACTCCGCCGCGATGAACAGCGTTATCGCGCAGAGCGCAGCCGAACACCTTATCTTCAGCTGGGATTCGCCTCGCGGCGAAAAACTCGCGATTACAATCTTTCTGGCGATCTCTTTGGTCGCGCACGCGCTCTGCTTTTACATTTTTCAAATTGTTTATCCACCAACGGTCGCTCTTCTGCCGCCGCCAGCCCGCGTCACGTTGATCACGCCCGCCTCCGCAGAAGGTCGCACGCTTCTTCGGTGGATCGATGCGGAAGATCCTGCACTTGCCTTCACAACCCGTCGTCCGCAGGAAACAAAGCTCCGCGCACTACCAAAGGCGGAGCACGTGCCGTCCTATTCCGCGATTGAACCGACTTTGAAAAATATTCCACCGCTGGAGCGCGATCTGCGAATTCCGAGTTGCCAGCCATCGGGCGCGGTACACTTTGCCCGGCAGAAAATCGCTCTCCCCCCCAGAGTTGCCAAAACGTCCGTTTCGTTTTCAAACGAGCTTGAGGTTTTTGGCGTTCCGATCTTGCCAGAGCCAGCTTTTGTCGCATCCAACGAAGAGATGCCTGAGACGATTCGGTTCCGGGTGGCCGTGAGCAAGCTTGGAGAAATCCGCTATTGTTTTCCGGTTAATTCATCAGGTGACTCCGCGCTGGATGAGCAAGCCCGCTTATATGTTGCGCATTGCCGTTTTTCTCAAAACACCGCAAACGCTGGCAAAGCCGACTCGTTTCTGGCTTGGGGCACTGCAACAATCGTATGGGGCAATGACATCGCGCGCCCGCAGCCGGCACGAGCGGCCAGCGTTACCCAGTGATTCGCGTTAGTCTTGCCACTCTGGTCACGATTTATCTGCTGCTTTTTCTTGCGGCGGTTTTCCTCTTCTGGATAGTTGGAGAATGGAATCGGAGGCGGCGGGAGCGACGGGCTCTCGAGCACCGGTTGCGCTGCGTGATTTGCGCGTTCGAATTTGAGGATCGAACCGACGCGCTGCTTCCCCGGTGCCCGCACTGCGGAAGTTTAAACGAACGATTCAAGATGGAGCAGATTTAATATGGGAATGTGGATAGGCCGAAATCGCAAGGCGCGTGTGACCTACGGGTTCGATGAAATCGCCTTGGTACCCGGGCGCGTGACGATCAACCCCAATGAAGTCGATATCAGGTTCCGTTTACCGCGCAAGGAGGCAGAGCCGCTCGAATTGAAAATTCCAATCCTCGCCAGCGCCATGGATGGAGTCGTCGACGTGCGTTTCGCCATTGCCATGAACAAGTTGGGTGGGCTGGCCGTTCTGAATCTCGAAGGAGTACAAACGCGCTATAAAAACCCGCAGGAAGTGCTGCAAAAGATTGTGGATGCAAATAAATCCGACATCACCGCGCTGCTGCAACGGATCTACCAGGAACCGATTCAGGAGGATCTTATCGCCGCGCGTGTTCGCCAGATCAAAGATGGCGGGGTATTGGCTGCGGTCAGTTCCATTCCTCAGCGGGCCGCGGAATTTGGCAGGATCGCGCAAGATGCGGGCGCCGATGTTTTCGTGGTGCAAAGCACGGTTTCCACCGTGCGGCATATTTCTTCAGAGTACAAGTCGCTTGATCTGGAAAAGTTTTGCCGGGACATGCGCATTCCAGTCATCGTTGGAAACACGGTCGGTTACGACGTGACTCTCGAGATCATGGAGTGCGGGCCGGCTGCGGTTTTGGTTGGTGTTGGACCGGGGGCGGCCTGCACTTCACGCGGCGTGCTTGGGCTCGGTGTTCCCCAAGTCACCGCAACGGTCGATTGCGCGGCGGCGCGTGACGCTTACTTCAAGAAATCATATCGCTACGTCCCAATCATCACCGATGGCGGGATGAGCAGGGGCGGCGACGTGTGCAAGGCGTTGGCGTGCGGTGCGGACGCCGTCATGGTGGGCAGCGCGTTCGCCAAAGCGCACGAAGCGCCTGGGCGCGGCTACCATTGGGGCATGGCCACTCCACACGCAAATCTTCCGCGAGGGACCCGGATCAGAGTCGGTTCTACCGGCTCGTTGAAACAAATCCTGTTTGGTCCTGCAGAAGTTGACGATGGCAGCCAAAATCTGGTCGGCGCGATCACTACTTGCATGGGCAACGTCGGCGCGCGCAGTGTTGCCGAATTTCAGCAAACCGAAATCATCATCGCGCCATCGATCAAGACCGAAGGAAAGCTCTTCCAAGCCGTTCAAAGCGTCGGAATGGGAACCAGTTGACGCTTCGACGCTTCAACGCTTTAACGCTATACGCCATGCCCGATCGCAGAGTTGTTCTCACTGGTCTCGGCGCAATCACACCGCTTGGCAACGACGTCGAGACGTTTTGGGCCAATCTTAAAAACGGAGTCAGCGGCATTCGTGCAATCGATGCTTTCGATACCACCGCTTACGATTGCAAAATCGGGGGACAAGTCCGCGGTTTCGATCCTAAACCATTCTTCAAAAATCCGAAGGACCTCCGCCGTACCGATCGATTTACGCACCTTTCGATGGCCGCAGCCAAAATGGCGGTGGAGGACAGTGGGATTGATATCGAAAACCTCGAACGGCGAGACCGTTTCGGTGTGATCGTTAGCACCGGAATCGGCGGACTCAAAACTCTGCAGGATCAATTGACGATCCTGCTGACGAAAGGACCCTCGCGAAATTCACCATTCACGATCCCGATGCTGATCAGCAACATGGCCAGCGGGGTCATCTCGATGGAGTTCGACCTGCACGGTCCCAATTTGTGTATCGTCACCGCCTGCGCGACATCGAACAACGCCATCGGCGAATCCTGGCGGATCATCAAATTTGGCGATGCCGACGTCTTCCTCGCCGGCGGCTCCGAGGCGTCCATCGTCGAAATTGGTCTTGCGGGATTTTCAGCCATGAAAGCGCTCAGCACCCGCAACGGCGAACCCGAACGCGCCTCCCGGCCGTTCGATCGTGACCGCGACGGTTTTGTGATGAGCGAAGGCGCAGGAGTTGTGGTGGTGGAGGAGTTGGAACACGCCAAAGCGCGTGGTGCGAAGATTTACTGTGAACTCACAGGATACGGTCTGTCTGCCGACGCGTATCACATGACTGCGCCGCCGCCGGACGGCGAAGGCGCCGTGCGCGCCATGCAAATGGCGCTCGAGCATGCCCGCATATCACCTGATCAGGTTGATTACATCAATGCGCACGCCACCTCCACTGATATCGGCCACATTTGCGAGACCCGCGCGATCAAACAAGTGTTCGGGGACCACGCTTACAAGGTTGCCATCAGTTCCACGAAGTCGATGACCGGCCATTTGTTAGGCGGCGCCGGTGGCGTCGAGATGGCGGCGTGCGCGCTCGCCATTCGCGATTCCGTCATTCCGCCCACGATCAATCTGGAAAATCCGGGCGAAGAATGCGATCTCGATTACACGCCAAACGTGGCCCGCGAAAAGAAAGTGCGCGTCGCTTTGAACAACTCTTTCGGTTTCGGGGGACACAATGCCACCCTGGTCGCCACCGCATTTGAAAAGTAGCGCGGCGCCTTTGACTATTCACCAGCCACAGTCACTATTTCCTCGCGAACGCTTTCGGAGTTCGCTACGCGCGGGCATAGCTTAATGGTAAAGTTCCAGCCTTCCAAGCTGGCCATGCGGGTTCGATTCCCGTTGCCCGCTATGCTCTCTCCCTCGGGTCCGCCGTGCCACCCGAGACGGCGCAACTGATTATTTGGCTTCGCCACGATGCAGACTTGTGAAATCAAATCCGCCCGACTTCCCGATCTCTTGTGCGCGGCGCTTCTGCTTGCGTTCGCTGTCGCCATAGCCTATCCCCGCTGGCGCGCCGGGATCGATTGGCGCGATGAAGGTCTTCTCGCTTACGGCGCGGTGCGTGTGATGCACGGGGAGGTTCCGCAGCGCGATTTTGTCAGCGTGCAGCCGCCGTTGTCGTTTTACACAGCCGCTGGCATTTTCAAGCTCTGCGGCACGTCACTTGTCTCGCTCCGCGGTTTCGGTTTATCGATCTTCCTTCTTTTGCCGCTTCTCACCTACGGCGTTGGCCGCAACTTCATGGATCCCGTTCTCTCTTTCGCGGCAGCCACACCTGCCTGCATCCTTGGCCTTCCATATTGCAACTTTGTACCGCTCGCCGTCTGGCAAGGCATTGCCGCTTCGCTGGCCGCGGTGTTCTTCTTCCTCCTAGCGGCATTGTCAACCCGCCAACGGCTTGCCTTTCCCGCTGGCGCACTCAGTGCGCTTTCGCTCTTCCTGCGGCACGATCAGGCGGTGTACACGATGGTGTCGATTGTTGCGCTCACGATAGCGCTCGCTCTAGCACGAGGCGATTCCATTCCGGGAACGAACTTAAAACGCGCGTTGCTTCTCTGGCTGGCCGGTATCGCCATCGTTTTGATTCCAGCGATCCTGATTTGCTGGAGGATTGGGGCTCTGCCTGAAATGTTTCGGCAGTTGATTCTGTTTCCGTTCACGACTTATCGAAAAACCAGTTCACTGCCGTTCCCGAGATTTACCGTGTGGCGGTCCGTTTGGGAAACTGCCGTCGTGCTCTTGTTTTACCTTCCGCCATTTGTTCAGGCGATCGCCTCACTTTATCTCGCGCGATCTGTCATTAGCCGCCGGTTTGGTCGGCGTGAAGCGCTACTCACCTTCCTCGTGATTTGGTCGGCGCTGTTCTATCTCCAAGTCATCATCCGATCCGACTTCACACACCTCGCGATAACACTGTTGCCGTTTTTTCTCCTCACGGCGTTCGGTTGGTCAATCGTGCACGAGAAAATCGCCAATTATCGTAAGCTCAAGCTCGCACTGTCCGCCGTCGTCGCCATCTTGGTCGCCTCGTTTCTATGGATCCTTCATTCATTCGCTTTACCTGATGGGACGCGGGCGAATGAGCAACTGGCGTTGGAGCGCGGCGGTGTGCGGATTGAGCAGGCACACGTCATTGCCGATTTTGTTCAACGGCTGCAGGCGAGTGTTCCCCCGGAGCGCTCGATACTGGTGCTGCCTTACCAGCCGATGTTTTATTTTCTCTGCGAACGGCGAAACCCGACCCGCTGGAACTATTTGTGGCCGGGCGATCAAACCGCGCAAGATCACGAGCGCTTGATCGAAGAAGCAGAGCGCGATCCGCCCGCGATAGTGTTGCTCGCACAGCAACGCGACGTAGCCGCATTCGCGCCTATCATGGTCGAGTATCTACGTGCGCGCTACCTCTGGACCGGCGATGTCGGCGATATTGCGATCTATGTTCGCTTTTAAATTCACGACGGCTTTGATTTTTCCAGTTCTGGTGGCCACCATTTCCGCCTGATGGAGAGCCGGCGTTCCACGATCTTTTCGCTGATCCTCTTGCTGGCAATGGCGCTGGCTATGTTTGCCGATCTTTTGTTCGCCGGCGGCACGCGCGTGCTTGGACATCCGGGCAGCGATATGTTCTTACAATACTTCGCATGGCGCGAATTCGGTTTCCGCGAATTGGCAAAGGGAAATCTCGCCTTGTGG
>QHOV01000059.1 GCA_003218885.1 Verrucomicrobiota bacterium | reverse complement strand
TGTTCGGGATAGCACCGACCGTCATTCGTCCGACTGCGCTTGTACTTAACATTTTGGTTGCGTCCATCGGCGCGTTTCAGTTTTGGCGGGCCGGTCATTTCTCGTGGAAATTATTCTGGCCATTCGCGCTGCTTTCCATTCCGGCCGCATACGTCGGCGGCTATTTGCAGCCATCTGCTTCGATTCTAAGAATCCTCATCGGCATTGTGCTGCTTTTCTCCGCTGCGCGACTTTTCTTTCGAGGGAGTGATCCGCCGCAAACGTTCACTCCGTCGCAGCCCGTGGCGATAAGCGTCGGCGCAGGTCTCGGATTTCTTGCGGGGCTAACTGGAACTGGAGGCGGAATATTTCTCACTCCCCTGCTGCTGTTTTGCCAGTGGGCGCATATTCGTCAGGCTGCCGCTGTCTCGGCGCTATTCATTTGGGTAAACTCAATCGCCGGGCTGGTTGGCTACTTCACAAAAGTTCATTCCATCCCTTCGCTAGGCCTGATTCTCGCAGCGGCTGCAATTTTTGGCGGCATCATCGGCTCGCATTTAGGAAGCAGGCATTTTGCCGTCAGAGTGATTTCGCTGTGTCTGGCGACGGTCCTCCTTATCGCGGGAACGAAGCTGATTTTCACCAGGTAGCGGCGATTGACCTCAATCGCCCGGGCGGTTCAGATGAACCGCCCCTATCTAACGTTCAGCTTCAATTTCGGCGCGGTTTCCGGTGACCAGGGATTAGTCTTGTAATCGGACGCGACGATCCGATTAGCGAACGCCCGTAAAAGCTGGCACAGCGCGGTTACATCCAGCCCGTGATGCCGCGGGCCGAACCTCGACAGGCTGCTCCCTGCGAGCCCGAACAAACGCACCGCGGGACGCAAACGCCTGCTGTGCTTTGCGTGCGACGGATGTTCGAATCGCTTCTGAAGATGAACAAAAGCGCCCGCTGCCTGGATCAAACCCTTGAAATAGTCCGCATCGCGCGATTTCGTCTTGAGCCAAAGCTGCTCGAGAACGTCATGTGCCTCGTAATAATGTTGTTCGTTCCAGCAACGGAAAAACGCGCGATAAAAGGGGTGGTTTGCGACGTCTGTCTGGCCCGGATCGACATCGTCCTCGGTCAGATCGGCCACCAGCTGAGAAATCCTCTCGCCTTTGTTCATGGAGCGCTTAACTTGCTCGCAGCTCAGAGAATGAGCAAACCAGCATTCAACAGCTTTCCCGTGGGAAAAAACCGCCTGCCTCAGGCCGGCGATTTCTGGCAACTAGCGTGGCTGCGCCACTATCGAAGATGACAGTTCTCACCCTGGCCGTTTTGCTTGCCGCCATCGCGATTTTAATTTTCTGCTCCGCGCTGTTTTCCGGAGTCGAGACGGCGCTTTTCTCGCTCAAGCCACATCAATTGCGCCGTCTGGAAGCGAACCATACCGGCCTCACGAAATTCATTCAGCTTTTCCGGGAAAATCCGCGTCGAGTTCTGAACGTCCTACTGCTGGGTGATGGCCTCGTGAATGTCGTGCTGGTCGTATCGTGTCTTTTTTTCTTATGGCAGGGCCCACTGGCAGGCCGCATTCCGCAGTGGCTGGCTGGGATTGTAATCTTTGCCGTCGTAGTACTGCTGTGTGATTTAATTCCGAAGCTCTTGGCGCTTTCGGCGCCCTACAGACTCTCAGCGATCAGCGCCCTGATATTGCAGATAGCAATGCCGCTTCTTGATCGTATGGGTCGCGGACTCGAGACGGTCAGCGCTTATGTGGTCGATCTTCTCACGCCGGCGCATCTGCGCACGCGTGCGCGCTTGAGCGACGAGGAACTGGGAACCCTGATCGAGATGGGTGAAGAAGAAGGCGCGCTTTATGAAGGCGAAGCCGAAATGATTCAGGAAATCATCAAGCTCGGTGACAAGACGGCAAAGGACTGCATGACACCGCGCGTCGATAGTTTCATGCTGCCGGATGATTTGACGAACGAAGACGCGATCGCGCGGTTGAAAGATAAGCGTCATCGGCGCGTCCCGGTCTATGCCGATACGCCGGATCAAATTCTCGGGCTCATCGATGTGAAACTGTTCCTGCTCGACGCATCGGAACATTACACCGAAAAACTCATCGCTCCCTCGTTTGTTCCCGAAACGATGCGTGCGCTCGAATTGCTCAAGCTTTTTGTGACTCACCCCCAGGGTATGGCAGTGGTGGTTGACGAATTTGGCGGCATCGAAGGGATTATCACCATGGAGGACATCGTCGAAGAGATCCTTAGCGACGCGGTGCCTGGGGACGATGTCGCGCTTTACATCGAGCCGCTCGGGAACGGTAAATTTCTCGTCAGCGGCAACGCGCGTCTGGACGATTTAAGCGAGCATCTTGGATTTCAAATCGACGCGGAAGGGATTGACACGATCGGGGGACTTGTTTTTACCCGGCTGGGTTATTTGCCACCCTCCGGCACAAAACTCCAGATTCCGCATCTTGCGATTACCGTGCGTCGCTCCGGGCGCAAACGAATCGAGGAAATTCTGCTGGAGAAAACAACAGCATTCGAGGCTGCCGCTTGATAGTGGGATTCATCATTTTCTGTTGCTGGATTGTTTCGTTTTTCTTCAACGGGATTGAGAGTGGGCTGCTCTCGATCGATCCAGTGCGGTTTCGGCAGAATTTGAAGCGCGGCCTACCAGCGGCCCGACGGCTGGATCGTTTGCTCAAACACCCGGAACGGTTGCTGGCGACCGTTCTGCTCTGCACGAATGCAGCCGACATATTGGCTCTGCTCCTGTTGACACGGCAGCTGGTTCGGTCGTTTGGCTACGCCGGCTATTTCTTCTCCGTGGCAATCGCTCTTCCGATTTACCTATTCCTACTGCTGGTGTTGCCCAAATCGCTGTTCCGGCGATTTCCCTTTCGCGCATTAGCCCAGCTTGCTGGTGTGCTCGAGCTCGCGTCGATGTTGTTTTCACCGTTGCTGGAACTTGGTGCACGGCTTGGCAAGCTGGTTCTGCCGGCTCGTGCCGCGAAACACGCCCGGCTCTTTGCCGCGCGCGAAGAGCTAAAGCAGATCACCGCGGAAAGCGAGCGCGAGGGCTCGCTGACTGCGACCGAGCGCGCGATGATCCATAGCGTGGTTGATTTTCGCGGCGTCAAAGTTTGCGACGTGATGCTGCCCTCGGCGAAAGCCGTCGCGTTGCAACCGAGCGCGTCAACGCAAGAAGCCCTGGAGCTCTCCGCTGCTTCCGATCTTGATCGTTTGCCTGTGGTTCCGCCGGAAGGGCAACCCGCTGGACTAGTCAATATCCTCGACATCCTGCTTGACGAAAACGGAGACAGGCCGTTGGGCAATTATGTCCGGCGCATTGTAATCACTACCGAGGAGGAGCCTGCCTATCGGGTTGTGCAACGACTACGCGCTGCTCGGCTTGGTCTCGCCGCTGTCCTGGATCAAAAGAAAAAGTTTCGAGGGATCGTTACCCTCGATGACTTGATTCGGCGGCTCGTTTCTTCGAGCGATGCGCGCGTCTAATTATTCTCGACGCGTCAACGGGTGCTCATCGGCCAAAATTCGAGCGCAACTAACCAGCGCCACGTGTGAGAAAGCCTGAGGAAAATTTCCCAGCTGACGCTTGTGGCGCGGGTCGTACTCTTCAGAGAGAAGTCCGAGATCGTTGCGCAGATCGAGCAGCCGCTCGAACAATTCTCGCGCTTCTTTCTTCCGGCCGAGGAGATGCCAACAGTCAGCCAGCCAAAACGAGCAGGGAAGAAATACTCCTTCGGTGCCTGGCAATCCATCGACTCCGGTCTCCTGCGGTAGATAGCGTAGAACCAGGCCATCCTGCATTAGTTCGCGCTCAATTGCCTCGATCGTGCTGCGGACGCGCTCATCAGTCGCCGGGAGAAACCCGGTGAGCGGCATTGTAAGGAGACTTGCGTCCAGAGCATCAGACCCGTAAACCTGCGTGAACGCCTTCTTCTCCGTGTTGTAGCCACGGTCGCAAACTTCGGCGTGAATTTGATCCCGGATTTTTTTCCAGCGACCAAAGTGCTCGTTTGCCGTGCACTCGCATTCCTCAACCAACTTGATCGCGCGGTCGAACGCCAGCCACGCCATCATTTTCGAATGCGTAAACTGCTGACGACCGCCACGGACTTCCCAAATTCCTTCATCCGGCTCCTGCCAGTGTGATTCCAGGAATTTCATGAGCTGGACCATCAGCGCCCACTCAGGCTCGGTCATTTTGATTCCGGCACGATCGGCCTGCCATATCGCAGCCAGCACCTCGCCATAAACATCAAGCTGAAATTGATTTGAGGCTGCGTTACCAATGCGCACCGGCCTGGAATTTTCATAACCGCATAGCCATGGAATCTCATACTCATCGAGACGGCGTTCGCCACGCACGCCGTAGATTGTTTGCATTTGTGCCGGGCTGCCGGCAATGGCGCGCAGCAGCCACTGGCGCCAGGATGCGGCTTCCTCACGATAGCCTGCACCCATTAACACGAGCAAAATCAGCGCCGCATCTCGCAGCCAGCAGTAGCGATAGTCCCAGTTACGTACGCCTCCTATTTGTTCCGGTAACGAAGTGGTAAGCGCCGCAACCAAACCGCCAGTTGGCGCATAGGTTAATCCTTTTAGCGTGATGAGTGAGCGCACCACGGCATCGCGCCATTTTCCTTCGCTTTGAAATTGTTTCGCCCAATCTCCCCAGAAAATTTCCGTGTCCCGCAAAGCGTGCTCAGGATGTATCTTTCTCGGGGGCTTGGTGTGAGAGGCGAACCACGTAAGCACAAACGGGATGCGGTCTCCTTTACCCACGGTAAACTCGGCCACGGTGGTTAAATCTTTCCCGCACGTTTCAACCGGCGTTCGTAAGATCAATCCATCGGGCCCGGCGATTGCTTCCAACCCGTCATGGTTTTTGAGCCTTCGCACCCAGGGCACGATCTGCCCGTAATCAAAGCGAACGATCAGCTCCATCTGCATCGGCACTTTGCCGCGCAACCCTTCAACGATGCGAATGATGTCGGGGTTCTCGCCTCGCGGCGGCATGAAATCGATCAAGCGAACGGCGCCGCTCTTGGTTTCAATTTCCGTTTCGAGAATTAACGTTTCTCCCCGATAGCGGCGGCGGGTGCGTTCAACTTTCTCCTCTGGAAAAAAGCGCCAGTGTCCATTTTCCGTAGTGCCCAGCAACGACGCGAAGCAGGCTGGTGAATCAAACCGGGGAAAGCAAAGCCAGTCAACGCAGCCGTCGCGACTCACGAGCGCGCCGGTTTGCGTATCACTGAGAAAACCGTAGTCCTCGATCTTTGTATTTTCCTTCGCCAAGTGATTCTTCCTTTCCCTCCTATTCGTATTCCTAGTCTTGCTCGATGCCTTCTCTGGTGGCAGCCGTGTCGGCTGCGTCCGCCAGTCTAGCGATCCCATCGCGTGTCAATCGGAACACGGTCCATTCATCCATCGGCTTGGCGCCAAGCGAGCGATAAAAGTTGATCGCCGGTTCGTTCCAATCTAGCACGGCCCATTCCATCCTGCCGCAGCCGCGATCACGCGCGATTTTTGCAAGCTCAACCAACAATGCGCGACCATAACCCTTCCCGCGGTTTTCCGGCTTAACGAACAAGTCTTCGAGGTAAAGGCCGGGTCGCCCAAGCCACGTGGAGAAATTGTAAAAGTAAACTGCGAACCCGACCGGCGATTTTCCTTCAAACGCGAGAAGCACGTCCGCCGCCGGCCGTTCGCCGAACAAAACATCGAGAAGCTGTTCTTCGGTCGCGGTGACTTCATCTGGCGCACGTTCGTAGGTTGCCAGATCGCGAATCAATTCAAGGATGACGGGCACGTCGTCAACGCCCGCCGGACGCATCTCAAAATTTTCTGCTCTATTCACTCCGATGCTGATTCTCCATGACGCGCGGATGGACGCAACTGCTAGAAGCTTTTCCAAAAGGCATCTTGTGATCCATAGGCCCACCGGTGCTTTCTCACAGAAGAAAGGAAAAAGATCTCGACATTCGTTGCGACGCCGCCCACAATCGGTGCGCCGTTCGCAAGTGAGGATTCTATGAAAACACAAATTAATCCAAACATTAAAGCACAACTCCTTCGAGGCGCGCTTTTCCTGCTTCTGCTTCTCGCCGTCTGTGTCATTGCAATTGCATTGGGACAACGGCTAAACGGCGCGCCATCGCCAAACGAGAAGCCAAGCGGGGGCGTTTGCTTCCCCCCTGCTTGGACAGCGGGACCAGACATGCCAAGTACCGGCGTCCGGATGGTTGGCGTGTATTTCCAGGCCAACGGGAAGTTTTATGCGGTTGGTGGTCGCAGTATGGATGGAATCGGGAACGACTTGACACACCCGTTTGAGTATGACCCGAGCGCCAACAGTTGGGCTGTCAAGTCAGCCACATATCCTGACAATCAGGTCAGCAACATGGCTTGTGGTGTGCTTAATGAGAGCGGAATAGATTACATCTACTGCGTAGGCGGCTCAGCCGATGGACAGACGACCGCTACCGATCGTGTTTTCCGGTACAACCCGGTGAGTGACACAATCGAGAGCATTGCTGCTCCGTGGCCCGGCGACTCTGATGGCATAACTCTGCCCGGTGGCTTCGCGGTTTTCAACAACAAGCTATACATCCTTGGCGGGGTTCCGGATTAACACAGCGATGACTAACACGATCTGGGAGTTCAGTCCCGGGACTAATACATGGATTCAGAAGACTGCCACGTTGCCAGTTGCCCGCGGTTACATACCGACCGTGACTTATTTTAACTTTATTTGGACTGCCGGCGGCAGCGATTGGAACGGCACCACGCTTGTGGATACGAACGATTCATTTAAATATGACCTAGTAGCTGACTCAATTACCACTATTTCTAACA
>QHOV01000058.1 GCA_003218885.1 Verrucomicrobiota bacterium | reverse complement strand
CACGCGCATCCCGGACTGCGCGAGGCCCGCTGCGAGATTGACGCTGGTCGTGGTCTTTCCGACCCCCCCCTTCTGGTTCGTGACGGCGAGGATGCGGGTCATGCGCGCTCGATCAAGATCAGATGCCGCTCCGCCTCGAGCCCTGGAACGGCGAAGGCGTGCACCTGCCGCAGGCGGAAGTCGGGCGGCAAACGCTCGATCTCCTCGAAGGGATAGACACCCTTCATCGCCGCGAACACGCCGCCCGGTGCGAGCAAATGCTCGGTCAGCGCGACGAACTCGGCAATTTCAGCGAACGCGCGCGAAATGATGAAATCGAATTTTTCACCGGTGCGCCACGCCTCGACCCGCTCACATACCACGGTCGCGTTCTTCAACTGGAGGTCCGCTACCGCCTGTCGGAGGAAGGCCGATTTCTTGTGATTGCTGTCAAGCAATGCGACCTGAACGTCAGGCCTAGCCACCGCGAAGGGAATCCCAGGAAATCCCGCGCCGGTGCCGACGTCGAGCACCCGAGTTCCAGTCACGTATGGGATCACGGCCAGGCAGTCAAGCAAGTGGCCACTGATCATCTTCTCCACGCCCCGTATTGCAGTCAGGTTATATACCTGGTTCCACTTCTGCAGCAGCGCGAGATACTGAAGGAGCTTGTTTCTACCGTCGCGACCTAGTGCAAGACCTAATTTCGCTACTCCTTTTTCGAGGCGCCGGCCTAACTCGGCCTGCGCTGACAAATCCGCCACCAGCGTCGTCATGCGGCCGATCTCTCTGGTGCGCCTATTCCGCGCTTCAGGTGAACGAGCAGGAGCGAGATCGCGGCCGGAGTAATACCCGAGATGCGCGAGGCTTGCCCGATGGTCTCCGGTTTGTGTTGGTTCAGCTTCTGCTGCACTTCGATCGACAGGCCGCGCACGTTTTGGTAATCGAGATCGCGCGGCAGTGCCATCGTTTCGTAGCGCTCCTGGCGCGCGATTTCCTCATGCTGACGCTCGACATACCCTTGGTATTTGGCTTGAATTTCCACCTGTGAGGCGACCGCGCCATCACCGACGAATGCGCCTCGTTCGGAAAGCTCAGCCAGCGAGGCGTAACCCACCCCGGGACGCTTCAAGAGATCCATGAGGGAGTACTCGCGCTCGATCGGTTTGCCGAGCACACGCTCGGCAACCTCGGCAGGCAGGGATTGGGGAGTGACCCAAGTGGACTTGAGCCGCTCCTGCTCGCGGCCGATCGCGTCACGCTTGCGGTTGAACGCGTCCCAGCGAACATCGTCCACTACGCCGAGCCTGCGACCGGCCTCGGTGAGTCGCAAGTCCGCGTTGTCCTCGCGCAACGTAAGCCGGTATTCCGCGCGGCTGGTGAACATGCGATACGGCTCCGAAACACCGCGGGTAATGAGGTCGTCGACCAAGACACCGATATAGCCTTCATCGCGCCGAGGGCACCAGGCATGCTCGTCCCGGATGAAGAGCGCCGCATTGATACCGGCGAGGATTCCCTGCGCTGCCGCTTCCTCGTAGCCGGTAGTGCCGTTGATCTGTCCCGCAAAGAACAGGCCAGAGATCGATTTCGTTTCCAGCGACGACCTCAAGTTGCGCGGATCGTAGTAGTCGTACTCGATGGCGTAACCCGGCCGTAGAATGTGGGCCTGCTCCAGCCCGCGGATGCTGCGCACCAGCTCGATCTGCACATCGAAGGGCAGACTCGTCGAGATTCCATTCGGATAAAACTCGTTAGTGGTGAGCCCTTCAGGCTCCAGAAAAATCTGGTGGCTTTGCTTGGCGGCAAACCGATGGATCTTGTCCTCGATCGAAGGACAATAGCGAGGGCCGATCCCCTCGATCACTCCGGTGTACATCGGCGAGCGGTCCAAGCCGCCGCGGATGATTTCGTGCGTATGCGGATTGGTGTGGGTGATCCAGCAGGGTAGTTGGGGAGGATGCATCCCCGGCGTTCCGACAAATGAAAAGACGGGCACCGGCTCATCACCCGGTTGCGCTTTCATGCTCGAAAAGTCGATGGTGCGACCGTCGAGCCGGGGCGGCGTTCCGGTCTTGAGGCGACCCACCGGAAGCTTGAGCTCGCGCAGCCGCGCAGCCAGACTGACTGAAGGCGGGTCCCCAGCCCGACCGGCCTGATAGTTCGACAATCCGATATGGATGAGTCCGGAAAGAAAAGTGCCGGTGGTCAGCACCACGACGCGGCTGGAAAAGCGAACGCCGAGCTCAGTCACCACTCCGGCAACACGGTCGCCTTCCAACAGGAGGTCGTTCACCGCCTGCTGGAACAAAGTCAGGTTGGCCTGGTTCTCCAGCCGCGATCGAATCGCGCGCTTGTACAGGAGACGATCAGCTTGTGCGCGCGTCGCACGGACTGCGGGGCCTTTGGAGGAATTCAGGATGCGAAACTGGATCCCCGCTTCGTCTGTAGCGATCGCCATGGCTCCGCCCAAGGCGTCCACTTCCCTGACAAGGTGCCCTTTCCCAATACCTCCGATGGACGGGTTGCAAGACATCTGCCCCAGCGTTTCGATGTTGTGGGTCAGCAAAAGGGTCCGACAACCGGCCCGCGCGGCCGCAAGCGCCGCCTCGGTCCCAGCGTGGCCGCCGCCGACCACGATGACATCGAATCGAGTGGGAAATTGCATCGCTTTGAGCAAGAAAATAGACCGAAAGCAGTCGAATTTTAAAGGTATTCCACGACGAGAGACAGTGTTTCACTGCGGAGCTTTTAGCGCGCAAAGACGGATTCAGTCGACGAGGGGGACCCGAGGTCGAGCAAGCCAGCGACTGGGGGACGTTTCACGTGAAACGTCCGTGTTCTGCACATTCTCCCACCGGAATTACACAGCCTGTTGACCGGCAAGGACACAGCTTGCTAACAGGGTCTCCACCCGATATTCACAACCGGTAAAGCTAGGCGGTAACAGGGACAATCAAAATATAAACAATATCTTAGAGTTGACTCTGTCTTGCGACGGCTGCGCAAGGTGCGGGACCTTCGGAACCTCTCAGCCCAGGGAGCGCCCGAGCGTCTCACGCCGCGCGGCAAGCTCACGCGGCAAGCGACTTCCCAGCAGTTGCAGCAATTCATCTTGCAGCTTCAGTTCCCGCTTCCACTCCCTGCCGTCGACGGTGCTCACGCGCTTGAACTTGTCGCTGCCGAAGCTTTCCAGACCCTTCCAATCCAAATCCTCGAAATCTGGGACCTTGCCGATGGGTGTTTCAACCGCATTGCCTTTACCTTGACAGCGCTCCACGATCCACTTCAGCACTCGCATGTTTTCGCCGTATCCCGGCCAGATGAACCTTCCATTTACGTCGGTACGAAACCAATTGATGCAGAAGATGCGGGGGCGCCGCGGCACCGAGCGGCCCAGCTTAAGCCAATGGTTGAAATAATCGCCCATGTTGTAACCGACGAATGGAATCATTGCCATGGGATCACGCCTCACCACCCCGACCTTTCCGGTCGCCGCAGCCGTGGTCTCCGAGCCCATTGTTGCGGCCATATACACGCCGGAGTCCCAATCGACTGCCTCGGAGACAAGCGGCACGGTGTCCGAGCGCCGGCCTCCGAACACGAAAGCGGATATCGGAACGCCCTGCGGATTTTCCCAATCGGAATCGATCGAAGGACACTGCGCTGCCGGAACCGTGAACCGTGCGTTGGGATGCGCCGCTTTCCTGCCGCAACCGGGCGTCCATTCCTTTCCCTGCCAATCGACGAGTCTGGCGGGGGGCGTATCGGTCATCCCTTCCCACCACACGTCTCCGTCCGGGGTCGTGGCCACGTTCGTGAATATCGTGTTGCTTTTGATCATCGCCATGCAGTTGGGATTGGTTTTCTCCGACGTCCCCGGCGCAACGCCGAAAAATCCCGACTCGGGATTGATTGCGTAGAAGCGACCGTCCTTGCCCGGCTTGATCCACGCAATATCTTCCCCGACCGTCGACACCTTCCAACCCTTGAACGCCGGCGGCGGTATCAGCATGGCGAAATTCGTCTTACCGCACGCCGAGGGAAACGCGGCGCTCACGTAGAGTTTCTCACCCGAAGGGGACGTCACACCGAGGATCAGCATATGCTCCGCGAGCCAACCTTGCTCGCGTCCCATGATAGAGGCGATGCGAAGCGAAAAACACTTTTTCCCGAGCAATGCATTGCCACCGTAACCGGAGCCGAAGGACCATATTTCCTTGGTCTCTGGGTAATGGACGATATATTTGTGCTCCTTGCTGCACGGCCAGCGCACATCCTTCTGGCCGGGAGCGAGCGGCGCTCCGACAGAATGGACGCAGGGTACGAAATGCCCGCTTCTGCCCAAGATCTCCCACACCGTTTTCGACATGCGCGTCATGACGTGCATGCTGACCACCACGTACGGCGAGTCGGTCAGCTCGATCGCGCATACAGCCATCGAAGAGCTTGCTCAATGTCGCGCGCATCTCCACGGGATCGACCCAGTTATTGGTCGGGCCCGCATCCTCCTTTTTCTGAGAGCAGATGAAGGTCCGGTCCTCGGTGCGCGCCACGTCGTTGGGATCGGAGAGGGCGAGGAAGGAATTCGGACGAAGCTTGGGGCTGAGCCGCTTCAGCATTCCCGACTTGACCATCTCTTCGCAAAGCTGGTCGTACTCTTCCCTCGAGCCGTCACACCATTGAATCCGGTCCGGCTTGGTGAGCGCGGCAAAGCTCGCGACCCATTCCTTGACGCCGTGGTGCTCAACGTAAGCCGGAGCGCCGATATCAATAGCGGCAACGTAAGGTTGATTCATACCGGGGCCTCGCGATGGCGACTTAGCAGCTTATAAGTGCTGCTGATCGTGAAAGAACCGTAAGGGTGCGAACTCTATCACGATCCGCAGAACGCGGAAAATGCGTTGATAGAACTGAGGGTTACGAAACAATCAGTCCATTAAGCGCGCCAGCTGCGCCGCAGGTGTTTCGCAAGGCGGAACATGGGCGCGGTCGTGCTCACGAGAATAATCACCCGCGTGACGTGAGCCGCCGTGACGAGCGGCACCCCTAGTTGGAGCACGTTTGCGGTGACACACATCTCCGCCATGCCCCCCGGCGCGGCGGCGAGCACCATCGTCGAGACTGGGACCGAGCCGAGGACGGCGAGACCCCAGGCACACAGTGCAGAACCCAGCATCGCGAGCGCCACCGAAAGGCAAACCATGCCGATGAAGCGGGGTGAAGTTCGCAAAGACTCGCGCTCGAATCCGGAGCCGAGCGAGCACCCGATTAGGAGTTGGGCGGTATTGGACAGCCACGTCGGAATCGCGGAGAGGCTCACCTCGCCCAAGGTGAGGGCGATGGTCACCCCGAGAGGGCCGAGCATCCAAGCGTTAGGCATCCCGAGCTTCGCGAGCACGCCGCCAACCAGCGCGCCCGCGCAGAGCAACGCGACCAGGCCGAAGGCGTCGACGGTGAACTGCGCGGGTCGATAGATGTCGGCACCGTGCAGGCCGATTCCAGTGAACACAAACGGCACGATGAGCACGACGATCAATACGCGCAAGGCCTGCGCGAGGACTACTCGATCGGAGCGCGCGCCATGACGCTCTCCCAGGACGGTCATTTCTGCCGCGCCGCCGGGAACGCTTGCGAAAAGAGCTGTGGTTGCATCGAGTCCGGCGCTGCGCATGAGGACCCAGCCGCTGGCATAGGCGAGCAACACCGCGAGCATGGCCGCCGCGATCAGCAGGTACCAGTGCGCGGCGACCTCGCCTGCGACCGCCGGAGTGAAGTACAAGCCAAGCGCGCAGCCTATGATGAGCTGTCCGGTCGCTCGGCCCCCCTTCGGCGAAGCGAGATCGGCGCCCAGGAATTTTCCAAAGGCCATCGCAAGCAAAGGCCCAAGCATCCATGGGAGGGGAGCGCGCAGAGCGCTGAAGAGGACACCGCCCGCCGCGCAAATCGCGAGTGCCTTCAAGACCGGTTTCATTTTCCGACGCAAAAGCGCTCGAAGATTTGACCCAGCAGGTCATCCGCCGAAAACTCCCCTGTAATCGAGCCGAGTTCGCGCTGCGCTAGACGAAGTTCCTCTGCGAAAAGTTCGCTCTGGGGCATCGTCTGTCCGGCACGCTCAAGAGCCTGCGCGACGCGCTCGAGGGAGACGAGGTGGCGCTCGCGCGCCATGAACATATCCTCTCCCCCCGACTGCCAACCGGCGAGTCTGAGCAGCGCCCGGCGCAGCGCGTCGAGGCCCTCACCGGTCTTGGCCGAAACATGAATGCGCCAACCGTGCGGGCCCTCCTCCGCCTGCGGCCGATCACCGGAAAGATCGATCTTGTTGAACACCGTAACCGGCTTCAGTTTCCCCGGCAGCCGGTCGACGATGCGCCGGTCGGCTGCGGTAACACCGGTGCGCGCGTCGACGACGAGAAGCAGCACATCGGCCTGTCCGATCACCTCCCAGGTGCGTGCGATGCCGATTGCCTCGACCTTGTCGGCAGTATCTCGCAGACCGGCAGTATCGATGATGTTCACAGGCACGCCCTCAACCTGAATAGTCTGGCGCACTGCATCGCGCGTGGTGCCGGGAATTTCAGTGACGATGGCGAGGTCCTCTCCGGCAAGCCGGTTGAGGAGCGACGATTTTCCTACGTTGGGCTGGCCAGCCAATACAACCTGAAGTCCGCTGCGAAGGATGCTGCCCTGACGGCCGCGAGCCAGCGAACGGCCAACATCTTCCTGCAGGTGCCTGAGGCGCCCGCGTGCCTCGTCGCGGTCCACTTGATCGATTTCCTCCTCGGGAAAATCCAGCGTCGCTTCCACCAGCACGCGCAGCTCGACGAGCCGCTTCGCAAGATTTCCGATCACCTCCGAGAATTCGCCGCGCAGCGAGCGCAACGCGCAACGCGCCGCAGCCTCGGTAGCGGCATCGATGAGGTCGGCAACGCCCTCGGCCTGCGCGAGATCGAGCTTGTCATTCAGGAAAGCGCGACGGGTAAATTCGCCGGGCTCGGCGAGACGCGCGCCAAGCTCTAGGCATCGCCTCAAGATCATGTGCAGCACCACAGGCCCCCCGTGACCCTGTAGTTCGAGCACATCTTCGCCGGTATAGGACGCCGGCGCGGGAAAGAAAAGTGCGATGCCGTCGTCGATCGGCTCGCCGGTGGCGGCGCGGAAGGTCGCACGCACGGCCAGTCGCGGCGGCGGTACACCAGCGAGCAAGTGTGATGCGAGCTGCTCGAGCTTCCTCCCGGAGACGCGTACGATGCCGATACCGGCCCTTCCCGGCGCGGTCGCGACAGCCGCGATCACATCGCTATCGGACGGTCCTGCCATGGTCGCTTCCGGGCGTTATCGTCCCGCCCGCAATCGGGCGGCATCTTAGCGTTTTGCGCCGGCGGCGGCTTTTTCTCCCTCGATCATGCGGGTGATTTGCCACTGCTGCAGGATCGACAGGATATTGTTGACGAACCAGTAGAGAACCAGACCCGAGGGGAAAAAGTAGAACATCACCCCGAATGCAAACGGCATGATCATCATGACCTTGGCCTGAACCGGATCAGGCGGCGTGGGATTCATCTTGGTCTGAACGATCATCGAGGCCATCATCAGCGTGGGAAGCACGTACCAAGGATCGGGCGCCGAAAGATCCTTGATCCAGAGATAGAAAGGGGCCTGGCGCAGTTCAACGCTTTCGAAGAGCACCCAGTAGAGCGCGATGAAGACCGGAATCTGCACGAGGATCGGCAGGCAACCACCCAGCGGATTGATTTTCTCGGTCTTGTACAGCTCCATCATCGCCTGGTTCAACTTCGTTTTGTCGTCCGCATACTGTTCGCGGAGCTTCATCAGCCGCGGCGTCACCAGTTTCATCTTCGCCATCGAGCGGTAGCTCGCGGCCGACAGCGGGAAAAAGATCAGCTTGATGACCACGGTGAGCAGGATGATGGCAAGACCCCAGTTCCCCATCCAGCCATGGAAAAGATTGAGGACCCAGAAGAGCGCCGCGGCGATCACCGTAAGCCATCCGTAGTCGACAACGAGTTCCAGTCCCGGGGCGACCGAGTGCAAGTGGTCCTGATCCTGAGGGCCCGCGTACAGCGGCACCACGACGCGGCCGTCGGCACCCGGCGCAATCGGTCCAATGGGCACGATCACGCCGACCGAATAAAGATCTTCGGCGAGCTTGCGCGCGTAGAACTCGCGCGGCGACTTGTCGGGAGGGAGGAGCGCTGCGACGAAATAGTGCTGAATGATCGCGATCCACCCGTTGTCGGAGCTCTTCGGATAAGGGGTCTTGCCCTTGGCGATATCTTCGAAACTGACCTTCTGAAACTTGCTCTGTTCGGTATAAACCGCGGCCCCAGTGTAGGTCTGCGCCATATAGGGATCGCCCCCGGGGGACTTGCCATCGCGGGTGATCTGAAAATAGGCGTGGGTTGCGAACGGCTTGACCGTGCCGTTCGCGATTACCTCGGCGATATCGATGCGATAGCTCGCAGGATAGAAGGTCAGAGTCTTGGTTACCCTCAGGCCTTCCGGCGTGTCTGCCTGGAGGTGCACGTTGAGCCTGTCCTGACCCTGTTCGAGAGTGAATTCCCTGGCGGACGCGTGAAACAGCGTCCGGTGATTCGGCAGACCCTCGCCGATCAAGCCGCTTTGCGCGGCATAACGATGCTCGGGCCCAAACAGCACGAAATTCTTCGTCTCGTGGAGCGTATCCTTATGCTGGAGCAATTCCAGGTAGACGATGTCCCCGCCTTGCGTATCGATTTCCGCAAGCATGGTATCCGTGTGAACCCGCAGACGCTCCCGGGGTTTGCCCGCCGGTGCCAATGTCGTGGGCAGGGCATCTCCGCTCCGTCCCGTCGCGGGCCCGGTGCTCGGCGTCGGCACGGGCCCCTGCGTTGGTGGGTTGGCAGGCGCGGGAGGTCGAAGCTCCTTCTGCCACGCCTCCCAAAGGAGCAGCAGCGAGAAAGAGAAAACTAAGAACAGGATCAAACGCTGAGTGTCCATGAGGGGAGCAGACAATTACGGGACCGGATCATGTCCGCCCGGGTGCCAAGGATGACAGCGCGCAAGGCGCGCAAGGACCAGCCACACACCCCGCGCTGCGCCGTGGCGTTCGAGCGCCTCTAGAGCGTATGCGGAGCAGGAAGGGTGGAAACGGCAGTGCATACCGAGCAGCGGGCTCAAACTGTAGCGATAACTCCGAATCAAGAGCGATAACAGTCTGCTCACGACGATCCCACCAGGCATCGCTCGACTTCCGCCAATACAACTGTACCTACGGTCAAGCGAATCAGAATATCGCGGCTTCCAAGTCGCGCTTGTTGGGCTCGAAACACCTCCCGCAACAGGCGCTTCATCCGGTTGCGGTCGACTGCGCGCGGAAAAACGCGCTTGGGAACGATGAGACCTAGCCTGGGAACACCGAGCAGGTTTGCTCTGAATAGCACGCTGAACCCGGGACGCTTGAGTGCACGCCCGCCGGAAAGCAACGCTGTAATATCGGCCGCCCCGAGCCGCTGCCTTCGACCGTAACGCCTGCGAGCGCTCAAACGCTCAAGCGGGCACGCCCCTTAGCGCGGCGTGCCCGAAGCACGGCCCGGCCCCCGCGCGTGCGCATGCGAACAAGAAACCCGTGAGTACGCTTCCTGCGAACCACCGAAGGGTGAAAAGTACGTTTCATTGAGGGGGATTCCTGAGGCGGACAATAACCTTTAATTAAACGATATTTTAGTCAGAATTGTCAAAGAATTAAGCTCTCTGGTAGTGGGTCATTTTAATCTTTTCCATAAAACTTTCCTAGGGTTACCGTTCGGCGGCCCTCTTAAAGATAGTAAATTGTAGTAAACAGCAGTATAGCAGTGTAAACAGCAGATTATTGCATTCCTAGGATGTATACCATATAGTGTCATAGTTTACTGCATTACTGTGCATACACTGGCATATCACGCGAGCCGTGACCGTTCCCGTGAAGGGAAATCTGCTTACCGTTGCCGAAACCGCGAAGGCCCTTGGGGTAACCGAGGAAACGGTACGCCGGTACATCCGAGAGCGAAAACTCAAAGCAGAGAAGAAACGAGTTCTGGGACTAAAGAAGGTTTGGCTTGTGTCTCAGGATGATATACGCCGATTCCAGGATGAGTGAGCATCGTTACGTTCGTAATAATCGCGCTTCGTCGGGAAGGTATAATCTTGAGTTTTCACGCTGCCGCCCCGTAAGGCCAGTAAGGGGGTCGCCGTGAACGCAGCCCCTTCCGTACGTCCGGTTCGAAATCGTGACGCGATGTCGCCCGTGCAGACAAATTTCCTTTCCACAAAATCCATTCCCGTCGGGGAGCGACTGATTGTTGCCCTTGATGTGCCGACCAATGAGGACGCAATTGATCTAGTTGAAACCTTGGGCGATGCAGTTCGTTTCTATAAGGTCGGTTTGGAAATAGTGATGGGGGGGCGCTGGACTGAATTAGTTGAATTCCTAGTTAATAAACACAAGGACGTGATGCTCGACATCAAGTTCTTTGATGTTCCCGAGACCGTAGGGGCGGCGGTGAAGCAAGCTGTTAAA
>QHOV01000144.1 GCA_003218885.1 Verrucomicrobiota bacterium | reverse complement strand
ATTTGCCATGGGTGGTGCCGAGAAACTGATGTACGGTGAAACCAATCGTTGAGCCGGACGGATCGAACTTGTAAGTCTCGTTCGCCCATGCGGCGGGACTCAACGCGGCGATTGCGAACGTAGCGATAAGATTGCGTAATTTCATTTTGAACTGTTTTTCGCCTCAGCCGTAAGTGTTTTCAAGAGCGGCGTGCGGGAAAGCGGCAGTCGACCGAACAGATTTCCCAGCGCGAAGACCGGGTCGGCTTTGAGGCTTTTCATATCGTGGACGCCGGCAATGCGCGCCAGTTCGGTCTCGAAATGCGCGACCGCGCGTGCCGTCGAATCGTTGGAATCCAGATAGCCGAACGCCCGGCGCAAAAGCCCGAACAATTCCGGCTCGCGATGATCGCGCTCGGTGCAAATCTCAATGAGCTCGACAAAATAAGCTGCTGTCTGCATGCGCAGATAGTTGCTGCGAATCCCGGCGAACGGATTCTTCACGACGACTTCAGTGAGCGTATGCAAATTCGATTTCCGGCTGCGCACGATGGAAATTTCAGTCTCAAAAAATAAATCCAGCTTTCCCGCAAACGGACTTTTCCCGCGGCGTGCGCCTTTGGCCACGGTTTGGATGCAACCAAATGCTTCCGTGCACCATGAAACAATCAGGCTCGTGTCGCTGAATTTTCGCTTGCGAAGCAGAATTGCCTCTGTGCTTTCCATTCGCCCAAACCTAGAAACCGCGCGAGTCCCGGAGGATCTGAGCGGGCGACCGCGGCGAATGCCGGTGGGTGGTATCACGTGGCGGCATACATTTCGCGCACTGCGTCATCGCAATTATCGGCTGTTCTTCTGGGGTCAGCTGGTCTCGCTGATTGGCACGTGGATGCAACAAACTGCGATGAGCTGGTTCGTTTACGAAATTACGAATTCGAAACTTTTACTCGGCCTCGTCTCTGCCGTCGGCTCCGCGCCGATGGTCTTCTCGTCGCTCTGGGGCGGCGCGCTCGCTGATTTGTATCCGAAACGCTCCATTCTTGTCGTGACGCAATCCGCACAGATGCTCTGTGCGTTTTTGCTCGCGGCAGGCGTTTGGCTGGGTTTTGCGACACCCCTGTTTATCATGATCGTCGCAGCGTTCAACGGAGCTGCGATGGGATTCGACATGCCTGCACGTCAGGCGTTCACGGTTGAAATGACAAGCCGGGAAGATTTGCTGAACGCGATTTCGCTTAACAGCTCGATCGTAAACGGCGCGCGCGTAGTCGGTCCGTCCGTTGCAGGATTGATGATCGGCGCCGTGGGGGTGGCGATGTGTTTTCTCTTGAACGGCATGAGCTTCATCGCGGTGATTGCCGGCTTGTTGATGATGCGCCTACCGCAGTTTCGGCGACGGGCACATGCTGTATCTGCCGGTGAACACGCTTGGAACGGCGTCGTGTACGCAATAAAACATCAACGAGTGCGCACGATTCTATTGCTTTTCCTCGCAGTCGGCGTCTTCGGATGGTCGTACACTGTACTGATGCCAGCTTTCGCGCGCGACGTGCTCAACCGCGGTGCAAACGGTTATGGTATCTTGATGTCGGCGAGCGGCACTGGCGCATTCGTCGGCGCGCTCTTTGTGGCGACGTACGGCCATCTTTTCACTCCACGCAAGCTCGCGCTCGGCGGCGTTTGGCTGTTTTCGGCAGCCCTGTTGGCGGTTTCCTTCACAAAAAGCTTTCCGCTCGCCTTGCTGTTTCTGTTTGCCGGTGGATTCGGGATGCTGCTGTTTTTCTCAACTTCAAACACCGTGTTGCAAACGATCGTGCCGGATGAAATGCGCGGACGCGTCATGGGCGTGTGGTCGCTTGTGTTCGGCGCGATGATCCCGCTCGGAAGCCTCGAAGCCGGCGCCGTCGCTCATTGGCTGGGTACACCTTTCGCGCTCGCGTTCGGCGCATTTATTTGTGCGGTTTCAGCGCTAGTGACGTTGTTCGTGATCCGGCGACGCGAGGCGGGGACCTCGACATAATGTGTTTCTGGGGACCGGGATTGGCGATCCGCAGTGATCAGTGGTTTATGATGTGCAGCGCGCGTTTCTCGACGTTGAGCGCGGCCTCCCTGACTGCTTCGCTCAACGTGGGGTGGGAATGGCAGGTGCGTCCGATATCTTCGGAGCTGCCGCCAAACTCAATCACCGAAACGGCTTCGGCGATTAATTCCGAAGCGAGGTGGTGCAAGATGTGGGCACCGAGAATGCGATCGGTTTTTGCATCGGCGACAAACTTGACCATTCCTTCCACTTCATCACTGCAAAGCGCGCGGCTGTTAGCGCGAAAGGGAAATTTGCCGATGCGCACATCGATCCCCTGCTCCTTGGCTTGATCTTCGGTAAGACCAACACCGGCGAGCTCGGGATTTGTGTAAATGATCCCGGCGATGGCTTCGTAGTTTACATGGCCGGCCTTGCCTGCGATGATTTCTATGCAGGCAATTCCTTCGTCTTCGGCTTTGTGCGCCAGCATTGGCCCGGCGATTACATCGCCGATGGCATAAATGCCTTCCACATTTGTGCGGAAATGTTTCTCCACTTTGATGCGCTTCTTTTCATCGAACTCCACGCCCACTTTTTCTGCGCCCAAGCCGTCCGAGAATGGGCGGCGTCCGACTGAGACGAGCACCTTGTCGGCATCGAATTTCAGTTCTTCGCCGCCTTTGGTCGCCGTCACGATCGCGCGGTCACCCTCGACTGTCACCGCGCTAACTTTCGCATCCAGGTGGAACGTCATGCCTTGAGCGGTAAGCAAACGTTGAAGCAGGTTCGACAGCTCAAGATCAAACCCGAGAGCGATGCGCGGCAGAAACTCCAGCATCGTGACTTCGGAACCAAGTCGGTTCCAAACGGAGCCCAGTTCCAGCCCTACCGCGCCTGCACCAATGACAACAAGTTTCTTTGGAGGTTCCGTGAACTCCAGCGCTTCGGTGCTGCTGACGATTGTATTGCCGTCAAATTTTGCGAACGAAAGTTCCACCGGTGCGCTGCCGGTAGCGATGACGATATTTTTCGTTTCGATCTCCTGTGTCTCGCCACTGGAGGATTTAATGGAAACCTTCCCGGGCGCGGTGATTGTGGCCAAGCCTGCGAAGGTAGTGACCTTGTTCGTTTTCATCAACGTGCGCACACCGCTGTTGAATGTCTTCACGACTCTGTCTTTGCGCTCCTGCATCTTCGCGAGATCGACACGCGCGCCGTCGATGACGATGCCATGCTTGGCAGCCTCTTTTTTGACGAACACGAAATGATCGCTCGAAGTCAGAAGCGCTTTGCTGGGGATACAGCCGACATTCAGGCAAGTGCCGCCTAGTTCTTTGTCTTTTTCGACCAGCGCCGTCTTTAAGCCGAGCTGGCCGGCGCGGATTGCAGCAATGTAACCGCCCGGGCCGGAGCCGATGATAACGACGTCAAATTTTTCCATATCATTCCGTCAAAAATCCAGCAGGAGTTTTTTCGGCTCTTCGATGCATTCCTTCACTTTGACGAGGAAAGTGACTGCTTCTTTCCCATCGATGGCGCGATGATCGTAGCTGAGCGCCAGATACATCATCGGGCGAACTTCCACTTTTCCATCCACCGCGACCGGCCGCGGCATGATTTTGTGCATGCCGAGGATACCGCTCTGTGGCGGATTTAAGATCGGCGTGGCAAAGAGCGATCCGTACACGCCACCGTTTGTGATCGTGAATGTGCCGCCCTGCAAATCTTCAATCTTCAATTTCCCTTCGCGCGCTCTTGCCGCGAAATCGGCAATGGCTTGTTCGAGTTCGGCAAAACTTTTCTTGTCCGCATCACGTAGCACCGGCACAACCAGTCCGCGCTCGGTGCCGACCGCCACTCCGATATCGTAGAAGTTGTTTTGGATGAAATCGTCGTCCTCAATGCGGCCGTTGACTACAGGCACGGCTTTGAGCGCTTCGACGCATGCTTTAACAAAGAAGGACATAAGCCCCAGTTTGACGCCGTTCTTTTTGGTAAACTCTTCTTGCGCTTTGCTGCGCAATTCCTGCACGGCGCTCATGTCGCATTCGTTGAATGTGGTAAGAATCGCTGCGGTGTGCTGCGCCATCACCAGTTGCTGCGCGATCTTCCGGCGCAAAGGCGACATCTTTTTGCGGATGAAACGGCCATTGGCAGATGGCTCAACTTCGCGAGCTTCAACCTTTTCTTCGGCTTTGCCGCGCTCTTGGACCGCGGCCAGGACGTCAGCTTTGGTCAGACGCCCGCTTCTCCCGGTGCCGGGGATTTTCTCCGGCTCAAGTTTCTCTTCTTCGACGATGTGCCGAACGGCGGGAGAGAGAGGTTTTTCTTCTTCCGGCGGCGGCTTTTTCTCCCCTTCTTCAACAGTTTTTTCCACCGCCTCTGGCTCTCTCTTCTTTTCCACAGGCTCTTTCTTTTTTTCCGGAGGCTTTTCAGCCTTCTTTGCCTCGGGGACTTTCTTTTCCGCTGGTCGCTCCTTTGAATCGTCGATTGTCGCAACCACTTCCCCGATCTTCACCTCCTGGCCTTCGGGCACTTTGGTTTCGAGCAGGCCGGCTTTTTCGGCGACGATCTCGGTGGAAACCTTGTCGGTCTCGAGCGTAAAGAGCGTTTCACCCTCGTTCACGAACTCGCCGGATTTCTTGTGCCAGATGGAGACGACACCGCTGGTGATGGATTCGCCAACAGCGGGAATTTTGACTTCAACGGCCATGCGCGAGAATTACGTAAGCTAATCGAGCGTCGCGGTCGAAGCGCGTTTCGTCAACATGGGTCCTATGGGATGCACGGGGAACAAATGGGACTTATGGCAGGTATGAACTAAACGGTAAATGCGCCCGGCGGTGAGGCGGTCTGCTCATCGGATTGCTAGGCGCAATCCCGCTGCTTGCTGGTTGACCCCGCAGCTTAGAACGATTGCGCGGCGCGCTCCCGCCACAGACGTGCGTGAAAGCGAAAGCCGCAACCCAATGGCTGGATCTGCGTGAAGCACAGGCGGAAGCTCCGCAGAGCGCAAGGCCTGGGCCGCTACGATGACGTGCCACAGTCCTGCAGCACCAACGCTCTCGCCCAAGGCCGGTTTGACCGTGTAGACAAACGCATTTGGAACGATCGCCTGAAGCGCTCGATATTCCGCTTGATCGACGAACGTGCCGTTAGCGCTCGAGATGACAAGATCGATTTCGCTTTGACAAAGATCGCGTAGAATCCGCTTCAAAATTTCCTCTGCTTCGGCGCGTTTCGTAAAATGTCCGCCGGGATGAGCGCATTCGATCGTGAACGTGCCATCCCGCGCGAGAACGATTGCGCCTGCGCCTTCGCTCAAAATCATTCCGCGCCGTTGCTCATTGAACGGCTCAATCGGGGGCGCCAAACGAAGTAATCGCCATCGCCGATAGGCGTCACACGAGAGCCAATCGACTTCTTCCGTCCCCACGACAAGGCAATGGTCAAGTGGCTCATTCGCCATGAGGTCATCAGCCATTTTTATCGCTGCGAGCCCGACCGCTCCATCGCCCACCAAAGTATACGTAGCGCCAGTGACACCGAGAATCGCCGCGAGGTGGCTTGCCGGGGCATTGAAGACAGTTTCGGGAAACAACAACGGACTGGCGGACTGCGCGCCTGCGTCAACGACGTCGCGGTAAAAACGCTTCGTGTAAATCACCCCGCCGTTTGAAATAGCGAAGATGAGCGCAGTGCGTTCAGCATTCTGCGGATCGAGCTTCACGCCTGCAGCGCGCAAGGCGTCCAAACCCGCCGCTGCGGCAAATCGCGAAATCACACTGGCTCGGCGGAGACGCGGATGCGCCAAACCAGTTAGCGCGGATTCGGGCACGCGAAAGACGTTGTAAGGCTGATGCCCGAACTCTTCAGAGATCGCCGTCGCGGAAGCTTCATCACCGTGAAGCAACTGCTCCCACACTGAATCAACGCCACGCCCAAGAGGTGTCGCCCACCCCATGCCGGCAATCGCCAGACTCATACCTCGAACTTGCGCATCAGAATCGAGGCATTCGTGCCGCCGAAGCCAAAGGAATTTGAAAGTGCCATGCTCAAAAGGGCCGGTTGCGCTTCGTTCGCTACAACATTTAGCTCAAGGCCGTCATCTAATGCCTGAAAATTGATGTTGGGAGGAAGAAACTGGTGTTGGAGCGCCAGTAAACAGACAATCGCCTCAACCGCACCCGCGGCTCCCAGAGAATGACCCATCATGCTCTTAGTCGAGCTCACCGGCACGCCATCAAATATTGTGCTGATCGCCTTTCCCTCTGCCGCGTCATTAAACACAGTCGCCGTGCCGTGTGCATTGATGTAATCGACTTCCCCCGCTGATATGTCTGCGCTCTGGAGAGCTCGCTCCATTGCCTGTCGCGGTCCGACACCGGAAGGCTCCGGCTGTGTGATATGAAAGTTGTCTGTAGAAATGCCGTAGCCAATGATTTCTGCCAGAACGGGTGCGCCACGCTTCTGAGCCAGTTCGAGGTTTTCCAACGCCAGGATTGCGGCCCCTTCTCCCAGCACCATGCCGGTGCGATGCCGATCAAATGGACGGCATTTCTCCGGTGTCGAGGCTTGAAGCGAATCAAATCCTACAAAGACCATTTCGGCGAGCGCGTCATAACCGCCGGCTAACACCCGTTGATAGCGACCCGATCGCACGCATTCGAACGCGTGACCGATGGCATTGGTGCCAGAGGCACATGCGTTCGCGATCACCTGGCACGGCGCAAAAAATCCAAAGGCTTCCTGAGCGTCAATCACCGGCTTTTGCGCAGGGTAATTTGCGATCCACGTCGGGGCATGCCGCAGCTCTTCAGCTTGACGTAATGAGCGGTAGTAATGTTCGCCATAAGACATGCCGCCGCTTGTCGTTCCGATTACCGCCAACTCCGGTTTAAATTGAGGTTCCTGCGTTACAACTTCTTTTAACGCCTGAATCATCATGTGCGAGGCGCGATGAAGGCGGTGGCCTCGAATCCCCTCACCCTGGCCAGCAAGCAGGCGGTCATCGGGGACTTGACCAGCGGTTTTACATCGGCATTGCCCCACGGAAAATCGCGTCACTGGGCTCACGCAATCTCGCGCCTTGCGCAGCGATTCGAGTGTTTCGGCCAGTCCAAATCCCAACGGGCTGACCACGCCTGCAGCCACAACGGCGACGCGGGCACCGACTTTTTTTTGGTTCGGGCTGCTTGGTTTCGCCATGGTTGGAAGGGAAAAAATTGTCCCGCGATTTCTATTGCTTTCTTAGGGGAAGCATTTTACAAGTGAGCCCAAACGAAAACGAAGCTTGGAAGTTGGTGGATTGTCAGTTGAGTTTATTCAGTGACGATTTGAAATCCGATAAGCGGGAACAGTGACCTGGCTGCGTTTTCCAGAATAAACTCAATGGGAACCAAATTATACGTAGGCAATCTACCCTTCAACACTACCGAGAACGAACTGCAGGAGCTTTTTGCACAGGCTGGAGCTGTGCAGGAAGTTACTCTCATGCAGGACAGATTCACCGGCAAGTCACGTGGCTTCGCTTTCGTCACCATGGGCTCGGACGAGGACGCTCAAAACGCCATTTCGAAACTTAATGGCCATGCCATCGAAGGCCGGCAGTTGACGGTGAATGAAGCTCGCCCGCGAGAATCGCGACCGCCCGGCGGCGGTGGACGCGGCTACGGCGGCGGCGGATATGGTGGCCGTCGCGAAGGTGGCGGCCCGCGAAGAGGGCACTAACGAGTTCGCAAATAGCGGTTCCGGCAGGGCAGTGGGCAGGGCTGGATTCGAACCAGCGAAGGCGTAAAGCCAGCAGATTTACAGTCTGCCCCGTTTGGCCACTTCGGTACCTACCCGTTGGTGCGAGCGATTCATATAGGCTGGTGCCGTGCAGCTTGCAACTGGCAGCGGCTTCGTCTCTGAAAAGCGATGCGTAACGCGCCGCAGTGCAAAAGCCTAGCGGCGAAATCTACGTCGTTTTTGGCTGGTTCGCTAGCTGTGAGCCGTAGAACTCGGCAATCGCATCAACGGCGTAACGCTGTGCTTCGCGCGAAATCTCCGGATAAATAGGCAACGCCAGCGTTTCGCGCGCGGCGCGCTCCGTCTCCGGAAAATCGCCTTTCTTGTAGCCGAGATAGGCAAAACACTTTTGCTCGTGGAGCCCAAGCGGATAGTAGATTGCTGTCTCAATTTCGCGTTTGTCCAGATGCTCGCGCAACGCATCGCGCATTGGCACGCGGATGACGTATTGGTGATAGACGTGATGATTCGTTAGGCCGCGATCGCGGTAAGGCGCGGCGAGTGGAGTAATTATTCCCGTCAATCCCACGCGGGCGAATTCTGCACAGTAAAAATCCGCCGCTGCTCGCCGCGCCGCTGCCCATCTTTCCAAAAATGGAAGCTTAACGCCCAGAATTGCAGCCTGGATTTCGTCCAAGCGAAAATTGCCTCCAATGACATGGTGAAAATAGCGCGGTCCCATGCCGTGCTCTCTGAAAGTTCGCAACCTTCTCGCGAGGGTCTCATCCCGGCAGACGATCATCCCCGCATCACCAGCAGCTCCGAGATTCTTCGAAGGATAAAAACTAAAGAAACCAACTTCGCCCATCGTTCCGGCTTTGGCAGTGGTTTCTCCGAACGGAAACTCCGAACCAATCGCCTGCGCTGCATCTTCGATCAGATCAAGGTGAAAGCGTTCCGAAATCTCATGGAGCGCGTCCATCTCGCAGCATAACCCGAACAAATGAACTGGGACGATGGCGCGGACTTTCTCTCCGCTTCTTGTTCTCGATGCGCCCTCCGAATCCACTTCACAATTCTTCTCCATGCATTCCCGAATCGCGGATGGGCTAATGTTGTACGTTTCGGGATCGATGTCGGCGAAAAGCGGTCTGGCGCCGACGCGCGCGATGCATCCGGCAGTGGCGAAAAACGTGTACGGCGTGGTGATGACCGCGTCGCCTGGTCCAATTCCAAGCGCCATGAGGATCGCCAGCAACGCATCTGTTCCAGATGAAACACCTACAGCGTGTGGCGCGTTGCAATACCCGCAGATCGCCTTTTCGAACGCCTGCACTTTTGGTCCGAGAATGAAACGATTGCTCGCCAGGACGTCGTGAATCGCTTCGCGAATCGGCTCACTTAGGGCACGGTATTGTTCGCCAAGATCAAGCAACGGCACGCGCATGGGCAAATAGCTTGGCAGCTTCGGCATCCGGTTCAAGACGTTGTAGCGTCCGCTGGGGTAGAAGGTAGGGACGCCGCGCTGCGGCGTCCGGACAGCGCGGCGCGCTATCCCTCCATCGCTATTGATCGCACGGTTCGCAGCGGCTAGCCTTTTGCATGGCGCTGCTGCGCGGGATTTTCTGGTTCGCCCTCTTCATCGTTTTCACTTTTTGCTTCGTTGTGCTGTTCGAGTACGGACCACGCGATTTCGCCAAGGGGGTTCAGAAGGAGTGTGCCCGCGTGAAATCATTCGTCGTAAAACAGACAGAGGGAATCGGGAAAGCAAAGAAGAACCGGTGAAGCGCAGCGCGATGTCCCTACCAAAACCCCGGGGAAGATCTTGCGAGAGTTTCTATCGGTAGAGGAGCAAGAAATTCTTTTGCATTCTCGATCTGCAAAACTAGCCGGGCCAGATGTGCTGTCAGAAAACTGGTATCTGGCGTGGGAGCAATCGCGGCTTGCGCGACGATTTCGCATTCGGTCAATTGCTCGATAACTTCTGCAAGTTTTGGGCTCAAATCGCGGTAGTCTGTAAATTGAATGGTGCAAACACCGGGCGCAGTGCTTTCCACAAACGGGCTGAGAGTAAACGCGTAGTAAATTAAGATTTCCTGGATCGATTTTTCCTGCGCGCGCCTGCGCACTTTAATCACGACCCGCAAAGATCGCGCCAGAGCCTGACTCGGCGTCATTCCTTTTCGAATTCCGGATTTTTCCGCGGCCTCATTCAGTTGAATGATGATCGGTTTCCTGTCCTGTTCTTCGATCAATGCGACCGGCTTGGCGCGCAATTCCGGCTGATGCCGAGTAGCAGCCTGCAAATAGAAATTCGGCAAATAAATCGTCGCAAACATCGCTCTAGCTGACCTCTGATCGCTGACTTCCGACATCTGGTTGAACATGCGATCGTTTTACAACAATTCGCAGCTGAGAAATCGCATTCTGCTTTTTCAAAGTTTCCAGGTTCCAGGAATTTTCGAGAACAAGTTTCAGTTGTGCGCTGCCGACCATTTCATATCTGGTGAGGACCAGACATGCCGTAGGCACTAACTCGACCAGCCGTTGCAAGCGATACCAGTTCGTTTGCGGAATTTTGCGCAATTCTTCCGGCGAGTTCAGCACCAGATCGACAATCACGAACGGGAAATTGCCATCCCGCAAAAGCAGATCAGCCGCTTTGATGGCTTCAGATGCTTTGCTACAACGGACCCAAAGCAAGTGTCGCAGCGAGGTATTATCTAACCCGCAGGGATCGAACGAATCGCGCCCATCAATCAGCGCCACGAAATAACTATCGCGATATGCGCCATGGATGAAGGCGTGAATGAGAGATGCGCTTCCCGTGCTCGTTCGTGGGCTGATCAATTCGGTGAGCGCGCCTCGCGGCAATCCGCCACCAGTGGGTTGATCAAGAAAAGGTAAACCAGTGAACAAACGCGTTACCGTCGTGACGGCGGGATGCGGAAAACGCTCCGCCAGTAGTTTCCGAAGATCGATAATCTTGGCGCTTGCAGCCATTGAGAAAAAGATGGCATGCTCTGTTATATGTTCAATCGAACAGTTGATGCGAGTGTGGACGGTTCCTCTATCTCAGTGACGTCTCCGCCGCTCTTCTTTCCGAATCAGCGATACCATCACACCCTGAATCTTGAGCTCGCGGGCCGGGACTAGATCCGGGTAGCGGGGGTTTTCCGCTTTGAGATACGGACGGCCGTGCTCGACCACGTAACGCTTCAATGACGTTTCGCCGTCGATCAACGCCGCAACGATATCGCCGTTGTGCACTTCTTTGGCGTCTTCCAAAATCACGATATCGCCATCCAAAATGTGCGCACCGATCATTGAGTCGCCGCGGACGCGCAAGGCAAATGTGCCGCGATTCTTCAACACATTGGCCGAACGCATATCGAGCGACACGTGGCCTTCGATCGTCTGCTCAGTCAACGCCGACATGCCGGCCGGGATCTGCCCGTAGATTGGAATGTCGGTGATTCTGACTTTCATAGCTGGAGTAATCAACGCGCGGGCTTTGCGCGCGTGGCGATCGAGAAACCCCTTTCGCTCCAGCGCAGCAATGTATTGCATCACCGATGTCTGGCTGGCGAACCCAAAATGACTTTGGATTTCGCGTGTGCTGGGCGTGATCCCCTTCTCGCGTTGCTCGCGCTGAATAAAATCAAGAACGCTTCTCTGCCGCTGCGTCAGCATGTTGGAATGATCGCTCAACGCGGACAATGAAGCAAGTTCAAATGAACAGACTGACATACTCCGTAGCCCGCTCGGGACGAGAGAGAGAATTACAGCCGCACCAAATCGACCAAAAATTGGCACCAAAGATAAATCATCCCGCGCCAGGAGTATTTGACCTCCCCTGCCGCGGTCTGTTTGAGGACGCCCTTATGAATGTTATGCTCGATCTGGTCGCGGAGATCCTTCTCCATCTCGTTCTCAATTTGCTCTTCATCGAGCGCATCGATCGAAGCGGGATCAACGCCGTTTTTGCGGAGAAACTCCCGATGACTCTGGTAAAGCTGCCAGAACGATCGATCCGGCCGCTGTCGATTGATCCGGAATAGAGGAGTGAGCTTCAGGCCATAGGAAAGCGGGTAATTCCACGTCGTCCAAACGGTGCCGTCTTTGGCACGCGACGAAATGCGCAGGTAATAGAATGAAAAATCACGTTGTTCGTTCAGGCAGATCGCCGCTTGGGCGCGATCCTCTTCTCTGTAAAACAACCGGAAAAATTGCCGAAAATCTTCCCAATCCCATCCAGCGTCGCCTACGTGCACGAAGGCTTCGTCCTCGATCTCACGCGTAATCTCACTGAGCGCTGGGAAAGTGTCCGCAGACGGCGGACTTTTCGGCCGAAGCTGTTTCTCCTTCGGAAGCCGGAGCGCACGAATCCGGGTGAGAATTTCCAGCCAGGGCAGAAAGAGCCAGCCCAATGCGGCGAGCAACCCCCCCATCCAACTGTCGGTCATAAAATAAACGGCGAGAAAAGTGGCCGCGAGAATGCCGAGCGCACCGGCTTTTTGTGCATACGAATTTTGAAAGGTGCGCAGGCCGACGCTGAGCACGGACATGCCGAGTGTAAGAAGGATGCCGAAAAGCATTACGGATTGATCTGGTGCTCGTTGAGAAATTTTTTGAGCTGATCGGTATCGAAATTGGCCAGGACTTTGTCGCCCGCGACAAACGTGGGCACATACGTTTGCGCGGAAAGTTTTTTCATGTCCTCGTAAGCTTCGCGATCTTTACTAACGTCAATCTCCTGGAAGCAATACCCTTTTTCGCTGAGATAATCCTTTGCATCAATACACCACGAGCACCATTCGCGACTGTAGAGCTTTAATTCCATCGGCAGGCCGGAATTAAGCGAGTGGCAACCGCGGAGTCAACTGAGATGCAGGCTGTAGCTCTGTACATCGCATTGGGTCCCGGCCTTCAATACGATTTGGCCCAAATGACGCGACGTGCGCTCGCTTCACCGCTGAAAATGCATTGGCCCTGTTCAGAGGAATCATCGAGCGGAATGGCGCGTATCGTGACTTTGAGGTCATTCTTGATTTGGTCTTCGATTTCGCGGGAGCCATTCCAGCGCGCGAGAGCAAAGCCGCCGTGGATTTCCGGTTTTGCAGGATTCTTCGGCGTAAAGAAATCATAGAAGTCTTTTTTCGAATTGATTACGCGCGTGTTCGCGTCCCGAAACTTTTTCGCTCGCGCATATAGAGCATCCTGAATCGACGTGAGAATTTCCGGCGCGCGAGCAACGAATTCCTCCATCGGCATTGAATCCTTCGACTTCACCGGTTGATCACGCCGGCTGAGTTCAACCGAATTCTTTTCCAGATCGCGCGGGCCGATCTCGATGCGCAAAGGCACGCCTTTCTTGATCCATTCCCAGTTCTTAACGCCGCCGCCGAGATCGCGCCGATCGACTAAGACTTCGATTGGAACGCCGACATAGCGAGTCTTGCCCAAGCGCTCTGCAACTTTGTCACAAGCCTCCAGGACTGCTGCGCGGGCTTGCTCCTTCGGTGCGATTGGCAGAATGACGATTTGCGTCGGTGCTATCCGCGGCGGCAGAACAAGTCCGTCATCGTCGCCGTGCATCATGACAAGAGTACCAACCAGCCGGGTGGTCATTCCCCAGCTTGTCGTCCAACCGAATTCCTGTTTGCCCTCGCGGTTTTGGAATTGAATCCCGCTGGCGCGCGCGAAGTTTTGTCCGAGGAAATGCGACGTCCCAGCTTGGATCGCCTTTCGGTCCTGCACCATCGCTTCAAGCGTCAGTGTTTCCACGGCACCAGGAAACTTTTCACTTTCAGATTTCGCTCCGGTGAAAACTGGAACGGCAAGATGATCTCGGACAAATCTTTCGTATAAATCCAAGATCAATCTCGTTTCTGCGCGCGCTTCAGTCTCGGTTTCATGGACGGTGTGGCCTTCCTGCCAGAGAAACTCGGTCGTACGCAAAAATAATCGCGGCCGCATTTCCCAACGAACGACGTTCGCCCATTGATTGATCAGAATTGGCAGGTCGCGATACGATTGCACCCACTTTGCATAGCTCGCTCCGATAATTGTCTCAGACGTCGGTCGGACTACGAGTGGTTCTGTCAACGGGCTGGCCGGTTTCATTCTTCCATTCTCATCCACCTCAAGTCGGGTATGCGTGACGACGGCGCATTCCTTGGCGAAACCTTCAACGTGCTCCGCTTCCTTGGCGAAATAACTCAGCGGAATGAAAAGCGGAAAGTAAGCGTTGCGATGGCCAGTGGCGCGAAACATCCCGTCGAGTTGACGCTGCATATTTTCCCAAATCCCATAACCCCACGGGCGAATCACCATGCAACCGCGCACGTCCGACGGCTCGGCCAGTTCCGCCGCGCGGATGACCTGCTGATACCATTCCGGAAAATCTTCGTCCCGTCGCGGTGTGATTGCGGTCTTTGTGGCAGTCGAATTTGACATGGCCAGAGAATTAAACGCGCAAAAGCAAGTTGACCAGCGAGCATTTCTGCGATGGACTAATACATCTCATAGGCGTTCGGGTAGGTTGACAGGCGCTTGCTCCCTTCGTAGTTTTCGTGCCTTTTTCTAAGATGAAAACGTTTTCTGCCAAAGCCAGCGAAGTCCCGCGCAAGTGGTGGGTGATCGACGCCGCAAACCAGGTGCTGGGAAAGGTTGCGCTAAAAGCAGCGAATCTGTTGCGTGGCAAAGAGAAGACAGTTTTTACCCCCCATGTGGATACGGGTGATTTTGTGATCGTCATCAATGCGGAAAAAGTGCGACTGACCGGAAAGAAAGAAGAACAGAAGAGTTACACGAGTTTTTCAGGTTACGTAGGTGGCCATAAATCTGAGAACGTCCGGGCGCGCCGCGTTCGCCATCCCGAACTGCTAATCGAGCGGGCGGTGCGCGGAATGATACCCCACAACCGGCTCGGTCGCCGTGTTTATCGGAAGTTGAAAGTTTATCGCGGCGATTCGCATCCGCACGCCGCGCAGCAGCCACAAGCTGTCAAACTCCAGAAGTCCTGATCCTATGCCACAAACTGAAGAATTCGTTGCCACAGGCCGCCGTAAGACGTCAGTCGCGCGCATTCGCATGACGCCGGGCAGCGGAAAGATCGATATTAACGGGCGCAGCTTCGAAGATTATTTTCCCACTGCGCCGTTACAAAACGTGGTGCTGCAACCGCTTCAATCCGCCAAGGCCGTGAATGCTTACGATTTGTGGATTAACGCCAGCGGCGGTGGCATCATGGGACAGGCCGGTGCGGCGCAGCTGGCCATTGCCCGCGCGCTTCTTCAGGTCGATGCCAATTTGCGAGGACCGCTTAAGTCCGAGGGTCTGCTTCGCCGCGATCCGCGCATGAAAGAGCGGAAAAAATCCGGACAACCCGGCGCCCGGAAACGTTTCCAGTTCTCGAAACGTTAATAAGCCAGATGTGGGATATGTGCGTCCCCACGGCTCGGGCAAAACCATCGCTACGGTTTCTTTGGCGACGGCGGGGCTTGCGGTGCCGGCGGTGGCGCTGGCGCAGGAGGACGCGCCAATAGCGGCGGGGCTGTTGCAGTCTGTGTTGGGCCCGGCGCAGGCGAGCTAATCGGTTTAATCAAACGCAATTGCTGCATCGCCTCGCCGGCCCAGAAGCTCGTTCGATATTGCGTCAGGATGGTTTCGCAGACGCGCCGCGCATCGTCGTTTCGATTTTTCGCCTTCAAAATATGCACCTGTGAAAGCAAAGCCAGCGGTGCATTGAAACTGTTCGGGTAGGCCGATGCGATCTGCTGATACATCGCCAACGCCTCATCCGTCTTCCCCATCGACTCCAGATTAGCTGCCATTGCCATTCGCGCCGTGCTTACAAGCTCGTGCTGTGGGTACTTGGCGATAAAGGTTTGGAGCGTTGCGTTCGCCTCCGCGAATTTCTTTTCGCTCCGCTGAGCTTCAGCGAGTAAAAGATAAGCGTCGGCGGCTGCTGGCGTGTTTGGATAACGGGCAATCACCTGTTGATACTCTTGCGCGCTCTTCGCACTCGCTAGCGAAGCCGACGCCGATGCGGCCCGTCGATCGGAATAAAAGCGATAACCAGTAAAACCGATCACGGCGAGCAGGACGATGATAAGCGCCGCGGTGATTTCTTTTTTGAAGCGTTCCCAAAACACGCGCGTTTCTAGTGCTACGTCACGAGAAGGAGGTGGAGCTGTCGGCATAAATTTCGTGCGATCGGCTGGTTTAAACTCTGCGAGCGGTCGTCTTATGCCACGCGACGGTTTCTCTTGCAAGCGCGGCACCGAAAAGCGGTATACGCGCGACAAAGCTTCTCACGGCGATACAATCTTACCTATGAATGCATTCTGGAACTCTTTTGAAACCTTGCTTGGCTTGGGGGTAGAACCGAAGGATTTGACATTTGTTCAAATTTCGCTGCGTGGGATCATTGTCTTTCTTGTCACACTGACCACGATGCGGCTCGGACACAAACGCTCACTTTCGCGCAAGACTCCGTTCGACGCCGTCCTGCTGGTCATTCTTGCCGCTGTGCTTTCGCGCGCCATCAACGGTTCGGCAGCTTTTTTCGCCACACTCGGCGGAGGCGTGGTTTTAGTGGTGCTCCATCGCCTTTTCGCACATCTCGCATACTATTCTCACGGCTTTGGGATTTTGGTTAAAGGCCGACCCGACACGATTGTGCACGATGGCCAATGCGATTTTCGCATGATGCGGCGCAACCATATCTCCATGCATGATCTGGAAGAGGACATGCGTCTTGGCGCGCACATCGACGACCTTTCCAGGGTTAGACTCGCCCGCGTGGAACGCAGCGGCGACATCAGTTTTATCAAGAAATAGTTTGACCCATACGGCCATTTTGACCTATGAAACCTGTGGGATTTATGAGACGGACCAAAAAGCGGTGGATCAAACCGATGTTGAAAACCGTGCCGATCTTTTTTGAGTGTACGTGTTACGCCGGCGCGGTCTGATCGAACGGGACTAATTACTGCGAAACTCCGGTTGATTCGCATCCATATTCTCGGCAGCGCAGCCGGCGGTGGTTTGCCGCAATGGAACTGTGCCTGTGCGAACTGCGTGGCTGCTCGGACGGGGAAAATTGCGCCGCAGACGCAATCGAGTACCGCGATCGGCGGCGACTCGGAAGCCGTTCGACGCTATTTCTTGATCAACGCATCGCCCGATTTAGCCCGGCAAATCGAAAGCATGCCGCAATTGCAGCCCGGCCGCGACTCGCCGCGCAACACTCCGATCGCAGGCGTTCTTTTGACAAATGCCGACATCGACCATGCGCTGGGTTTATTGCTCTTGCGGCAACAGGAAACGCCGCTGATCGTTTACGCGGCCGATGAAACGCGAACAGCGCTCGCGTGGATTGACAGCGTCCTAGCGCGGTTCTGCGGAATCAAATGGCGAAAGATCAGCGCTGATTTTCAATCCTTGAATGGCAGCATCGGTTTTCGAGCGATCAAATTGCCCAGCAGCGTTGCGTTTCAATTTCGGGACGACACCTCTGGAGTAACTGCGCTTTTCGCCCCAACTGTCGGCGAACTGACCGGCGAATTGCGCGACGCAGTGCACGCTTCGGATGTCGTCATGTTTGACGGCACATTCTGGAGTGACGGCGAACTCGCCGTCGTGCGGCCGGGCGCCCGAACCGCGCGCGAGATGAATCACTTGCCCATAAGCGACGGCAGTCTTGATTTCTTGCGCCAATCGCGGGCGGGCCGGAAGATTTACACGCACATAAACAACACGAACCCAATCCTCATGCCTGGCACTCGAGAACACGCACAAGTCGAGCAGGCCGGAATCGAGATCGCGCGTGACGGATTAGAAATCGTTCTATGACCACCGGGCTTTGGGACCGCGAAACTTTCGTCGAAAATCTGCGAGCGATCGGCGCCCGGGCTTACCACGATAAACATCCGTTCCACGTCGCCATGAACGAAGGCCGACTGTCGCCAGAAGCAATGCGCGGTTGGGTGGCTAATCGCTTCTATTATCAGCGAAATATTCCCATCAAAGACGCGGCTATTCTCTCCAACTGCCCCGTGCGCGAAGTGCGCCGAGCCTGGATTCACCGCATTCTCGATCACGACGGCAACGCTGAAAACGAAGGCGGCATCGAAGCGTGGCTGCGACTCGGTGAAGCGTGCGGGCTGTCGCGTACCGAACTAGTCGAAGATCAGCATCTGTTCCCCGGAGTTCGTTTCGCGGTGGATGCGTACGTGAATTTCGCGCGCACTGAGCCTTGGCCAATCGCTATCGCGTCATCGCTGACCGAGCTTTTCGCGCCCGATCTGATGACAGCCCGCCTCGCGGCGTTCGAAAGGTTCTATCCCTGGATCGACCCGCGTGGCCTTGATTACTTCCGTCGCAGGGTCGCTCAGGCGCGAGGCGACGCGGATGAGGCACTCGCGATTACGCTGGAATATTGCAACATGCCGGAGCTCCAGCGCGAGGCGATTCGCGCGCTCGAGTTTAAATGCGATGCGCTCTGGTCCATGCTTGACGCCATTCACCATGCCTATGCTGACCAGGACAATCTCTGACGCTGCGCGTCCGCGACTGGCGAAGGGAGTCCGGCTACAAACCGATTCCACCACGGGTAAAAACGTACTGCTTTTCCCGGAAGGCATCGTCGAATTAAACGAAACCGCCCACGAAATTCTCTCTCGGTGCGACGGGCGAACATTGAGCGAGATCGTGCGAGAGTTGGCCGAAGATTACGACGCAGATGTTGCGGCGCTTGCCGCCGATGTGCGCGAAACCCTCGCCGGTCTGCAACAACGCAAACTGATCGAGTTTACATGACCATCCAGCGCCCATACGCATTGCTAGCCGAACTCACTTATCGGTGTCCGTTGCATTGCCCGTATTGCTCGAACCCGACGCACGCGCGAAAGGATCGCGAATTAACCACTGACGAATGGAACCGCGTCATTGGTGAAGCTGCCGCACTTGGCGTGTTGCAAATTGGTTTTTCTGGAGGCGAACCACTTGTCCGGCGCGATCTGGCTGAACTAGTTCGCGCCGCGCGCGAGGCCAATCTTTACACCAACCTCATCACGAGCGGAATCGGTTTCGATGATGATCGCCTGCGCGCGTTGCGTGATGCAGGCCTCGATTCCGTCCAGCTAAGTTTCCAGTCCGACGAGTCCGACTTGTCCGACGAAATCGCCGGCGCGCGCATGCATCAGCGGAAGCTAGATGCCGCTGCAAAAATTCGCGCGGCAGGAATCCCGCTGAGTCTCAATTTTGTGATCCACCGGCGCAATATCGATCGCCTGCCGCAAATGATTGATCTCGCGGAAACGCTAGGAGCCGAGAGAGTCGAGCTGGCCAACGTGCAGTTCTATGGGTGGGCTTTCTTAAATCGCGCAGTGTTACTCCCAACGCGCGAGCAAGTCGTTCGCGCACGAGAAATCGCGACCGCAGCGAAAGCGCGCCTAGCCGGCAGAATCGACATCTTCTATGTGCTTCCGGATTATTACGAAACCCGGCCCAAGCCATGTCTCAACGGCTGGGGACAACGTTATCTCACAGTAAACCCAATTGGCCAGGTGCTCCCCTGCCCAACTGCTTCGTCCGCGATTCCCGATCTCACATTCGAAAATGTCCGGGCACGAGCGCTCGATTGGATCTGGCGGGAATCGGAAAGTTTCAATCGCTTCCGGGGAACGGAATGGATGCCGGAGCCGTGCCGGAGTTGTCCGCAAAAAGAAATCGATTTCGGCGGTTGCCGTTGCCAGGCAGCGTTGATGACCGGAAACGCCGCGAACACCGACCCGGTCTGCACATTGTCCCCAAATCGGG
>QHOV01000018.1 GCA_003218885.1 Verrucomicrobiota bacterium | reverse complement strand
GTGACTAATAATGATGATGTGGATTTCGGGTATCGTTGGCATTCTACTCATTGTGCTGCTGATCGTAGTCATTGTGAAGCTGCTGAGGAAATCACCGCGCCAATGTGGAGATTGTCAGGTCAGTACCCGCTAACTCAAAATCCACGTATCCGGCGGCGAAACAGGAGCGGCGTGAGAGATTAGCACGCGAGCCGCATTGCTGCGGCCCGCTCACGTTAATGGTGCTGATTTATAACTTAATAGCCACCGAAGCTGAAGCGCAGGTAAGGCCAGTACCCGTATCGGTAAGGATAGTATCCGCAGGGACGATACCCGTAATATGGATCATAGCACCAACCGGATCGGTAACCATAATAGCCTGCATACGGATAGCTATAGCCGAAGCCGGAATAGCCGAACCCGGAATATCCAGAGTACGGATACCAGGAACTACCTCCCCAGTCACCGCCGCCGCGTCCGACAAAGCCTTGCCGCGCAAAACCGCGTTGCCCAATTCTCGCGCCGCCACCACTCGCGAAGCCGCGGTGTACACCTCCGCCACGGGCAAAGCCGCCGCTTCTCATAGCGGCATGACCTCCGCCATGCGCAGAGCCAGCATGTCCCATAGCGGCATGACCTCCACCATGTCCGCCTCGGTGTCCTTCGCCACCGTGTCCGCCACGCGCGAACGCGTAGCCAGCAGGTAAGACGAAGAGCGATGCCGCCGTCGCTGCACAAAGCAGAATGCGGAGTCGTCTTCCGATATCTAATGTCTGTCTTTTCATACAACCTCCTATTAATTAATCGTAATTAATCGCGACAGTAAGCGTCCCAGCGCCCTGATTTTGTTTTGGTCAGGCATTAGAGAACAGGTGGCGATTTCGGACAAGCTCCGCGGCACACACGCGGAGCGCCTCGAGTGCATGCGCGAAATCCACGATCAAATTCGAGCCCGCATCGGGATGTGGTTCAACGAGATGTGTGCCATAGAGGCCTGAAAGAACTCAGCAAGTTTAGAGGAACCCTGGCCACGAATCTGGCACGGTGGAATCATTGGGCCAACGGCACGAATATTCTCCTGGCCGTGAACTGTCAGGGCTGCGACCTCGGCGTGCGCAACTGACAGTCGGGCCACGTCGGTGAGTCGGGTGCGTTGAGCGGGCTCATCGGCGCGGGGACGGGCACCGACGAATCGGGCACACCGATGCGTTTATTCACCCAATGTGTCTGGTACGCCCACGCGAGGAGCGGCGCGGCCTTTGACGTGCACGACCAGTTGTTAAAGTGGAGGTTCACGAGATAGAAGTTCCGCTTCATCTTCCGGATTACCGCGAGAATCTTCGGATCGTTATACCCGTGCATCTCCATCGTGATCTGCGGAATCGACGCGAACAGCTCGTCAGGTGCTGCAAGGAGCGAATCCCATTCCGCGCCCTCGATGTCCATCTTGATGATCACGCGTCGGCTCCCGACGACGTCGGGATTTTTTCTAATCTGGTTTTCCAGCGTATCGAAGAAACGCGATTTCCTGTAGCCGGTCCGATCACCAACGCATTCGTCGTGAAATATGAACATCCCGCCGTTGCAGGTTGGTCGCGCCGGATCAAAGCAGTCGTACTGGTGCACTGGGACACGATACCGGCGCGACACCTCGCATCCCCAGTCGTCGTTTCTGCCGACGCCGTACGAGTAGGCTGCATCGAGCGGCTCAATCAGATTCTCACACATTAGGTATCCGCCGTCGTTAGCGCTGCCGAATCGCTTCAACGTACAGTTCTTCAACGCGACCGGCTGAAGTTCCGCAAGAATCGCTTCGCGCAGCTTGCGGCCGGCCGCCTGGCGCACGAGATCGCCGATCACGATGGCTGCTGCTGCTGCGAGAGCGATGATGACGAACGTGACGCGAACGAAAGATCGTTTCATGAAAGCGTCTTGCATAGGTCGCGGTCTGTTAAGAGCATTCCCACGCTGGTGATTACAACAGGGCTTTTACGTTAGTATGAAATGAAATTTTTCAATCGTGCCGTGATTTTGATAATGCTCGCTGTTGCGTTCGCGCTTGCCGATCGCGCTAGCGGCCACGGCTTTGCGGGCGCGCGTTTTTTTCCAGCAACTCTCTCGACCGATGATCCATTCGTGAACGATGAACTGTCGCTTCCCACTGTCTCCACGATGAAGACTCCAGAGGGCCGCGAGACGAGCATTGCGAGTGACATCGCAAAACGAATTACACCGAATCTCGGCATCGAGCTCGGCGAAGAGTTCCTCGATCTCAGTCCAAAAGGCGAGCACGAAGTGAGCGGCTTCGGCAACCTTGAGCTTCGCGCCAAATACCAGTTCTTCGTCAGTGCGGAACATGAGGCGATTCTTTCACTCGGCGCAGACGTCGAGATCGGCGGAACAGGACAGAAGCGGGTCGGCACGGAGAGCTTCAGCACGTGGGCGCCCGCGTTTTTCTTCGGCAAAGGCTTAGGTGACTTGCCCGATATGCTCTCACTGCTGCGGCCCGTTGCCGTTACGGGTTTGGTCGGCGTTGTCATTCCAACAAGCGTCAGCACCCGGATGCGCTTATCTACTTGCAACAACAAGTAAAGGACATGGGCCTGCGTCCTCCCTTGGACCGGCTCATCCCGCTGGTAGAATTTTCCTTCGGCACGCCACTGAATCGCGGACAGAGCGGTGAGACCACTGGCACGATTAATCCCGGCGTGATCTGGTCGAGCAAGTACGTACAATTTGGCGTGGAAGCGGTGTTTCCAATTAATGAGCGAACTGGAAAATCGGTGGGCGTAATTGGCCAACTGCATTTCTATCTCGACGATTTATTTCCGCGCAGCCTCGGCCGGCCGTTGTTTGGTTGGAAGTAAAAGATGATCCGAAAGCAACTCATCTTTCTTGCGGTTGGATTATTCAGCTTGCTAGCGATGGCGATGCCAGCCAATGCGCACGCGTTCATGGTTCATGCAGAGCCACCGGTTGGAAGCAAAATGAAGAAAACACCAAACGAAATACGGATCTGGTTCAACGAGCCGGTTAAGCCAGCCTTGAGCAGCATCATGGTTTTTGATGGGAAAGGAACGCAGCTAGACAAGAAGGACACGCATTTAGATCGTGACAATCGCGCTTTACTTCATGTCTCCCTGAGATCGGGCCTGACGCCAGGCATATATAAGGTGATTTGGCGCGTGACCTCCGTGGACACGCATGTCACCAATGGCGATTTCAGATTCCAAATTGTGCCATAACCCAACAGCGCGTTTGCCACAACAACTGTCTGTGGTGTCGGTTCACGCCTCTGAATTGAGATCTTCTCGATCTTCGACAGATAGCACGCCAAGCGCACGCCGGTAGCGCTTTCCCCATGCGTGCATCGCCTCCACGCTTGGCTGGAAGAAAGTTTGCGCCACCAATGTTGGAACAAACGCGCTCAGGATCACAACCGTGACTAAGATCGTATATTGCCGCTGATCGATGATGTGGTTTTGCAAACCAAAAAGGGCTGAGATCGTGCCGAACGTAAGACCGGTCGCCATGAGCAGGGTTGTATAACTCGCCTCTCGCGTGCGCATGTAATGCATACGCGCAAGCGGAAACACACCCACCAGTTTCGTCAGCATCTTCAGCAGTAAAAGGACACCGATTACTCCGAGCGCAGTCCACAATGCAGGCAGAGATACATACAGGCCAGCCTTGATGAAATAGAACGGAGTGAACACGGCGAATGCGATACTGCGCATTCGATGCACAAGCGTTTTGTCGCGCAGAAAAACTCCGGCAACAACGAGACCGACAAGATACGCCGGCAACACCGCCTCGCTTTTTGCTGTCGTCGCCAGTCCACCGAGGAAGAACAAGACAAAGAAAATGAATTTCACTTCGGGCTCGCTCACGCGTGTCGCGCCCAGGCGGCAGATGATGAACTGAGTCCAGCTCGGCATGAACCACAAGACAACGCACATCACTGCGACAAATACGAGGAGCCACAAATTGAAGTTCGCGAACAGTCCTCCGAGCGCGAGCACAGTCCCAAGGTCCGTGATAAAACAGGCCGCAAGAATCGTCTTGCCCATCGCGGTGTCGCTGTAGCCGCCTTCGATCATCACAGCGTACACCACTGCAACAGACGTCGTGGAAAGCGCGATGCCAGCGATCTGCGCCTGCTGGAGCGGCCAACCAAGAACAAATTGCGCGAACAACCAGACCACCACGAACGGGATGCCGAACGACAGAATCCCAATCAATCCGCTTACGCGAAGATTTGCTTTGAGCGAACGCGGATCAATTTCTGCGCCAGCGAGAAAAGTCAGCACACCGCTGCCCAACAACGCGAGAAAGTTAATCCACTCGGTGGTCGCGTGAATCCCGAGAAAATTTCCGGCAATCACGCCCACCATGATTTCAATCAGTGCGACGGAAATTCCTGTCCAGATCGAGATCAAGCTCGCGAAAAACGCGAGCGACATCCAGAGCGCAGCAACAAACCAAACGTTTTGCATCATAACCTCCTGTCATTCGTCTTGCGATGTTGATAGGAGTCATCAGCTCACGCGGTTTTCCCGCTCGGGAAGGCAAACTCCATTGCCTCTTGAATCTGTAGCTGAGAACGCTTGCGTTGCAACGCTTGGATTCAACAGCAGTCGCCGCGAAATGACTGCGCGCACGTAATGCCGACGTAACACAGTTCAGTTAATCTTGACCCGCGTTGGGCATATCGCAGTGCCACGGCAATTTTCCTTCGATTTCCAGTTGGAGTGACAAGCTAAGGAACGTGCGAATTAGTACGATCAGCCCCAAGACGGCCACGTTTTGCATGGTCGGCGCCACAACCACGGTCCGGATTATGTCACCGGCGATGAGAAATTCCAAACCGAGCAAAATCGCGCGTCCCACATCCTGCCGGTAGGTCACGTAATAATTGCCGGCCCGTTGCACGCGACGAACCGCGAGGCGCACCGTCGCGGAAAGCGCGCCGCCTACAACGATAAGTACGCCCACGCCATCCACGCTGGTGCCGATGATGTCCATAATCTGCCGAAAATTTTCCATGGCTGTCTTTATTGCCGGAAAGCGCGCTGGTTTTCAATTCTGCGTTAAAACACCCAGAAGCGATTGCAGCCGACGGCTGCCTCCACAGAAGCAGTTAGCTCTCGAGAACGACGCAGGCGACGGCGTGATGCTCGGTATGGCTGAGAGTAATCAGGGCAGAAGTGACGCCGCGCTTTGCAGCAAGCTCCTCCGCTGGTCCGGAAAAGACAAGAAACGGCTCGCCGCTGTCTTTTTTCCGAATGTCAATGTTGCGCCAGCCCATTGCTTTGCCAATACCAGTGCCGAACGCTTTCGCCACTGCCTCCTTGCCAGCGAAACGCGCAGCCAGATGGCGAGCCGGGAATTTCATCGACATGGAGTATTCAATCTCGCCGTCTGTGAAAACGCGATGCAGGAAACGGTCTCCGAAACGATCGATTGAACGCTGAATGCGCGCGCACTCCACAAGATCGACACCGATTCCAATTACGCTCATCTGGAATTGCTATCGCGCTGAGCACAACGCGATCTACATTTGATACTCATCCGGGATACTTCGCCATCGAGGCTAGCATTTCTTTCACGGCGGTTTCCAGCCCGACCCACATCGCCCGCGAGACGATGGAGTGGCCAATGTTGAGCTCGGTCAGAGACGGAATCTGATGGATGAGCGCGATATTCTTGTAATTGATGCCATGGCCGGCGTTGACTTGGAGATGTGATTCCGATCCGGCGCGGGCCGCCGCCCGCAATTGTTCCAACTCTTCCTTTTGGATTTTTTCTATAAATGCGTTCGCCAGTCTGCCGGTATGCAGCTCCACCATTTCGACGCCGAGCTCGGCCGCGGCATCTACCTGCTCCAAACTGGGATCGATGAACAGGCTAACGCGAATTCCCGCTAGTTGCAGGCGTTTGATAGTCGGTTCGAGTTCCTTGCGTTGAGCAATGACATCAAGGCCTCCCTCTGTCGTAACTTCTTCACGTTTTTCCGGAACGAGGCAGACCTCATCCGGCACGATGCGCAGCGCAATATCAACAATCTCCTCCGTGTTGCCCATCTCCAGATTTAGTTTGGTCATGATGTTCTGGCGCAGACGCTCGATGTCTCGGCCTTGAATGTGACGGCGATCAGAGCGCAGATGGGCAACGATCCCGCCGGCACCGGCTCGCTCGCAAATTGAAGCCGCCAAAATCGGATCGGGCTCTGCGTTCTTTGATTCCGGCATGGTGGCATAACGCGCCTGCCGCAACGTCGCCACATGATCGATGTTAACTCCCAGGCGCAAATCGCTCATAAAATCGCGGCAAATAGGACTCACTCAATGAGCTTGAGCAAGTCAGAAACGAACAGGTTGGAATTTCGCTGGGCGTTCGTGTCGCTTAACAGCGAATATGAAAACGCCGAGTACTGCCAGAGCGCCGCTCTTTTTGCCGTCGAGCGGGGTCTCCTTTGGCTACTGAATTCCTGTTTACGTAGTGAGAGATTCCTTTAGCCCTTGGCATAAGCTTACAGCTTGCCAGGCGGCTTCGCTCGGAATGACAGCGAAGATAGGCTTATCCCCGCAACTGTTTTCGTGCCTGTGCGATCCCGTCTTCCATTTCGCCAATCGTCTTGTCGAACTGCTTCCGCGCCTCGGCGTAATCCTGCGTCCCGGCTGTCTTCTTGAGTTTGGCCAGTTGGTTTTCGGCGGTGGCTTGCTGCTGGCTCAATGCATCAAGCTGGCTCTCAAAAGCCTGGGGATCGGCTGCCTCCGACTTGCGGCCTTTCAACTCCGTGATCTCACTTTTGAGGTCATTGAGTTTCTGCTTGGCGCCTTTGCGGTAAACCTTGCTGTCGCTGGTTGCATATGCCTTGCTGTCTCTCCACAGTTCTTTGGTTTTTTCCGCAACTGTCTCGGCGGCCTCTTTGGTTTTCTCACCGACTGTTTTAGCCGCTTCCTTCACTTTCTCACCTGCTTTTTGCGCGCCGTGCTTTATCTGCTCCCCGGTCGATTCTTGCGCGATCGCACTGAGTGCAGAAATCGTTAACAAAACAACAATGACTGTTGTTGTTCTCGTAATTGTTCTCATGATCTGCTCCTTTTCATTTGCTATTCCTACAAAAAGAAACGGATGAGCCACCGCGGGCGCGCGCATCCGAGCCTCGTCAGGCACGCCGGAGGCTAGGGTTAACGCTAGCGCGCCAACGCGGACCCGACATCACCCCGCCCCGGCGGGGCTACAGCAGTCGCAGCACATTCGCTTGTAAATCGACGCAAGCATCGACGGTGAGACGCCGAAAATATAAAGCGTTGCGATGAATCCATAGGCAAATGTCAGGCGGGCGCGTCCGATTGCTTCGTAACGGCGAGGGCTTACCACAATTCGCTTGTCGCTGTGTACCACGCGGCCGCAGCGATGAAGCCGGCGAAAAAATTCAACATCTTCCATCAACGGCACCATGGGAAATCCACCGACATGAACAAACGCGGTTCGCCGACAGAAGATTCCATGATCGCCGCATCGCATTCGGAACAGCATGCCCGTGTAATGCGCGAAACTGTCCGTCAACCGATAAACCAACCGTCTCGGCAGGCGAATCCGAAAATATCCGCCGACAACATTCGAATGCTCCATGATGCGCGCGATCTCATCCAAACATTGCAATGGCACTTCGACATCCGCGTGGACAAACCAAAGGATCTCCCCGTGCGCAGCGTTTGCCCCAGCATTCATTTGCGCAGCCCGACTCCGTTGGCTCTCAACAAGCCGATCGCAAAGGTCGGCAGCGAGCTCAGCGGTGCCGTCGATGCTTCCGCCGTCGGCGACGATAATTTCGGCTCCGGGCGCTCGCTCGCGCAGGTGAGTGAGAAATCGTCGTATCAAAGGTGCCTCATTAACGACCGGAACAATGATCGAAAACTGCATTTTGAATAACTACACTTGTGCTCGTAGATCTGGGGGGAGTAAAACTCATTGGGACATCCAGCCGATTATGACCAGACGAAGTAGAAATGGGGGAATTCATATGATCTCAAGACTTATTGTTGCAATAGCCATTGCGCTGTTTTTCAGCCCAGCGGCGCTGATCGTCGCCCAGGAACATCCTGAGCATCCAAAAAAAGGTGCAGAACACCCAACCAAAAGCGCCGAAGCAAAGCAGGTCAGCACCGCCGATATTTCCGCTGGCATCAAGACGAACATCGAGACGCAAAGCAAAAAGAGCAGCGACGGGAAATTTCACGTTAAACACGAGGGGCAGGATCTTGCTCTCGATTTGATACGGGTGCACGACGACCGGCTGTCTGATCTCGGTGGCGGGAAATACTTCGCCTGCGTGGACATGAAGGCGACGGACGGCAAAACGTACGACATTGATTTCTTCCTGACTGGGCAACCCGGCAAAATGAAAGTCACGGAGACCTCCGTTCACAAGATCGATGGCAAACCGCTTTACAATTGGAAAGAAGAAAACGGCAAGTGGCACAAGGTGCCGACGAGCTAATCTTGCAAATGGTT
>QHOV01000017.1 GCA_003218885.1 Verrucomicrobiota bacterium | reverse complement strand
AGTGAACGAAGAAATCAAAATCGACAGTCCGTTCGAGGACCGGATTGTTGCGCTTCTAAATGACGACACAACCGAGGTAGGACGCGTGCATCTTGGCATCGTTCACGTTTTCAAACTGTCCGAACCAAAGTTGGAAAAACGCGAAGCGATGATCACAGGGCTAACGTTTCTTCCAAAAGAAGAGTTGCTGGCGCGTCGCGAAACGATGGAAAGCTGGTCGCAAATTTGCCTTGATTCGCTCGAGCGGCTGTTGCTATAGCCGCTTCCCTCTGGGAAGCGCTGGCTGATTGCTGATTACGCCAAGAGTCGCGTCATCCAGACTTCGACGCTCCGCGCCTACCGCTCCCTCTGAGGCAGAAATGTGACCTCGTCGATCTGCCAGCGACCAACCGGATGCGAAATGAGCAGGTTAATATCGGCGTATCTCGCCGGATAATTTATGCGCCCGTGGAAGTTGCCGTGCGGCTCGAAAAACTGGGAGTTAAATTCGATGTCGCCCTGGACGTCTATCGCGCCAGCAGGCGGTCCGAGCTTGGCAATCTCCGCAAAAAAGTCCTGCTGCGCCGATGGCGGGAAATTCATGCGCGCCTGCGGGCTCAGACGCGAGGCAAAGAAGTTTGCATCACGCTGAACAGCGATGTGCTGGATGGCGTCCCTGGCGAATTGTTTTCCTTCCCTGGCCATCTCCTGTTTGTTCGAGGAGAGCCACCAAAAACCAGCGCCAACCAATCCGAGCACAATGATGAGGATAACAATGACTTGCCCGGATGATTTCGAACGAGAATTCATTTTCAATTTCTTCATAATTAATTAGTAGCCGAACCCGAGGCCCTTGATCACTTCGCCATTTCGAATGAGAACAGCATGTTGTTGTTTGCCCGTGTAACCGCCGAAGCGATTCCGGGCGTCCACTGTGAAATTGACCAGATAACCATAGAGGTGTTCGCCGTTCCTGCCCAGATCGGCTGGTTTGGGTTCCCCATTCCATTCAATGCGCGCACTGTCCGGGTCGATCAATTGTTTGTTGAGCCACTGCATCACTATCTCCTTGTAATTGGCCGGATATGCTCCGTACTGCGCCATGTCCGCTTGTGTTTCTGCAATTGCTTGCAGCGCCAGCGTAACGCCCATGGTAAACGCGAGAATGAACGGCCGGGCCGTTTTCATGGAAGCTATTCTGTGCCGTCAGAATTTCTTGTCCAGCCTAATGCGAGCCAGTCGATTCCTTCGTAAGCCGCTAGGAGGGCCATGGAACATTGTCACGCTGCTTTTCTTTTGAGCGCGGCTCCGTTATGCATCCAAACATGGGCAAGCATCGGGTTCTGCTAACGATAACCGTTTGCTTCGTCGTTGCGCTCATTGCGGCATCGGCCAAAGAGAGTCCCATACCCGTCGCCTCGGAAACCCAACAAAATGTACAGGCGCTCGATCCCGCCGCCGCCACGCAAGCGTGGTTGGGTACCGTGCCAAGAAACGAGCGAGAAAAATCAGACGCCTATTTCGAGGGCGGTTACTGGCTGATTCTGTGGAATTTTCTTCTGGCTGCAGCGATCTCGATTCTTCTGCTGGCTTCCCGAATCTCGACGCGGCTGCGCGATTTTTCGCAACGACTAACCAAGTTCAAAACACTCCAAGTAACCTGCTACGCGCTGCCGTATCTGCTGACTGTTTACGTATTAAGCTTCCCTCTGAATCTGTACGAAAGCTTTCTTCGCGAACATCAGTACGGCTTTGCGACCCAGAGTTTTCTGCCGTGGTTTCGGGAGCAGTTGATCGGTCTCGGCATCGCAATCATCGGCGCCACGATATTGTTGGTTGTGCTGTACGCCGCTTTCCGACGAGCACCACAGACGTGGTGGATCTGGGGAACAGTCGTGGCGTTCATTTTCTCGTTCGTCCTAGTCTTTATCGCACCGGTGTTCATCGAGCCGCTTTTTAATACCTATAGACCGCTGACGAAGCCGGAGATTAGCGATCCGATTCTCGCCATGGCGCGAGCGAATCAAATTCCTGTAAAACAAGTTTTCGAAATGGACGCTTCGCGTCAGACCACGCGCGTGAGTGCGAATGTCGCGGGAATGCTCGGCACCACACGCATCGCGCTCAATGACAATCTACTCAAGCAATGCACGCTCCCTGAAATCCGCGAAGTGATGGCGCACGAGATGGGCCATTACGTTTTAAACCACGGCGCAAAACTGCTGACTTATTTTGGAATTTTCATCCTAATCGGATTCGCGCTTACTCGTAAGCTCTTCGATGCAGCTGTCAGGCGCTGGGGCGAAAAATGGGGCGTCCGGGGCATTGCCGATTCGGCCGGGCTTCCATTGCTCGTCCTGGTATTCAGCACGCTGGTTTTCGTCGCCACCCCGTTTCTCAACACGGTCGTACGCGTCACAGAACGCGAAGCAGACGCTTTTGGAATCAATACTTCCCGGGAACCGGATGGCATGGCGAAAGTGGCGCTCAAACTCGGCGCTTATCGCAAACTCGATCCGACGCCGTTGGAGGAATTTATCTTTTTCGATCATCCCAGCGGTCGCGCACGAATTCGCATGGCCATGGATTGGAAAGCGGCGCATTTGCCGGCTGGCGAATCGGCAAAGCCGTAGTCGTTTGCCAACGCGCCCGAATGTCCGTTCACCAAGTCGCTTAATTCGACAGTCAGCCCAGATTGTGTCCACAGTGTGGACAATACCCCGTTTCGCGCGGTTTTTGAGAAGGCGCAGCAGCGGTGGGAACAGATCGGCCTTTCCGGATAAGCACTAAATTGCGAATGTATATCAGCGAATTAGGCAAGTAAGCCAAGATGCCGACCGGGTCCCGTCTGAAAATGAAATACAAACACATGATCATGCTGCCGGCGATGCTCCAATACCAAAACGAGACCGGGATCACGCTTTCGCCCTGCCGCTCGGAGGCAAGCCATTGGACAAAAAAACGCATCGAGAAAAAAACGTTCCCGATGAAACCAAGAATCATGATATAACTCCAGTCCAGACCGAGGAACCGGTATTCTTTCCCGATCCACGTGATAGCGATGAGTGCGAGCATATTCATAGGCAATTTACTGATTCGGCGATTTCGTATCGGATTTGTCGCGATTTCATCCAGCGCACCGCAAGCAAGTCGCGGAACGATTTGAACAAGCGATTCCAGACGCCGTAGTGACTGGTGCCCGAGAATCGCGGATTTGTCGAGACTGGGATTTCAACGACGCGGAAGGCTTCCATCTTGATCAAGGTGGGAAGAAAGCGGTGCGCGCCGTTGAAAAATTTCACGCAAGCAATGCATTCGCGTTTGAATACGCGGTACGTGCAGCCGGCGTCGCTGATGTTTTCACCGGAGAGTTTGTTGCGCACCCAATTGGCGATGCGCGATGAGGCGATGCGCAGCCAGTTGTCGCCTTTGCCTCGTGTTGCAGCGCGCGTCCCGCAAACGCAGTCCGCATTTTCGAGCGCCTCCAGCATTGCCGGCAAATCTTTCGGGTCGTTTTGCAGGTCGGCATCCAGCGTCGCAATGTAACGCCCACGCGATGCCTGCATCCCTGCCCAGCTCGCAGCCGATTCGCCGCAATTGAATTTGAAACGCTGGATGCGCAATCGAGGGTCGGTTGCGGCAAGCTGTCTCAAGACGTCCCAGGAATCGTCCGTGCTGCAATCGTCCGTGATCACAACTTCATACTCCAACGCGAGCGGGTCGAGCACTGCATGAATTGTCGAAACCAATGGCTGTAGGTTCTTTTCCTCGTTGTGGCACGGGATAACAAGGCTTAATTCAGGCGCGTTCATTGCATCCCGAAAAATTCCAGCACGGCGTCGCAAACATGATCGACGTCCTCGAGGGGCAATTCTCCGTAAATCGGCAGCGAGAGAATTTCTTTCACCACGGCTTCGGTCTCAGAGAGCTTCGGCAAATCTGGATAAAGTTTGGTGACCGCCGGCTGCTGGTGATTCGCCACCGGATAATGGATACCGGTGCCGATTCCTTTGCTTTGCAAGTGCTTTGCCAGTTCATCGCGTCGCTCAGTGCGGATGACGTACATGTGGTAAACGGCATAAGCCCATTCTTTCTCCGGAGGCGTCTTCACGATACCACCAAGACGTTCGGTGTAACGAGCTGCAACGTCTCGCCGATGCTCATTTAACTCGTCGATATTGCGCAACTCCACGCGCCCAATCGCGGCCTGGATTTCGTTGAAGCGAAGATTGTAGCCAACAACTTCGTGGATGTATTTAGATTTGCGTCCGTGATTGCGCAGCATGCGCAGATCGTCTGCCAGCGCAGTGTCATTGGTCGTGATGCAGCCGCCGTCACCCATCACGGTGAGATTTTTCGAAGGGAAAAATGAAAATGCGCCGGCCACACCCATCGAGCCGACGCGCTTGTCCTTGAATCGCGCCCCGTGCGCTTGAGCGCAGTCTTCGATCACCCACAGGTCATGCTTGCGCGCAATTTCCAAAACCCGATCGAGATTTGCTGGATGCCCGTAAAGATGCACCGGGAGGATACCCACGGTTCGCGGTGTAATTGACGCCTCCAGTAATTCGACATCGAGGCAATAGGTTTCATCGATGTCGATGAACACAGGTTTCGCGCCAAAGTTGAGCATCGGTTCGATCGAGGGAAATGCCGTATGCGACGGCACCAGAATCTCGTCGCCTGCTTTCAAGCCCATTGCGCGATGAAGCAGAAATCCGCCCGCCGTCCACGAGGAACAAAGCACCGCGTGTTCTGTGCCGATGTAATTGGCGAGCTCCGCTTGGAAGGCTTCGCATTCTTTCCCAAGGATGTACGAGCCGGAGCTGAGAGCGCGCAACGCAGCTTCACGAACTTCGTCGTCCAAGAAAACACGGGAAAGCGGGATTGTCTTCATCTCTCCGAGCGCCGCGATTTACTTGGAAATGTCGATCCACTTCTCAGTTTGCGCGGACTCCAGTGCAGCTTCCACTGCACGTACAGCATGGAACCCCGCCCATCCATCGGCAAGGGGCGGCGTTCGTTTCTCGATCGAATCAACGAAAGCCGCCAGTTCGGCGCGCAGCGGTTCTTCCGGCGGAAATTCGAGTTGGTGCACCGCGCCTTCCTCCGCTTTTATCGTACCGCCATCGGCGACGTGCCGGTTTTCGAACGTCCTGATCTTGTACTGCGCGACATTGTAATCACATACGGCGGAAGAATCGGTTCCCACAATCGTTACTTCGCGGAATTTGCCCGGGGCATGGTATCCGGCTTCTACCGTCGCGAGCATCGGAGAACTTTTGCCTCGATCGTATTCCAAAACAATTAACGATTCATCGTCCAAACCCCGGCCGAAAAAATCGCGCAGCACCGCTTGAACACGGCGCGGCGGCGTTCCGAGGAGGAAGTTGAACAGATCGATAAAGTGAATGCTGTCGGCAAAAGTCACGCCCGTATCGCGACGGGGACGCTTGAAGCCGCTGAATTTTGCCCGCAACATCTTCAGCTGGCCAAATCGTCCCGCGGCAATCGCATCGCGCATCCACAACGATGCCGGGTCGAACCGGAAAATATGGCCAACCTGCAAAATCAATCCGCGCGTCCCCGCGAGCTCTGTCAGCTCCTTTGCTTCGCTCGAAACCAACGTGATCGGTTTTTCCACGAACACGTCTTTCCCCATGCCCAGCAATTCGCGGCACGTTTCGAAGTGCGCCGGCGCCGGCGTGACGACCACCGCAGCGTCAATCTTTGGAAAAAGTGAGCGTGCATCCGTGCTGCGACGACTTTCCGAAATGTTCGCCGAACTCAGCTGTTGCTCGTGATCATCGGCGACAAAGAGTTCGATCGGCATCGACTTGAGCACGCGCAAGTGGTTCGCGCCCCAGCGCCCGATACCAATGAGAAGAATCCGTTTCATCTGTCCTTCAGCCAAACTGCGAAACACTAACCCCGTAGCTACGATCGGGTTTTCAATTGAGCAATCAACGTTTCGGCGATAGTCGCGGGCGTGTCGGCGATT
>QHOV01000215.1 GCA_003218885.1 Verrucomicrobiota bacterium | reverse complement strand
CGAACAACTCGCGAAGCCTTTCGGAGCGCGAGCCATAAAACTCAGCCGCCTCACGCCGGAAGACCCGCAGCGCCGCCGCGGTTTCCAGAGTGCCTCCCGACTTACTGATAACAATCACTCCCCAGCGTTCCTCGCGCAGCTCCGGGTCAACGCATGTATTCTGCAATAGCTCCAGCAGGTCTTGAAGCGCATCATTGTCGACGTTGTTGCCTTCAAAATAAATCCGGGGCACCCCCAGCCGGGATTCCGGCGTCATCTCGTTGTGGTAGGAATTGCACAGGGACTCAAACAAGGCGCGGGCGCCCAAGTAGGAGCCGCCGATGCCTAAGATCACGACTCGGTCCACCAAGGCGCGAAGGCGGGCGGCTGTGGTAATGACGCGACCCAGGTCGCTCGCCTCCCCCTTCCGCCGGTGATTATCGAGCGTCTTTTGCGGCATCGGCGGCGATCTGACTGCGAATTTGCATGAGCTGGGGCAGAAAAGCCCTCAGGCGGTTCGGCTGGAGAAAATGCTTCGCACGCAGCTCCGCCACACCCGACCACTCTTCTTGATGGGGGACCATCAATCCCTGGTAGTTGTACTCAATGGCTTCATCCGGCAGTTGCATTGCAGCCTGAACCTTTCGAAGGATTCGACCTTGTGGCGGAGTCTAGATAATCGGTATTGGGCGCGCTGTACAGCTAAAGGCTATCTGGCAAAATCGAGTTCTGCAACTCATTTTGAAGGCAAGATGCTAGGGTTTTCCCTTTTGTGCTGGCCTGGCATGCGTTCTAGCCTTACATTCGGCCTTGTTCCATTTGGCTGGATTATGGCAAGTGTTTGCTACTGTACTCTTGACCCCCAACCCGATAAACTGCACGCCATGGAATTGCACGACCTGATTCGAGGGCTCCATGAGCCGGCGGATACCAAGATTGTCCTTTTTGTGGCAGATGGCCTGGGGGGCTTACCGATCGAGCCGAACGGCAAAACGGAGCTGGAATCGGCGCGAACGCCGAACCTCGATGCCCTGGCCCGCGAAGGGGCATGCGGCCTTAGCATCCCGGTCTTACCGGGCATTACCCCGGGCAGCGGGCCAGGGCACTTGGCGCTGTTCGGCTACGACCCTTTGCGCTACCGCGTCGGGCGAGGGATTTTGGAGGCGCTGGGCATCAACTTTCCCGTCGGACCTCGGGACGTGGCCGCGCGCGGGAATTTCTGCTCGGTCGACGCCGCCGGCTTGATCACGGACCGTCGTGCCGGTCGACCCCCCACCGAACGCTGCCAGGCAATGTGTCGTCTTCTTCAGCAGGTGCGAGTTCCTGACGTAGAGATATTCGTCGAGCCTGTCCGCGAGCATCGCTTTGTCGCCGTGTTTCGCGGAGGCTCTGGCCATGACCTGGGCGATGCCGTCAACGACACCGATCCTCAGCAAACGGGGCACAGGCCGGTCGCGGCCAAAGGCGCCGACCCCAACTCCGAGATCACGGCTCGCGCCGTCAATGCCTTTGTGGCCGAGGCCGCTCGCCTTCTCCACGATCAGGCGCCCACCAATATGGTGACGCTGCGAGGGTTCGCGCGTTATCCCAAGATCGACACGATGCAGGAGGTTTACGGGCTCCGCGCGGTAGCCGTCGCGGTGTATCCCATGTACCGCGGCCTGGCCCGGCTGGTCGGCATGGAAGTGGCCGACGCCGGCGCCACCTTGGCGGATCAGGTCGAAACGCTTCGCCAACTGTGGCATCAATATGACTTCTTTTTCCTCCATTACAAGTACACGGATAGCACGGGCGAAGACGGCAATTTCGCAGCCAAGGTAGAGATGATCGAGCATCTTGACCAGGAGCTTCCCAAGATTCGAGCGCTGGATCCCGACGTGCTGATCGTGACCGGGGACCATAGCACGCCGAGCAAGCTTCGCAGCCATAGCTGGCACCCCGTTCCGACCCTTCTGTGGTCGCCGACCTGCCGGCCCGATCCCGTGACGGAATTTGGGGAGTCCTATTGCCTTCACGGCGGTTTAGGCCAGTTTAGAGCAAAATACTTATTGCCCCTGGCGATGGCCCATGCGCGCCGGCTAGGAAAGTTTGGGGCGTGAAATTGAGAAAAGGGACGTGCGAGGCTTACCGTCGGAGTGAGCTTTCCGCGATCCTCGATCTTCAATCCTCGATCGATTTA
>QHOV01000016.1 GCA_003218885.1 Verrucomicrobiota bacterium | reverse complement strand
TGCGACCAAAGAAAAGATCATGGGTTTCGGCCATCGCGTTTACAAAAAAGGCGATTCACGCGTGCCGGTGATGCGAGAGATCGGCCGCGAGCTAGGCAAGCGCACCGGGAAGGAACAATGGGTTCCGATTTGCGAAAAGCTTGAAGAAGTGATGGAGCGCGAGAAACATCTTTGCGCCAATGTGGATCTTTACGCCGCGCCGGTGTTCTGGATGCTTGGGTTTCCGCCGGAGCTGAACACGCCGCTCTTTGCTGCGTCGCGCGTGGCCGGCTGGTGCGCGCACGTGACCGAGCAACACGATCACAACCGGCTAATCCGGCCGCGCTCACTTTACACGGGCCCTCAATTACGTCCGTATCCAGGTTCGCCAAAAAGGTAGGGACCGCGCTCTGTGCCGTCCGGACGCCGCAGCGCGGCGCCCCGCCAGCTATGAAAGAACTCCAATCACTTCAGGAAAAATACGCTCCGAACAATATCTGCTGGGGTTGTGGGCCGGCGAATCCGCACGGCTTGCATATTCAAAGTTTCGCGAAGAATGGCGAAGTCGTCGCTGAGTGGAAACCGGAGAAGAAGTACGAGGCTTTTGATGGCGTTTTGAATGGCGGCGTCATCGGCACGTTGCTCGATTGTCACTGCAACTGGACAGCGGCTTATCATTTGATGAAGCGGGCAAACGAGGATCGCCCGCCCTGCACAGTTACAGCGGAATATGCAATCAAATTGGTGCGGCCAGCTCCGACGAGCGATCCGGTATTTCTTTCTGGCAGAGTTGTGGATTTGACGGATGATCGCGCGACCGTCGAGGGAACGTTAACCGCTGGCGGAAAACTGTGCGCCACCTGTCGCGGAACTTTTGTAGCAGTGAAAGAAGGCCATCCCGCGTATCATCGCTGGTAGATGGAGAGGCGCTTTTCTAAGCTCCATGCCAAGAATTGGCTGCCCGAATTTCATCGATGCGCGAATCGATAACACGCGTTTAGCTGCATTATGAAAACTTCAACATTTCGCATCGTTGCTGTTCTCACTGAAATCGCAGAGAGCGCACGACGCGCAGCAAGCGTCGGGGCAGCGGATCACGCCGTGGTCGTTGCAGATTCGCCGAGCGGTTATCCGTGCCGGCATTGTCTGAGTTTCGCAAAACCAGGAGAACGCGTGATTCTATTTCCTTACGCAGCAATTCCGGCCGGCCATCCCTATTCTGAGACTGGACCGATCTTCGTGCATGCCGAACCGTGCGAACGCTATTCCGCCACGCACGAATATCCGGACGACCTTCGTAGAGGTCGCGCCTTCCGTGCTTACAATGCAACTTATGACATGATTGATGCCGAGGTCTCAAACGGAAGCGAACCAGAAGCGATTGTTGAAAAGTTGCTGCAAAATCCCGAGACTGCATTTGTGCATGCTCGTAGCGTGACGCACGGTTGTTATACGTTTGCCATCGAACACGTATGAAAACACTCGAACTCCTTCCGCCGACCGAAACGATGTATCGCGCGCTTGTGAATCGCGATCCGAGCTTCGAAGGCATATTTTTTGTCGGTGTGCGCACAACGGGAATCTTCTGTCGGCCCACCTGCACGGCGAAAAAGCCAGCGCGAGAGAATGTTGATTTTTTCGCCAGCTCAAGTGAAGCGCTTGAGAGCGGATATCGTCCCTGTTTGCGTTGCCACCCGATGGAGCCGGGCAAACGTCCGCCGGAACTGATCGAACGCCTGCGCGCAGAAGTGGAGCGCGCGCCAGGCGGGCGTCTTACTGACAAGGAGCTCACAGCATTGGCGATCGATCCTTCCACCGCGCGGCGACAATTCAAACGCCATTACGGAATGACGTTCCAAGCTTATCATCGTGCACGCCGAATGGGTCTTGCGTTGAGTGAAGTGCGGAAAGGTAGCCGCGTCGATGAAGCGCGAAACGGCAGCGGTTTCGAATCGGAAAGCGGTTTTCGCGAAGCGTTCACACGAATCTTTGGCGATCCACCGACGGCCGCGAAGGCGCGCCAGCCAATGTTCGTCGAGCGAATCGATACGCCTCTTGGAACGCTGGTCGCAGTCGTCGATGACAAAGGCCTCCGCTTGCTCGAATTCGCAGACCGCCGCGCGACGGAAAGGGAATTATCGGTCTTACGGAGACGTTTGCGGACAAACATCGTGCCGGGTGAGCACCGGTATCTTGACGCGATTCGTTCTCAGCTCGCCGATTACTTTTCCGGGAAGAAACTCGAATTCGATACTCCAGTCGCACCGGTCGGCTCGGATTTTCAGTTGCGAGCTTGGAAGATTTTGCGTTCGATCCCTGTCGGCGAAACGCGCTCGTACTCCTGGATGGCGGAACGTCTGGGCGATCGCAACGCACGGCGTGCCGTCGGTCGGGCCAATGGCACAAACATGATTTGCATCGTTATCCCATGCCACCGTGTAATCCGTGCCGACGGCACGCTCTGCGGTTATGGCGGCGGATTATGGCGCAAGAAATGGCTGCTCGACCACGAGCGGCGCTGGCGCAGTGGTGATTAGTAAGAGGTGACAAGTGAGAAGCGAATCAGCTCCGGCAGTTCAACCGCTAATCACTAATCACATCTCACTTTCTGAAAAAGCGCGCCCGGAGTGACTCGAACACTCGACCTACGGATTAGAAATCCGTTGCTCTATCCGGCTGAGCTACGGGCGCAGAAGTAGCACAGACATATACCGCGTTTCGCCACGAATAAAAAGGACTTGGGTTGCGCCGTTCCTACGAACCCAGCTGCAAAATAGACGACCGGCGGGATTCGCCCATTGCGCCCTGCGAATTCCGCCGGTCAATTAACCGAAAAACTATGGAACTGCCGCGGTTCTCACCCATCTACTGGGCAAGACCAGATCAGCCAACATCTCCGTGGTCGCGCTCGTAGGCGCGAATTGCTCGACGCGTCTGCGGTCCGAGAACGCCGTCAACAGACCCATGGTAATAACCGGCGCGAGCGAGCCTGCGCTGTAGCTCGGCTACTCTCGAGTGGCTGGCATTGCCGGCATTGCCGTACCCATTCCCGTAGCCGTAGTCTCCGTATCCGTTGCCTCCGCCGTATACGTTGCCTCCGTAACCATAACCATAGCCGTAGGGATCACCATAACCGTAGCCATACGGATAGCCATAGCCATATCCGTAGCCGTACGGATAGCCCCAGCCCCAACCCCACCACCACGGAAAACCGAAGTCGCCGATGAAGATCACATTATTGCCGTGATGATGGTGCCAATTGCCACCCCAGTTGCCGCCATTCCAATTGCTACCATGCCCGCTCCAGTTGCCACCACTCCAATTGCCGCCGTGCCAGTTGCGTCCACTCCAATTGCCGCCGCTCCAGCGCTGGCCGCCCCAAGCGCCCATTCCGGGGCGTCCGCCCCTCGAAGCGAAATGATGGCCGCCACCACCGCCACCGCGCGGTGCAGCCGTGAGAACTGGCGCAGTCAGCATCACTGCAACAAGGCAAACCAAGAAAAACAGAAGTTTAGAATTATTCATAATCGGTCGGGGTTTCTATCCACATCATTAGACACCGCACGCGATTCAAAGTCTCGTTTATTTTTACGGTGGCAGAGAATTAAATAAGACCGGCGGCTCGCTCCCTTTTTTCCCTGCGAGCCGCCGGTCAAAACCAACCGAACGAATGCGCCCCAAGCTTGGATCTCAGGCTGGTGCGATATGCTTACACTACGCCCGCGGGCAATACGCCGTGAGATAGTCTAGTAATTAAAAACCGCGAACCGACCAGAGTTTCGCATCGATTCCTGCTCGTCAGCGTGCAGTGATCGCGATTATCATGACCGCTACGACCATGAAGCGCGCCGCGATCTCGATCTTGATATTGTCCGTATTCGCACAGCAAGTGCTTTACGCCGCGACGGTTGAACGCAGCGTGAGTCCGTCGCGCCAATTCATCATCTACGGAGCTGATGCGGAATTGCGCGGCGCTGTTTCCAACCTCGCAGAGCGGACCAAGACCAATCTTCTTGTGCTGTTGCGGCAACGCGACAACTGGATCGTCCCTATCGTGGTGAATCTACAACCACAGCAGGCAAATCTCCCCGAAATTCCGCCGGCCGACCTCCGATTTAGCCAGACCGGTTTTGGCCTGAAGCTGCAGCTCGACCTGACGATCTCGAAGGACTTCGATGTCTCGTTGATGGAGCGCGAGCTGCTGCGCGCGATTTTATTGGAGATGATTTATCGAAAAGAATCACACATCGCTGCCGGTAGCATATTCGTCGAGCCACCGGATTGGTTGATTGACGGCGTGCTTGCGCTTGCGCCTGGGAGCAATCGTGGACAGCTCGTCGAGGCGCTCACTACCGCGGGCAAGACAGAGTCGCTGGAGATTTTTCTGCGTCAACGCCTAGGAGTTCTCGATTCCGCCGGCCGGACGCTTTATCGCGCATACTCTTTTGCACTCGTGCAAATGCTAATCGATGGAAGAAACGGCCCTGCTCGACTGGCGCGGTACATTAGTCATCTATCTAACGCCTCAAACGAACCGCTTGCGGATTTGAAGGCTCAGTTTCCGTTCCTGCTTGGCGATGCGGAGCGAACCTGGCAGTTGACCTTAAGTCAGTTGAGGAATTTGCAGGGGTACCAGTTACTCACCTTTGCCGAAAGCGAGCGACGCCTTGATGAATTGTTGCACATGAAAATCTCAGAAGCGACCAAGCCGGCCAAGCCGGTAGGCCTTGACGAACTTGCGCAGCGCAAGGCTTCGCCAAATGAGAAGATCGCGCTGAATCAGCTGGGCCATGATTTGCTCTCCTTCGTTGCCGAGGCCAATCCGGTTTTGCGCCCGATCGCGCGCGAATACCAGGAGATCGTCGCGCTGCTTGCCCGTGGGAAGAGGAAACGAATCGCGAAGCGTCTGTCGCGTTTGGAGTTTACCCGCAAACAACTCGCCGCTCGAATGAGTGATATTGACGACTACATGAACTGGTTCGAAGCCACTCAAATGAAGAGCGGCAGCGGGAATTTCACTGATTATCTGAAAGCCGTGGACCAATCGCAGCTCTCAGTTCCAAAGCGGCATGATCCGCTTTCAGTTTACGTCGATGCGCTCGAGGACCAGTTCGAAAATTGAGAGCCGCTTTCCGCAAATCTCGTCCTCGTTCTCCTCCTCGTCCTCGATTCGGCTTGTTTTCGATTACGAGGACGACGACGAGGAGGAGCAGGATTGGCTGCGGCTCCGCCCTATGTGTCCTCAGTTGGATTGCCCGCAGTTGCCCCCTTTGGATTTGGTGATTATCTTTAAAAGCGCGTTTGGGCGCGCATTTTTCTGTTGATGCAAAAGATTGGTTTCGCCGAGGCTCTCGACTCAATTGTTGCCAGCGACCCACGTTACCAGCGGGACGCGTATGTTTTTTTGCGCGATGCGCTCGATTTTACGACCAAGCAACAGAAGAAAGTCAAAGGCCTCAGCGTACGTCATGTGACCGGGCCGGAATTGCTCGACGGTGCGCGGCGGTACGCCATCAAGGAATTCGGGCCGATGGTGATGACGGTTTTCGATAGCTGGGGCATCCATTCCTGCGAAGATATCGGCAACATGGTTTTTAACCTGATCGGGGCCGGGGTATTCGGAAAAACCGAGAAAGATTCAATTGAGGATTTCAAGAATGTTTACGACTTTGAAGAGGCTTTTGTGAAGCCGTTCGCGCCGGCAAAACCAGCGACTGCAAAACCTCCGGCGCAATTGCCAGCGCCGAAGCCTGCTGCGTCAAACAAGTGATGCATGGCTTCGCCACGTTGAACCGTTGAATCGCAATCCTCGATGTAACGTTGTAACGAATCACGAATCACGAATCACGTGGCTTGCTGTGCTTCGTCATTGCACATCTAAGTAATGTATCGCATTCCCGTAGCGAATTTTCTCTCAGCGGCTCTATTGTTTAGCATGATCAATTTGAAAGCTGCGCCAACCGAGCACTCCGCTGCGCTCACTTTTCCGCTAAGCACGGCGCAGAAATGGATTCTGTCGAACGGACTGACGATCATCGTGCAGGAAGATCGCAGCGCTCCGGTGGCCAGTGTGCAGGCCTGGTGTGCCACGGGGAGCGTCTACGAGGATCAGCATCTGGGTGCGGGCTTGTCCCACATTCTCGAGCACATGCTCTTTAAGGGAACCAAGACCCGATCGACCAATCAGATCGCGCAAAAAATCCAGGACGTCGGCGGATACATCAACGCCTACACATCGTTCGATCGCACGGTTTTTTGGATCGACGTGCCGAAAGATGGCGTCCCCACCGCGCTCGACATTCTGGCGGACGCCACGATGAATTCGACTCTGCCGCCTGAAGAGTATCAGAAAGAGCAGGAAGTGATCCGGCGCGAATTCGCCATGGGCATGGATGATCCTGATCGCATGACCGGGCTGCTTCTTTTTGCCACCGCCTACCAGCGGCATCCTTATCGATTCCCGGTCATCGGCGAGCTCGAAATCTATAACCAGCTCACCCAGGAACAGGTGATGCAGTATTACAAAACGCGCTACGTCCCAAACAACCTTACCTTCATCGTGGTAGGAGATGTGGATGCGGAAAAAGTGCGGCAACAACTCGCCGATCTATTCAAACCGTATTCAGAAAAATCGCTCAAGCCGCTGTTCATTCCTGCGGA
>QHOV01000015.1 GCA_003218885.1 Verrucomicrobiota bacterium | reverse complement strand
AAACTCGTCCAACCAATCTGGTCGTTCGGCTTCAATTCAACGGCTTTTTTGCCGGCTTCGATTGCTTCGGAGAAGCGGCCGAGCTTCATCAGCGCCATCCCGAGTGCATGCCAGCCATCGAAAAAGCCGGGCGCGATCTCAACACAGCGCCGATACTTTGCCGCTGCGCTTTCCAAGTCGCCGACTGCGAGATCGCCACTCGCATCGTCAAAGATTTGATCCGGCGATTGTTCCATCGAGATCGTTGTGTTTGCCCCGAAAAGGTTCGGGTGCCGCTAACAGCCTAGCCTTTGCTAGATTGCAGGCCAGCCGCTTGTTGCCGTTCGTGCAGCCATTCGTAAAGAACGATGCGCTGCTTGTTATCGAGAATCCTTTTCTCAAAGGCTGCCTTCTTCTCGCCAGCATTTGCATCGGTAGATGGCTCCCGCTTTTCCAAAACAGCAATGAAGCCGTTCTCACCCGAGGGGGAAAAATCGCTGATCTCGCCGGCGTTCAGGAATGCCACGGCATCTTTAATAGCGGCAAGATCCGCCGGTTCGTCCTTTTTCGGTTCCTTGCCTTCAGGTTTTGTTTTCTCCTCCTCCATCAGCGAAAACGGCGGGATCTTCTCGGGTTTTGCACCTGCCTTTTGAATCGTCGCTTCCAATCCCGCTCCTGCGGGAGATTTGGTCGCCTCGCGGATTTGCTGCACCAACTCAGCGGCCTTGGTTGACATTAACTCACGAGATCGTGACTTCTTGAGGGCTTCGACTATTTTCGGCTTCGCTTCTTCGAGTGTGAGAGGACGCGGCTCACTGGTCCCTGTGAGGTGCAAAATGTAAAACCCATCCGCTACCTGGACGGGATCGCTGTTCGGTTCTTGCACGGATAATTTAAAAGCTGCTGCGCTAAGCTGCGGATCGGCTTTCAACTCCGGATCTGGCGACGCTGCGGTAAATTCGCCGGTTTCGTGCACTGGCAACTGAAATTTCTCAGCTGACTGCTTGAAGGCCGCGTCTTTCTCTAACAGGGCTTGCGTGAAATCCGTCGCCCGATCAGCAAGTTTTTGCAAAGCATCAATCCGGTCTTTGCCCGTCGACTTCTTCTGCTCCTCAGTCAGGCCCAGCTGAACAAACTGCACCTTGCGTTTTTCCTCGGTTTTCAGCTCGGTCTTATGCGCGTCATAATATTTCTGGACATCTTCGTCGCTGACTTTGATGTCCTTATCAAAATCACCCGACCGAAATCGAATGACGGTCACGTAGAATTTGTCGTAGCCGCGCTGAAAATTTTCGTCGAGCTCGCCTTTGGAAACTGTAATGCCTGCCGCAAGGAGTCTCTTGATTTCCTTCAGGGAAAGGTCATCGCGCACCAGTTGCTCGATATGCTCTTCGCCGAGCCCCATCGGCCCCAAAGCGTTCCGCACAAAATCACTGAACTTATTCATGTCGAAGCCTGTTTCACTCTGGAAAGCCGGTAACCTCCGCACGACATCGGCAAGCTCAGAAGGGCTTGGACGAAGCCCCAGTCGCTGGGCCTCGTGTCGCAGGACAATTAGATTAACAGCAAATGTTCCATAACCCGCATTGCCTGGTTGTTTGAGCGACAGTGTTTCCCAAAAATCGGACATTCCAAGAGCTTGCGCGAGGCTGCCAAGACGCGCATTTCCGTCAATTTCGAGTTGGGTCAGCTTACGGCCATAAATCTGACCAACGTCGCCTCGCCCGATCGCGCCGTAATCCGGCCGTTGCACGAAATAGAAAACGAACGGAATCGCTAGAATGGCGATCACGATCATCAGCCAGTCTTTGTGCCTGCGCAGTAACTTCATCATAGCGCAGGACGACTTTAACGCCGGTTAGCTAAGCTGCAAATCTGTGGTGCGGCACACTGTGCCAAATGAATCCGTTAAAGGCCGCTTCGCACCCGCCTTCGCATCACTACGGCGCAGAGCAAGCGAAACGGCTACAGTTTGCTCGCCGTTTCCTGAATTATCTGCCATGCCTTGCGCAGATGCTCTTCCGTAGTGAGCACGTTACCGAGACCAATTCGCATCACTGTTCGACCGCGCAATTTCGTCTGCGTGAGATAAGCGCGTCCGGAAGAATTAATTCGCTCGACGATTTCGCTGTTTGATCTGTCGATCTCATCTTTGTCGGCGCGAACAAAGCGAAAACAAACGACGCCCATGCTGACCGGCGCGGCCCGCTCGAAGCGATTGTCGCTCTTGATCCAGCTGGCGAGCAGGTTCGCCAGGCGAATTTGTTCACGCAATCGGGAGACCACTCCTTCGCGGCCTAACGAACGCCAGATCACCCACGCTTTGAGCGCGCGGAATCTGCGGCCAAGCTGAATGCCATAATCCATGTAGTTCTTCTCTCCTTCGATGGTGTCGCCCCGCAGGACTTCCGGCACGAGGGTGAAGACGCGGCGCAAACGTTCGAGATCGCGCACGTAAAGCACGCTGAAATCGAGCGGCACAAACAGCGTTTTGTGCGGATTGACCACGATGGAGTCTGCCATCTCCCATCCTCTGCTTACCCATTTGTATTCCGGCATCATGGTAAACGCGCCGCCGTAGGCGCCGTCGATGTGCAGCCACATCTTTTCTTCCCGACAAATCTTCGCGATCTCAGGAATCGGATCGACGCTTGCGCTCGAAGTCGTGCCCACGGTGGCAACGACGGCGATTGGCTGGAAAGCTTCTTGCCGGTCTTGCGCGATCATCCGTCGCAATGTGGAGATTTCCATGCGAAACTCGTTGTCGCTCGGAACGCGGCGCACATTTTCCTCGCCGATCCCGAGGGCGATTGCCGATTTTTCGGCAGCGCTGTGCGCTTGATCAGAAGTGTAAATGCGAAAGCGCGGCAGATCGCGATTGGTCAGGCCGAGTTTTCTCGTGGATGGCGCGGCCTGTTCGCGTGCGACCGCGAGCGCATGCATGATTCCCACCGACGCCGTGTCGTAAACGACGCCGCCAAACTCGTCAGGCAAACCGAGCCACTGCCGCAGCCAATCGATAACGACCGTTTCAAGTTCCGTGGCAGCCGGACACGTCCGCCAGGTCATCGCGTTGACATTGAGCGGCGCTGTGATGATCTCGCCCAAAATCCCAGGGGCCGTCGTTGTCCAGCCGAAGTACCCGAGAAACATCGGATGGCTCCAGTGCACCATGCCGGGCACGATGAGCCGATCGACGTCATTCAGAATTTTCTCGAATGGCTCACCTTTTTCGGGCGGTTGGGCAGGAAGCTGCTCACGAACTGCGCCAGGCTTTTCGTTAGGCGCGACGCGCAAGGATTCAATGTTCTCTCGAAAATCGGCAATCCAATCTGCAAGCTCATGCAACTGTTTGCGGAATTCCTCCGGTGGAGTGTCACCAGGCGATCGTCGATCCTTCATTTGTCAGGCGAAAGAGTGCCCACGAATCACGCGAATCAAACGAGCAATTTTAGAGCAACCACCGTTTGTGGTAAGGAATTTATTGGCGTCATTTGCGTAATTCGCGGGCGACTGTCAAAACGCAAAGCCAAAGCTAAAATGAAACGCGCCGAAACCTTCGTCGGGGTGCGGATCGGGATTGATGCCGTAATCGAGTCGAATCGGGCCGACCGGCAGCTTGTACCGTAGGCCCGCGCCAATGGCGTAACGCATATCGCTTAGGCCAATGTTTTCCGATGTCGGCAAAAGATTGCCGGCGTCGGTGAATATCGCGCCCTGCAGTTCTCCAAAAATCGGGAAGGTATATTCGACATTAAACACGGTAAAAAATTCTCCGCCGACGGGATGACCGTGGTTATCGTGCGGGCCAAGATCGCGTTCGCCGAAACTGCGCACGGTTGTGGCACCGCCATTGAAAAAACGTTCATCGATCGGAATGGCAGTCGCTTCCGCAGAGCCGCTGGTTGTGAGCGAATGAGTGATGCCGGCACGCGCGCCAAATGCAATCGAGGACTGCCGGAACCACCGCTGAAATGGCGTGCCCGTGGACTCATCTACCACTACACCCGGCGTGAGTGCCTTGGGCCCAAATGGAAGATAATAACCAACGCGCATCGTACCGCGGATAAATTCGATATCGCCCCCGAGCGCGCTCGAGGCCACCTCCACCGTGTTACCAATGAGGAACCCCCGTGGGTTCACATACGGACTCTCACGCACATCAAGTGTGTTGGTGAGTCCGATCGTATTTACGAGATAACCGCTTGGACCGAGGAGAAATTCCGGTTTGATCTGGGAATCGGTGATCTTCACATGACGGACGGATAGGATCAGGGCCGCCTCGTCGTACTTGGTAATTTTGCGGCTAAGTTCGAATCGGCCGCCCAATTCGAATTTTGTGTAGCCGTCGTAATTAAATGTGAGGGCGGCTGCTCGTGCTGTGAAAACAAAATCGGTGTCCAAAAAGAACGGATCCTGGTACAGAATTTCGCCTTTATAACTGCGCTGTGAGACCTCGATCGATGCCGTCACCGGACGTCCGTAGCCGAACAGATCGCGATCGCCAACTTGAACGCCGGCGAGTGCGCCTTCGTAAGTGTCGTATCCGACCCAAAAGCCAAATTCCTTGCTCTTGGCTTCCTCAGCTGAAATGTCGAGCCGCAACAAATTTCCATCGACTGGCACCGGCTTGATTTGCAGCAAATTGAACTGCCCCGTCTTCATCAGAGTGCGAAACCGCTCATCAAGAACATCCGGGCTGTAAGTTTTCCCGTTTAACCTCGCGAACCTTTTGGTCACAAAACTGGGATGGAGCCGAGTGAGCCCGTTCACCGTCACACCATCGAAGTGGTAAACGGGTCCCGGCGAGATCGTGATTTCCACCGGCACTCGACCATTCACTGCTTCCTCCGGCGCGCCGCTGGCCTCCACTTTGATGTCGTAATAGCCGCGCGCCTTGAAATATGCCTGGAGACGCCGCGGAATATCGGCTACGCGCACTTCGGTGTAAGGACGCTGCAACAGATCGACTATCTGTCCCCGTAGCGCCTCTGCACCGTAAACAGTCTGTCCGCTAAACGACACGCTGCCGAAAAAATATTGCCGACTCTCGTGAACCGGAACGAGGACGTCGACCTCAGTGCTTTGCTCCTGAAATTTGTAACGCGGTGGATCGACTACAGCATCCAAAAAACCTTCCGCAATGTAAAAGCGATCCACGAGGTGGGTTCCCTCCTCCATATCGGCGGCCACAAATGGCAACCTTTTTTCGAGCTTCGAGTATCGCTCGCGGGTTGGCCCCACCATGTACTCGAAGAGTTTGTCGGCTGGCTCTCGCGCGTTTCCGTCGAAGATCACCGTGCGCAGCATGAACCGCGGACCCTCGGTAATATCCAGACGCACTCGACTCCCCGATTCGATGACGTAGTGCACGTTCACTTTCGCGTAGCCGTGTTTCCGATAAAAAACTTCTAGGAAAAAGGCAAGATCGTCGGCCCGAGCCGCGCTTAAGCCAAAATCCTGCACCGTGGTAATCTCTTCTTTTAGCGCCGAGCGCAGTTCCTTTTCCGCGAAAGCCTGCTGACCGCGAAATTCGATGATGCTCGTCTGCTTTGCGCGTTTTTCCTGCTCCTTTACGACGGCTTGCCGCGCCTTCTGTCGTTCTTCGGGTCGCGCCACGTCAACCGCACTTTGCGCTGCGACTTCAAATGCAAGGGCCACGCTTCCAAGAGAGAAAAGGACCCCGTGTCGCATGTCAGCGGAAACGAATCAGATATTTTAGCTTCCCCCGAAAATCGCCTCGAACACCCACGTCGCCAGTGAGCACAAGGTGATCGTCGATCTTGAACCGCACAGTGGCTTGCTGTTGACCAGTTCGAGGATCGACGGTTCCCAAATCAAGATCCAACCGATTGAAAGCCGTATTGCTCTCGGTTGGCTCGCCTTTTTTGACGATTTTGCGATAAAGCTGTTGCACCAGTAACATGGCCGCCCGTCCAGCCAGAACGTTGCCGCTCGAAAGTTCCTGTCGCGTCGCGCCAGTGGAGATCAGCGAAATGATTTCCTCCTGCGCCAGGGGTGGTTCGCTCGTGAAAATCGCTTCAGGCGAAAGCAAAGTTCCATAGACGTAAACGCGCACGGTGTAATCGCGGATAACTGATGTGCCTTCGAGATCGATTCGTGGATTCATCGAATCGCTCGGATCGAAAGTGAGGGAGCCGCGGGAAACCTCCAGGCGGCTGAAAGGCAATGTCGCTTCGACATTTGGTCGCGAGATTACCGTGAATAAGCACTGGATCTTTGGTTTTAATCGCGACATCAAATTTCCAGTCGCGCAACGGTGGGGTCGGCATAGAAAATTCAGGGCGCTCCGACGGCGGCTGCGGTGCCGGTCTGCCCGGCAGACCGATCGGAATCAGATCGATATTTTTTAGAAAATGGCTGTTCGTCATTGCGACGTTGCCGGTAACAGTCGCGGCCGCAAACGGTCCCGTTATCTTTACGTCCGCGTCCGCCCGCGCGGTGAGCGTATCGTTTCGCGCGAGCAGCACGCTATTGGCTTTCAGTTGCAAATCGAGAGTCGGTTCGGTCAGTTTCGGAAACGTGACGCGGCCGCTCATTCTAAAAGGCCCGCCAGCCAGATCGCCCCCGAAGCGATCCAGGGTAAGCGCGTTCTGCGCAAAGCTTAAGCGCGCACTGAAATTCCTCACCGCCGGGAGAGTCGCATTCGTAAAACGCGCCACATTCACCGTCATGTCCCCTGCTCCGCTCAAGACGGGATTGCCGAGTGTTCCGCCTACACCAACATCCAGGCCAAGATCGCCATCCAGTTGCTCGAGCTCCGGAACAAATTGCCGAATAAAATTCACGGAGGTGCGCGGGACTCGGGCCTTCGCAGTAATTGGCGTGTCATCGGGCAATTTTCGGGCACGCACAATTTTGGGAACGTCGAAGGGCATGCTCGCGTTTATTTCCACCGGCTGAACCCGGGCTTGTTGCAGCTTGCCAGAAGCTGTCAGCTGATTTTTTGCCGTCTGCGCGCTCAACTCAAAAGTGGCCGGCTCCATTTTCGGCCATTGCTCACTTCGTAAATCCCGCGCCTGCACGTCGAGTCGCGCGTTCAAGTCGGCGATTGTTCCCTGCGCGTCGAGCCTCGCGTTCACGATGCCGGACGTCATCGCTTTGACTCCGAGATCGTCGAACAATTTTTTAAGATCAAGGTTCTCAGATTGAAACGTCGCAGACACTTTGCCCGACGACGGGACGACCGCGGCCTTGGTCCCGAGATTCCTCCACGTAAACGGAATGGAGATATACCCGGATGCAAACCTCGCCTGACCCTGATCAAGCTGAATCTTGTCTATCTCAAGCGTGTCACCTTTCGCCTGAGCGATGGCATGGAAATCCATGTTGCTGGTGGCGAAAAACATGATCGGCATATCAAGACCCTCGGGCGAATAGGAGGCATCGAGGTTCGCCTGCAACGATTGCAGATTCCCATAGCGCCCTCTTTGCAAGACGAAGTTCAGTTTCCCTGAATTTTTAAACGTTTCCGCGTTGCCGCTTCCTTCCCAGTCCAGTTTGACTGAGCCTGCCAGTTCGTTCTGATTGCCTGAAGCGCGAAGCAGCGGCTGAAGGGTCGATAAGTTCGCCACGCCTGCGGAAACTTTCCCGCTATAATGATAAGGTCGCCGCAGATTCAGCGTCCCAGTCGCGGTAAGGAAATCGGTATCGTTCAAAGTCGCGCTGCAATCGTTCAGATAGATCACGTTGTTCGAAATCGAACACTGAGTGCTTAGTTGCCGAAAAACCAAGTCTCGCATCCTGAGAGTTGATCCGGAGACCCACATTTGTCCGTTGGCCGTCTCTTGTTTCCATTGAATCTGCGCGCCCGACTGCAATGGCCCGCTGAATCTGTTTGGAGAATCAGCAACCCAGAAGTCACCCGCCTCAGGCGCATTCAGAGCGACGTCCACGTCTGCGGGCTGCGAAGAAAATTTGCCAACCTCCGCAGGAAGCTGATAACGGCCGCGAGCATTCAGTTCATTTTGCTTTCGACGCAGATTAAACCGATCGAGTCCGAGAATGTCATCGCTTGAGTTGAGCGATCCTTCGACCGAATCAACGATGTAATCGCGATAACGTATTCCGGTTAAGTTGAACTCCATCGCTGTCCGCAGATCGGCGAACCACGGTCTTTTAGTATCGCCGCGCGCAACGCGCTTGGACGCGCGAAGCGTACAATTCAGCTTGTCAACGATGCCATCTTGAAAGCCGACCGCGTTTGCGGTGACGCCGAGGGCTGCCTGTATGGTTGCATTGACAATGTCGATCTTGCCGTTGAACTGCGCCGAGCCGGTCAACCCCGCAGGGGTTCCCGCTGTTAGTCGTTCCAAGTCAGGAGCCGTGCCGGAAATTTCCAGACTCGTCGGTGACCGGCCGAACTCTTCGATTGTAGAAGGCAACTCGATTGACCCGCGAAGATGAAACTGGTTCTGGTCCTGAACGATGTCGGCTGATCGCAGAAACCCCCTGCCCTGCTCAGCTGAGATCTCTACGGCTACGCGACCGAAATCCATTTCGGGCCGATGCACATCGCTCATCTGTAACGACATCGTGCCGCTCCACGTGCGCGGCCGATCAATCATGCCCGCGCCAGTGAGCGCGAGATGCTCGATTTCGCCGGAAAGATAATTTTCTGGAAGAAGAAGGAACTTGTTCAGCGATTCCGTCGTAATTTTCTCGGCGTCGACATGTGTCTTCGTATCCAGCGAAGACTGCGTTTCCGTTAACGCAGCCGAGGCCGATAATTGGCCGCCGCCGATTATGCAAGTGAGATTGATCGCCAGCGCTTTGGCGTCGATATGCGACGCATCGACGTTCAACTGACGGATTTGCTCCTGATCGCTCAGAAGCAGATCACGCAAGATCAAGTTCTTGTCCGCGTAAGAAGTTTGCCCGGAAATCCTCGACCAACTGTCGCCAGCCGGAAGCTGTAGTTTTTCGATCCGCACCTCGCCCGGAGCGCGCGGATTTAAATCAAGATCAATGCCTTCCGCGACAAAATCCTCTGGCTGATTTCTGACGACCAACGTCGTATCGGTCAGGCGGAGTCGCTCCGGGAAAAATTTCGGCAACTGCAATCGCGCCTTGGGAGGACGCGTTCTGAGCGGCGCCTTGGACGGATTCAACACAATGCGTGCCGAGCGCGCTTCGACATTATCAAACAACCGGGACACACCGTGCCGCGCAAAACCAAATAGATTGTAATCAACATGCAGTTGGTCGATGTCGATCGATTCAATCGCCGACGGTCCGGTCGCGAACGCATGAAAGTTTCGCGCCGTGAGGCGGGTAAAGGGGTTGCCTTCGAGACGGAAATCGATCTTTAGGTTTTCCCTGCTGGCGTACCGAAGCGCGATCTGCCGACCGATTGCGAGCAAAAGTGGCCGATGGAAAATTATCAGGAGCACGACAGCGACACCGAAGCCGACCATCACACGACGCCAAATCCGACCCTGGCGCTGCGCCTTTGACTGATCGTCCTCAGCCACAGAACGACTCTATTGCCCCTCTGCTCTAGAGCAAAGGGCAAATGCCGCAGCCCGACACGGGCTCCTACTTAGGCATTGCGTGCAATGACCTCTCGCGTGACGCTTTCCAAGTTCCTGGAACAATGAATCCCGACAAGCTTTTTGATTATCTCGAGGGCAGATTATCCCCGGGCGAGCGCGCTGCTTTGGAAGAGCAACTGATCTCGGACAAGCAATTACAGCGCGAGCTGGCCGTTGCGCGGCAGATTCACGCAGGAATGCGCGGTAACTCTCGGGAAGTTCTCTTGCCACCTGAGCCGGATGTAACTGAGCAAGGTCGCAAGATGGCGCTTCGCGTAGGCGCAGCTTTCATTATTCTCATGGGTGTCAATGTGGGATTCGGTCTCTGGTTAATCGCGAGACACGAAACCAAGAATCCGAACCGGGCGCTGCTTGAGACGCAAATGCGGGAGCAGATCGCAAAATCTATCGAGCACGCTGCTGCGACGCTCACGCCTGCTCCGAACGCCTTAGGGGTAAGCGAAATCATAATTCCAGCTGCAACCGGGAAACTGGACGCTGTCGCAGATCAAGTGGTTACCATCGCTTCCCGATTCGGCGATTCCGCTACGAAGGGGCTTCCAGATCGAGGCCGGATCAGCATCCTTGTCGATCTACCCGCGAATCGGGAGTCGGAATTTCGCGCATCAATTGCGTCGATTGGCGGAGGTCCGGCGTCACCGCCGCCGGCTACAGGAATGAGCCCCGCTGCAGCCGGGAAGAAAAGTTTCGTTGTACAGATTGTCGAGGAACCCGCAAAGTCAGATTGATGACAAGAACCCTCGTGAATGTGCCGCCT
>QHOV01000143.1 GCA_003218885.1 Verrucomicrobiota bacterium | reverse complement strand
TCCTCAATCTGACGACGGATTTGCGCAATGCGGCCTTTAATATCGACCTGCTTGCCTTCGCCTTCGACGATGGTGGTGTTCTCCTTGTCGATGGTGGCGCGCTTGGTGCGGCCGAGGTCTTCAAGCTTGATGTTCTCAAGCTTGATCCCGAGGTCTTCGCTGATCAGACGTCCACCGGTGAGCACCGCGATGTCTTCCAGCATCGCCTTGCGACGATCGCCGAAGCCGGGCGCTTTCACCGCGCACACTTGTAGTGTGCCGCGCAATTTGTTCACGACCAAAGTGGCGAGCGCCTCGCCTTCCACGTCCTCAGAAATGATGAGGAGCGGCCGACCGGCTTTCGCGACTTTCTCGAGCAATGGAAGCATGTCCTTCAAGCTCGAGATTTTCTTTTCGTAAATGAGGATGTAAGGATTTTCGAGCACGGCCTCCATCGCCTCCGCGTTCGTGACGAAGTAGGGCGACAGATAACCTTTGTCGAACTGCATGCCCTCGACGACTTCGAGTGTGGTCTCGATCGATTTCGCTTCCTCGACCGTGATCGTGCCGTCCTTGCCAACCTTGTCCATGGCGTCGGCGATGATTTCGCCGATCGTCTTGTCCCAGTTAGCCGAAACGGTCGCGACCTGCGCGATCTCGGTGCGGTCACCGACTTTCTTGGAGATTTTCTTCAGCTCCTCGACGATCGCCTCGACGGCTTTCATGATGCCGCGCTGCAATGAGGTCGGGTTCGCTCCCGCTGTGACGTTGCGCAGTCCTTCTTTGTAGATTGACTCCGCCAGCACTGTCGCCGTGGTAGTGCCGTCGCCCGCGATGTCCGAAGTTTTCGACGCGACTTCGCGCACGAGTTGTGCACCCATATTTTCATACGGATCTTCCAGCTCGATCTCTTTTGCGACCGTCACACCGTCCTTGGTGATCGTCGGGCTACCGAATTTCTTATCGAGAATCACGTTGCGACCGCTCGGTCCGAGCGTGGCCTTAACGGCCTTCGCCAGTTTCTCGACGCCGCGCAGCAACGCGTGCCGCGCATTTTCATCGAATTGTAATTGTTTAGCTGCCATAGGTTAGTCCTTAGTTGTTAGTTGAGAGTTAACCGATGATGCCGAGGATGTCGTCCTCGCGCATGATCAGGTAGGTTTCGTTGTCGATCTTAATTTCGGTGCCGCCGTACTTTGAGATCAGCACCTTGTCACCTTTCTTCACGGTGAAATCGACTTTCTTGCCGTTGTCGTCGATTTTACCGGTGCCAAGAGCGACGACTTTGCCTTCCTGCGGTTTTTCCTTTGCGGTATCGGGAATAATGATCCCGCCTTTTTTCACTTCCTGCTCTTCAATCGGCTGCACCAGCACCCGATCTCCAAGCGGTTTTACGTTAACTGTTGCCATAGGTTGTTTTTTTTACTCCTTTGTTTTTTGGTTGTGCCGGCGGCTGTCGATCTTGCGACAATCGTCGGCAGATTGTTTTCGCTACTTCTTCTTGTCTTCGTCCACGACTTCGAATTCTGCATCGACGACGTCGCCTTCGCCGCCGCGTTTGCCCGCTCCTTGTTCAGGGCCCGGTCGCGCACCAGCTTCAGGTCCGGGTTGCGGACCCCCACCCTGGGCGGGGCCTGGGCCAGCTGACGCCTGCTTGTAAAGCTCAGCGCTCACTTCCTGGAATTTGTTCTGCAATTCATCGTAGGTCCGCTTCATCGCGTCAGTATCGTTGCGATTAATCGCGTCGCGCACCGCGGCAATGGCGTCTTCCACTTGTTTCTTTTTGTCGCCGGAAATCTTGTCGCCGAGTTCTTTCAACTGCTTCTCGCATTGATACGCGAGCATGTCGGCGTTGTTCTTGATCTCAATGGCTTCCTTCGCCTTTTTGTCTTCCTCGGCATGTGCTTCGGCTTCCCGTTGCATCTTCTCTACCTCTTCCTTGGAAAGTCCGGAGCTGCCGGTGATGGAAATCTTTTGTTCCTTTCCGGTGCCGAGATCTTTCGCCGAGACGTGCAAAATGCCGTTCGCGTCGATATCGAAGGTCACCTCGATCTGCGGAACGCCGCGCGGGGCCGGTGGAATTCCATCGAGATGAAACGTGCCGAGCTGTTTATTGTCGCGCGAAAGCGGCCGTTCCCCTTGCAACACCTTGATCTCCACGCCTGGCTGATTGTCGCTGTAGGTTGAAAAGATCTGCGACTTCCGGGTCGGGATCGTGGTGTTACGCGGAATCATCGGCGTTGCCACGCCACCCGCGGTTTCAATCGCGAGCGTGAGCGGAGTTACATCGAGGAGCAGCACGTCTTTGACCTCGCCCTTGAGCACACCGCCCTGAATGCCTGCGCCAATCGCAACGACTTCATCCGGGTTCACGCCCTTGTGAGGCTCTTTGCCGATGAGGTTGCGCGCGATCTCAATCACTTTCGGCATGCGAGTCATGCCGCCGACGAGCACCAGTTCGTTGATGTCCCTTTCACTAAGGTTCGCGTCCTTCAGACATGCCTTTACCGGTGGGATGGTCCGCTGAAACAAATCATCGCAGAGCTGCTCCAACTTCGAGCGCGTCAGTTTTTTCTGAATGTGCTTCGGTCCGCTCGCGTCCGCTGTGATGAATGGCAGGTTGATTTCGTATTCCTGCGTAGATGAAAGCGCGATTTTTGCTTTCTCGGCTTCTTCCTTAATGCGCTGGATCGCATCCGGCTGCTTCGTCAAATCGATGCCGGTGTCTTTCCTAAATTCATTGACGATCCAATCCATGATTCGCGCATCCCAGTCATCGCCGCCGAGGTGCGTATCGCCGTTGGTCGCTTTCACTTCGAAAACGCCATCGCCGATTTCAAGGACCGAAATGTCGAACGTGCCACCGCCCAAATCATAAACAGCGATCTCCTCGTCCTTCTTTTTGTCGAGACCGTAGGCGAGTGACGCCGCGGTTGGTTCATTGATGATGCGCAGAACTTCGAGACCGGCGATCTTGCCTGCGTCTTTTGTCGCGTTTCGTTGTGAGTCGTTGAAATACGCCGGAACAGTGATGACCGCCTGCGTGATTTTTTCGCCGAGCTTGGCCTCGGCGTCGGCTTTCATCTTAGACAAAATCATCGCCGAAATTTCCGGCGGCGAAAACGTCTTGCGCTGGCCGTTCACTTCCACTTGCACATGCGCGTCGCCGTTCGCCGCTTTGACGATTTTATACGGGACACGGTGCTCTTCCTCATGGACTTCGTCGAACTTGCGGCCCATGAATCGCTTGATTGAGAAAACGGTATTCGCCGGATTGGTGACAGCCTGACGTTTTGCAGCCTGGCCAACCAGTCGCTCACCGCTTTTCGTAAATGCAACCACAGAAGGCGTCGTACGAGCACCTTCCGAATTTTCCAAAACCACCGGGTCGCCACCCTCCATCACGGCCATGCAAGAGTTAGTGGTTCCCAAATCGATACCTAAAACTTTAGCCATAAATTGAAAATCCTTTCTGGGTAAACCTCCCGACGAGCAGATCGCTCATGGCGAGACTTTAACCCGAGACAATCATCAGCAAGCAATGGGCCAGCCGCGCGTGCTGCACGCTAACCCCTTGTTTGGTAGAACCTAGCGCTAATCAGAGCTTAGTGCAACGCGGCTCGAACTGAGCCAATTCATCTCGATCTAACGCTGGTCATAACCGCAGCTGGTGCCAATCCGGCACGCTTCATTGCGGAGCATCCAGCACCAGCACGGGAGCCTGTCACTTAAGCAGCGTGAACACCTGCGTATATGAGCCATCTGCATTCCGCGTACTGATCAATTGGCCACGCGCGCCCATGTACCTGCCTGTGCCGCCCAGTATCGCGCGGGCGACAGACTTTCCCGCATTAAGTTCAGCCGCAGTCGGCGAATAATCGTGAACGCCCAAAGCGATAATTTGATCCTGACGATCGGCAAACGTGAAAAACAGAAGGGTTGCGCGCTTCTCCATGTCGGGGTTGGCGTCAGTTGCGAGCTTGACCAACGTCTTTGAGCCAAATACCTCACCAATCACCGGACCGCCGGGACTGGAGTGTAGCGGAGCAAAAAAATGATAGATATCGCCCGGGCTGTTCCCCGGCTCGCCGAGGTCAAGTAGCTTCATCTTCGGTGCGTCTTGATAGACAGTAAGAGTTTCGGTGGAAGAATTCGTCGAACGCAGACCACACGCTGCCATCAGAGTTGAGGCGAGCAGCGTAGCCAATGCTATCTTCATTCTCCGTGTAAGACTCAGGTTCATTGCAAGCTCCTTTGAAAGGTAAGACTGAATTTGTGAAGTATTCTAAACCTTCCGAGCATTGCGCGGCTCGCAATCACAAAATGTTGATAGAAAGAAATTCTGTTTCGCGAATGCACACGCCACTATAAAATTCTCAGATGCGGCAATATCACGATCTGCTCCGGCTAGTGCTTGAGAAAGGCCGGACGCGCACAGATCGCACCGGCACAGGAACATTATCAGTTTTCGGGGCGCAGACTCGGTTTGATTTGCGCACTGACGGGCCGGGCTTCCCGCTGCTCACAACGAAAAAGCTCCACATCAAATCCATCATTTATGAGCTGCTTTGGTTTTTGCGCGGGGATACCAACATTCGTTACCTCAATGAGCACGGGGTGACGATCTGGGACGAGTGGGCCAACGAAAAGGGCGATCTCGGCCGCGTCTACGGTGCGCAGTGGCGGGATTGGCAGGGGGAAAAGGGGGCGCGAGTGGATCAAATCGACAACCTCATTGCGCAAATCCAATCAAATCCACAGAGCCGGCGGCTGATAGTGAGCGCATGGAACCCCGCGGAAATCGAAAAGATGGCGCTACCACCGTGTCATGTGCTCTTCCAGTTTTACGTGCAGGATGGCGAATTGAGTTGCCAGCTTTACCAACGCAGCGCCGATCTGTTTCTAGGCGTGCCGTTCAACATCGCCTCGTACTCGCTGCTCACCATGATGGTGGCCCAAGTTGTTGATCTCATGCCGGGCGATTTCGTCCATACATTTGGCGACCTGCATCTCTACAACAATCATCTTGAGCAGGCGCGCGAGCAGCTTTCGCGCGATTACCGATCGTTGCCCAAAATGAAACTGAACCCGGCCATCAAAAGCATCTACGACTTTCAGTTCGAAGATTTCGAACTCATCGGTTACGACCCTCATCCCTCAATCAAAGCGCCAATCGCGGTGTAAATGTCTGGGGAGCAGAGGCGGCCGCGCTTCCTCATTAGCACAATTCACTCGACCCACAGCCGCTTGTAGCCACGGCCCCCGTGGGCCGTCTCTGCTGTAAAAAGTCAACCGGCCACAGGCCGGTGGCTACAAATTTCTTCGCTTCAGTGATTCGCGCTGGCCGTCTTCGGCCCACGCGAAAGAGCGACAAGATCAGTGAGAATATTAAGTGTCTCGTCGCGTTCGGAGTCAATGACTGGTTCTTTGGTGTCCCCTTGGGTGTCAGCCCCGGCGATCAGATCCGAATCTGCATCGGAAGCGGCTTCAGGATTGACTTTCGGGGAAACACCATTCTTCTTCGCCTCGGCCAATTTCCCGGGATACATCACCAATTGGAGATTTGGCTTATCAACCGTGTCGAGTGTCACCCGATAAATCTGCGGCTCCTCCTGGTTCCGCGCCAGGCGCTCTTTCGAACGCGTTTCCTTGCGCAGTTTGTCGTCCTGAAGCTCCTTTTTTCGCAAATCTTCGTTCAGCGAAATTCGATTATCATCGATCTTATGACGCAGACGATCCATGTCCTCCATCACGTAGTGGAATTCGGGCTCGTTCTTGATGCGCTCTTCCGAGCGCCGCCGGAGTTGGTCAACAAACAGAGAATGGCTATCGGACCATTTCGTGTACTTGGCCTTGGCCACTTCGTCATATGGCAGGGCGTTCTTTAGCGCGCTCTCGCCGAACTCCGGAAGATCACTCAAGCTCGGCAGGACAATGTCGGAAGCCACGCCATGAAGCTGCGTGGAGCCGCCCGCGACTCGGTAAAATTTTTGGATCGTCAACTTCAACGCCCCGTCTTCATCGTTATGGCTGCCCAGCAGTGAAGCGAACCTGCCAATCGGGAGGATTGTCTGCACGGTACCTTTGCCAAATGTATTCTTGTCACCGACGATCACCGCCCGGCCATAATCCTGTAGCGCAGCTGCGAAAATTTCGCTGGCGGACGCGCTTTGCCGACTGGTCAAAACCACCAGCGGGCCAGTATAAGCGATGCCACTGTCGGGATCAGACGAAATTCTAATGTAACCATTGTAATCTTTCGTCTGAACGATCGGACCAGACTTCAAAAACAAGCCGGTGAGCGAGAGCGCCTCTTCCAGCGAGCCGCCGCCGTTTTTCCGCAGATCCACAATGAGTCCGGCGATGTTTTCTTTCTTCAGCCGTTTGAGCAATGCCAGCACGTCGCGCGTGGTGCTTTTCTGGTGTTTGTCCATGTCGGCATAAAACGAAGGCAGCGTAAGCCATCCGAGTTTTATCGGATCGCCGTTCTCGTCTTTCTTGATAATGATATCGGCACGGGCTTCCTGATCTTTCAGCTTAATTTCATCCCGCACGAGCTCGACATTTTTCCGGCGCGACGGATCCGTGGCATCCGAGGGAATGACGAGCAACCGGACACGCGTCCCCTTCTTACCACGGATCATCTCGACAACTTTGTCGAGCCGCATCTCCCGAACATCGACAAACTCAGCCGGACCCTGCGCCACCGCGGAAATCCGATCGCCCACTTTGAGTCTCCCGTCTACTTGCGCGGGTCCGCCGGGCACCAGGCTCTCAATTTTCGCATAGCCATCCTCCGACCGGAGCATGGCACCGATGCCTACGAGCGAGAGGCCCATGTTGATGCTGAAATTCTTCATGTCGGCTTTGCTCAGATATTCGGAATGCGGGTCGTACGCCTGAGCGAGCGCATCGAGAAAGAGTTTGATTTGCTCGTCCTTGTCTTGTTCGTGGACATTGCGGGCGAGACGATCGTACCGGCGAGCAACCAGTTGCGGCGCCGGCTCAATCGGATGTTCGCTTAGATGCTCCTGCAATAGCTCGTTTGCGATACGACCGCGCCAGAGTTGGTCGGCTTCCGCTTCATCTTTTGGCCAGGGCGATTTTTGACGGCTTAGTTCGACCGTCGCATTGCTCTTGAAATCGATCGGCTGCTTCAACAGCTCTTTTACCTTGGCTACCCGGTCGTCAACGCGTTTCGTATATAGAGCGTAAACCTCGTAAGCCGGTTTCAGCGTGTCAAGGAGAACGTCCCCCGCTATCGAGCTGCCATATTTGGCGCTTAGCTCATCGACATCTTTTTGAGTGAAAAACAGGTGGCTAAAATCGAGCAGCTCGAGGTACGTCTGCATGAATTTGTTTGAAACTTCCTCGTTGAGCTTTTGACGGGTGTAATGGCCTTCTTCCAAGAGTCGGCCGACCGACATGGCGACCGTTTCCTTCGAGCTCGCCATTGCCGGCGGGACGGCAGTCGCGGCTGCTAAAACGATGGCGCACAACGCCAGGCATCGCTGTAAATGTGATTTCATCGGTAATTAAGCGGTTTCCCACCTTGGCAGATTTCCCGATCAAACGCAAGATGATCAAACAACGTGGCCATGTGAGTAGGAATCAGACATTCGAGAAGAGGGAACATTCAATTAATTCGTAAAAACTCTCTCCTTCAGCCGTAGTCACACTTGGATACAGTCAATCACAAATGAATTACGAGAGCTTTTGCGGCGGCATTTTTGAAACGAATTGCTATCTGCTTCAGGCGCCGGAGGGCTGGATTCTCTTCGACGCGCCTGAGGGCGCTTGCGAATGGGTGTGTTCGCTTGAGATCAATCTCAAACTTTTGCTCCTCACACACGGGCATATCGATCACGTCCAGGATGTTGCCAGGATCAAGCGCCAGTTTGGTTGTCCAATCGGTTGTCACCCGCTCACCGCACCCATGATTTCCGATCGCGAATTTTTTCGTAGTTTCGGGTTCCAACTCGAGATCGAACCAGCTGAGCCGGACTTTCTCATCGAAGAAACGCCAAACCGAAATTTTCTCGGCGCCGATTTTGAAGTTTTGGAAATTCCCGGCCATTGCCCCGGGAGTCTTTGTTTCTTTTCGCGCAAAGACAAATTGCTCATCGGCGGCGATGTTCTTTTTGCCGGAAGCGTCGGCCGCGGTGATTTGCCCGGCGGAGATATCGATCTGCTGATTACCGGGATCAGAAACAAATTATTTCCGCTCGGGAACGACATCACAGTGCTTCCCGGCCACGGCCCACGTACAAAAATTGGAACCGAGCGGAGAACAAATCCATTTCTCAGAGGTAGTGACGATTAACTTCAATCGCCTTTCGCGTAGCAGCACCATGAACTGGCCGTCGATCAGATTTCAAGGCGCGTGCCGCTGCGAAAATTTTTCTTTCTTCGCAGTCGCTTCTACATGAAGTAGGTCCAACTGATTCAACACCGCGAAGGCGATCGCCGCAGCCGCGGTCCGATTCTCAACACTGAGTTTGTTGAGGATGCGTTCGACGTGCTTGTGGATCGTGCGGATAGACGCGCCAAGAATCACGCCTTTTTGGTTGAGGTGCTAGCGGCGGGGTTGGAGCCACGCTCCTGTATCCTGTAGAGCGTCGAACTCGTTCGAAGAAATTGGCCGGCCCACCCGCCTTCGCTACCGCTTTGCCGTGGCAGGCAGCACCGTGCCTGCGGCTCGGCGTGCTTAAGATTGATTTTGGTAAGCTAAGCGTCTTCTCGGATCAGACGCCCGCGAGAAAAGATGCAAGCGGCTGGAGATTGTCGATGTTTGCCGCAGCCGCACGCAACGAGCGCAGGGCATTAGGAATGTGTTCCAGAAAATGTTTGTGGCCTTTCACCAGACCGAGAAAGCCATAAGCCCCGAGCGCCTGCATGAGGCGTTGCATGGCGCAAAGGCGCAACTTCAAATCGAAGTCGCCGTCAACCGTGATTCCATTTTCGAGCTGCCGGCCGCGATAATATGCGATCAACTCTGCGCGTTCCGCTTCTGTAAGATCGACATACGGATCGTAGAGCAACGACGCGAGATCGTAATGGGGAAGACCGGGTCGCATTCCCTGAAAATCAATCAGATGAGCCTGCCCGTTCTGGATGATAATGTTTTGCGATTGAAAATCACGGTGCACCAAAACTCTTGGCAAACTCGCAAGGTGTTTTGCTACTTCGCGCAGAGCCGGAAGCGCGGCCAGCTCCTTGCGTTTTGACTCGCTGACCTTGAAACAGCGGCCAAGACAATTCTGGAAAAAGTATTTCTGTTCCCACCGGTAAAGGGCGGCGTTAAACTCCGCCGGCAAATGCTCCTTCATTTCCACGCAGACCGACTCTGGCAGACTGTGGAGCTTAACAATTTCGTCGAGCGCTGATTCGTAGAACGCGCGGCGAACCAGCCAACTCTCGTGCCGATAACTGTAAAGATCGCGCTCCCCCAAGTCTTCGATCCAGATCAGCCCCTCGGCTGGATCATGAAAATAAATCTCCGGCACGCGAATGCCGTGCTTCCTGAAAAATTGTGCGATCTGGACGTAATGCCGGTTTTCTTCGCGCTCCAGATTGTACTTAACCAGGATCAGTCCGGCAGCTGCCGGATCTGCACCGCAATGGATTCGATAAAACTTCCGGTCCGAACCTCCTTTTTCGATCGGCCTGATTTTTATCTGATCGACATCCAGACGCGGAAAATGCATTCGCGTTTGTCGAAGAAGCAGCGCGGTTCTCATAGTTAGATCTAGATGTCGATGTTGCGATGGATGCCGCTGACCTTTTTTCGGGAGCGGACAATACAACTGTAAAGCTGACTTTTGGAAGTAATTTCTGCACCCGGCCACAAAATTGTGTCTTCGAGGATGCCTTCTGCACCAACCCGGCAATGTTCTCCGACAACTGAGCAGCCGCGCAGCTCCGCGCTCGCATCAACAATGGCTGATTGGGATACGCGCTCAGGCCAAACGCGGGTCTTCACGTAATGCGGTCTCCAATCTTCTCGCAAAATCGTGCGGTGCACGTCGAGATATTGAGTGCGCGAACTAACATTGAACCATTTTCCGTCGTTCATCACCAAGCCGCCGATCTTGCCACCCTTGCCTATCCAATCCGCGAGAATCGGAATAAATGAAATCTTTTTCTGTCGCGGGACTCGCTCGAAAATCGCTGAATTCCAAACAGCGATGTTGGCGAAATCGAAATTTCCGGCGATCCCGTAGCGACTCGCGACATCCACAACGCGGTGATCGCGCAAAGCCACGTCCGAAGCCAAACCGGTGTCACGCAATGCGAGCGTTACGTCGTTCCGGCGACGGAAATGTTCGTCGATCAAAGGTTGCAGATTGGCGTCGGTCAAGATGTCGCCGCTGTAAGTGATGAATGAATTGCTACCGAGGTAGCGTTCTGCATTCTTAATGCCACCGCCGGTCTCCAGCAGCTCCGGTTCGTGAACAAGCGTCACCGAATGGCCGGCATAGCCGCTCCGGTTAAAAAAGCTTTGAAATAATTCCGGGCGCCTATGCGTGTTAATGACGAACTTGTCCACTCCGACGCCTAACAAGTGATCGAGCGCAAAAGTGATGAGCGGCTTTTGAAAAATCGGTATGAGCGGCTTTGGCAAGTCGTCGGTTAACGGCCGTAACCGTGTGCCGAGCCCAGCGCCCAAAACGAATGCTTGTGTGATTTTGTTCACGAGCAGAAAAATTAGAGATTTCCCCGCCTAACGCTAAAGCTACTCCGAAAGTCTTCGCGAGTGGACAGGCGCGGCAGGCGACTTCATTCGAAATGACAAAAGACCGATTGCGCGGTCGGTCGCTATCTTAAGTAAAGCGTGCGCGTGCCGAAGTCGATGATGCCGTGATGCCTTCTCAGCGTTTCCGCGCCGAGTAGACCGGCGACGGGTGGAGAACCTTCCAATAACCCGTCATGAATTAGTCCTTCCAGGTCAATGACGCCCACTTCCTTACCGAAGATATCGACCGAGCCTACCGACAGTTTACGAATACGCGCCACGCGCACGCCACGCTCCTTCAGATTCACAGCCGACGAACTAAACTGCGTCTCCCGAGTCGCAATTCGCATTCGCCGGACGAAAGATCGGTGCAGTAGCGTGGCGAACGAGCCGGTATCGACCATGAGCCTGGCGGGTTTTCCATTAACAGAACCATTAACATACAAATTATAATCATCGCTGACTTGGATTGGCACAGCTCGCAATCCGCGCCGGTCGAACCCGGGTACGCGTCCCATGACTTCCGGATCGGTCTTTAAAATGAGTAACTGCCGTTCGCAATCCAGCACTGCCTGCGTTGGGAAAAGAATGTCCGCTCCGATGATCCCGTCGATTTCCTGTTCGTGAACGCGTCGCGCCGCGCGTACAGAGTAACCAAAATCCACGGTAACCACCGGTTCATCGATCAGAGTCAGCGCTCCGATCCGCAGCTCACGTGCGATCGCTACGCTATTGAACGCTCCGTTAATCTGAACGCGTGCCGGCAACTTCGATTCGGCCGTAGTTGGTTTCAGCCGAAAATACTCGCGACGATTCAAAGCGATTGCGCTTACCGGCGCGCCGCTATCAACCGTAAGCCAGGCCGGCTTACCATTGATGAAGGCGCGCACCATTAAATGATTTTGCCGCGAGCGCACCAGCGGCAACGCTTCAAACTGCGCGGTTGCGCGCGCGTAAGCGCCCCGCGGTGCGGCAGCCAATTCGACAATCAGTGCCAACGCAGCGCAGAAAATCGCTAGAAACTTCCGCACGAAGGACAGGTGATTTGAGATCGGCACGGGGCGGGAGATTAGCACAGTTCTTTTTTACGCGTAAACATTTTTGCGTTTCAAAATTGCTCGGCTTTTAGCAAAACCTGAGAGCCGCAGTTTTTTGGCATTGCACAACACAGTCGAGTGATGATTAACTCTCCGCCAAATCCAGGCGGTTCAACATGACAAGCGCAATAACGGAAACACCTGTAGCCGAGCAGAAATTCGTTAGGGGACTCGGCTTGCTCGACTCAACCATGCTCGTTGCCGGTTCGATGATCGGCTCGGGAATCTTCATCGTTTCGTCGATTATCGCTCGACAGGTCGGTTCGCCGGGTTGGTTGCTCGTCGTTTGGATCGTCACTGGATTGCTCACGCTGACGGCCGCGCTGTCGTACGGGGAATTGGCGGCGATGATGCCAAAAGCAGGCGGACAGTACGTCTATCTTCGCGAAGCTTTTTCGCCGCTTTGGGGATTTCTTTACGGCTGGACGCTTTTTCTTGTCATTCAGACTGGCACGATCGCGGCGGTCGCGGTTGGATTTGCCCGTTATACAGGCGTGCTCCTTCCCTGGGTTTCGGAAAGTAATTACATTATCGCCCCGATTCGTTTTGGTGGATACGCGCTGTCACTGTCCACGGCGCAGTTCGTCGGATTAGCGCTGATTGGTTTTCTGACATTCACGAACACGCGCGGGCTGGAAGTTGGCAAACTCATCCAAAATGTCTTCACCACAGCGAAAACTGGCGCCCTGATCGCTCTCATCGTGCTCGGGATTGTTGTCGGATTGAGATCGGGCGCAGGGGCAGAAAACTTTCAGCACTTCTGGACGCTGCGCGGAAATTTGCAGGATGTCGGCGCGGGGCTGACCGCTGCGACTGCGTTCGGCCTCTTCGTCGGCATCTGCGTGGCGCAGACGAATTCGCTCTTCTCGGCGGATGCCTGGAACAACATTACGTTCACGGCCGGCGAAGTGATCAATCCGCGACGAAACGTGCCGCTGTCACTCGCGTTTGGCACGTTTCTGGTGATCGGGCTTTACGTGCTCGCAAATATCGCATATCTCGCCGTGCTGCCTTTCAGCGCGATTCAAAACGCGCCCAGCGATCGTGTGGCTTCTGAAACGGCAAACGTAATTTTCCCAGGCGCGGGCGCGGCGATAATGGCTGTGGCGATCATGATCTCCACGTTTGGATGCAATAACGGGCTTATTCTTGCGGGCGCGCGTGCGTATTATGCCATGGCACGCGACGGCTTGTTCTTTCGATCAGTCGGCGAGCTGAACAAGTTCCACGTGCCGGCCTGGGCTTTGGTAATTCAGGGCATCTGGGCCGGCGCGCTCGTCCTGCCGCGAACAGTTAAGATTAATGCCACGGGCGCCGTCGCGGGCTACGGCAATCTTTACGGTAATCTGCTCGACTACGTAATTTCGGCCGCGCTCATCTTTTACATCCTCACGATCATCGGCATCTTCTTGCTGCGTCGAAAACGGCCAGACGCGGAACGACCCTACCGAGCATTCGGCTATCCAATCGTGCCCGCTCTGTACGTGGTCGGCGCGACCGTGATTCTCGTGGTGCTCTTCGTGTATCAGACGGCCACCACCTGGCCGGGTCTGATCATCGTATTAACGGGCGTCCCCGTCTATTTTCTGTGGAAAGTTCTCGGCACGAAACCGCAGCCTGCCCCTGAGACGAGCGGTGCTCGGATTGATTCGATGTAAGAAACTCAGCACGTAAAAACAGGAGAGCCACGCATGGCAAATCTATTCGCGAGAAAACCGCTCAGTCGTCTGATGGCTGAAGCGCACGAAGTTGGCGAACACAGCTTGAAACGTTCGCTTGGGCCATGGAATCTGGTGGCGCTCGGCATTGGTGCAATCATTGGCGCCGGTCTGTTTGTACGCACTGCGGCGGCAATCGCCGATCGGGCAGGTCCGTCAGTCGTACTCGCGTTCGTTGTCGCGGGAATCGGCTGCGGATTTGCCGGACTGTGCTACGCCGAGTTCGCCTCGATGATTCCGGTCGCAGGCAGCGCCTACACATATTCGTACGCAACGATGGGCGAATTTACCGCGTGGATCATTGGCTGGGACTTGATCCTCGAATACGCGGTCGGCGCGGCGACAGTGGCAATCGCTTGGAGCGCGTATGCCAATCGCGTGCTCGATTGGTTCGGTTTACGCATACCGTACCAATGGGCACACTCGCCGTTTGAGCACGACGTTACCAACGGCACTCACGGAATCATGAACCTGCCGGCCATATTCATCCTATTATTGCTGACGCTGCTGCTGATTCGCGGCACGAAACAATCGGCATTCGTCAACGGGTTCATCGTCATTCTGAAAGTCAGCATCGTCTTGCTGGTGATCGGTATCGGGTGGCACTTTATAAATCCGGCGAACCACACTCCGCTCATTCCGCCGGCGACGACTTATGTCACGCCGCAAGGTATTACGCACGCGTATGGAGGAGTTCTCGGTATCCTTGGTGCGGCGGGCGTTGTGTTTTTCGCCTATATCGGCTTCGACGCGGTGAGTACCGCTGCGCAGGAGGCGCACAACCCGAAACGCGATATGCCGATCGGCATTCTTGGCTCGTTGGTGATCTGCACGATTCTTTACGTGCTGTTTTCGTACGTGCTCAGCGGTGTCGCCAGTGTTCAAGATTTCCGCACCGCAGGCCGCGAAGCCTCGGTCGCGTTCGCGATCACTAAATACATGATTGGGTACGAATGGCTGTCGAAGTCGGTGACCGTCGCAATCCTCGCCGGCTTCTCATCCGTCATTCTCGTAATGCTGCTCGGTCAATCGCGCGTCTTTTATTCCATGAGTCGCGACGGATTGGTCCCGAAAATTTTCTCCGATGTGCATCTGAAATTTAGAACGCCGTACAAGTCCAACATGCTCTTCTTTGTGTTCACCGGAACCTTCGCCGCGTTCATTCCTGAGGACATCGTCGGTGAGATGACCAGCATTGGAACACTCTTCGCGTTTATATTGGTCTGCGCCGGCGTTTGGATCATGCGTGTGCGAAATCCGGAATTAGAGCGAGGATTTCGATTACCCGCCGCGCCAGTTGTCGCGACGCTTGGAATCATCACCTGCGGCGCAATGATTTATGGTCTGGGCTGGACGAACTGGATGCGTTTGATCGTTTGGCTCCTGATCGGCCTCATCTTTTATTTCAGCTACGGCAAACACCACAGCCGCATCAACACGCCGCCGCCGGAAATGCCCGAAGGTATTCAGTTGACGCGGTAGTTCGACAGTCGCGCTTAACTCCAGCTGCTCTCGCCAAATCCGCGAAACGGGCTGCTCGACCCGAACCCGAGGAGCGCGCGGGTCCGACTCGCAAGCTTTTCGTCATTGATGGCATTAAAAGCGCGCCACGCCGCTGCCATCACCGACACTGAACCGTGTAGCTTGCGAAGAATTTTTTCGTCCCCTCCGCTCAGCGTCTTCTCCTCACTGCTCAATGCGCGCTTTTCAAATTGCGATATGACCGCTGCCAATTCAGTCTCAGTCGCTGGTCCGAACATATTGAGAAGCTGTTGAAAACTCACGTGGAACGGAATGGTAGCAAGATCCACCTCTGTTGTTTCGGCGATGCCGTCGGGCGGCATCACAACCTCGTTCGACATCGCGACTGAATGCCAGATATCGGCAGGTTGATAATATCCGATCTCAACATGGTAGAATCCATGCGGTTCCGATGTTGTGACATAATGGATCCCCGCCATCGGCTCGACAGCCGCACTTTTTTCTTCGAGACCGTCTGCGCGATACACCCGAAGATGAACTTGTCGATCCACCGGCATCGCTTTTTCAAACACCGATAACCAATCGATATTCCAGCTAACGAAGACGGTGCGCGAATCGCGTGCGATGGCGAACACGATTGGTGGACCATAGACTCGCGGTAGTCCTGCGCTATCGACGACATTTTCCAGTCGATCGTCTGCGACAAGACGTACAATCGGTTTCCCGGAAATCTGGAAGCCCTTGCGTGCCCTCAATGATCGCGTGTTGCGCTTTGTTTTTCTTTCCGCCATTCTTCACAACGTCGCGCAAATCGGTCAAAGGCCAACTGCGAAATTGCCGTGCAATACGGATAATGAGCCAAATTTTTTCACTAGGAAAACATGAGCCCAAAAATCGTCGATCTTGAGGAACTTTCTGATCGCTGCGAGAAGCTGCGTGCTGCTGGGAAAAAGCTGGTGGCCACAAACGGCTGTTTCGATCTACTGCATGTGGGGCATGTGCGGTATTTGCAAGCTGCACGCGCGCTCGGCGATTTCCTGGCAGTCGGTTTGAATGGCGACCGTTCGGTCCGCGAGTTGAAAGGAAGCGGACGTCCGATCACAACCGAGCGCGACCGGGCGGAGGTGCTTGCCGCTTTGCAGTGTGTGGATTTGGTCTCAATTTTTCCACAAATTCGCGCGACGCGGTTTCTTGCTGCGGTAAGACCCGCCATCTATGTAAAGGGCGGCGATTACAGCTCCGAAACGCTGGACGAAGAGGAGCGCGCAGTTTTGAAGGAAACCGGCGCGGAAATTCGCCTCATTCGGTTTGAGGCAGGCTATTCGACATCGGGCTTAATCGACCAAGTATGCAAGACCAGGAGCTGAAAGTTGTGGCTCTGCGGATTCGTCTCCCATTCAAAGGGTAAAATGCAGAATGGATAAATGAAACGGCTGCCAATTGGAATTCTAGGGTCAGGAAAGGGAAGCAACTGCCGGGCGATTCTCGAGCGCATCCGCTCAGGCGACCTGGCGGCGGAAGCCCGTGTGGTAATTTCGGATGTGCTGGATGCGCCGATCCTTGATATCGCGCGAGAGTTTTCTGTTGCGAATGCGTATTTGCCGCCCGGCCAATTTCGCACGCGCCTCGAGCCGGAAGCAGAAGAGGAGCTTGTGAAAATGTTGCGCGGGGCCGGTGTCGGTCTTGTGGTTCTTGCCGGTTTCATGCGCGTCCTGCGCGCGCCGATGCTCAGGGCCTTCCCGCAGCGTATCATCAATATCCATCCCTCACTTCTGCCAAAATTCACCGGCCTTGAAGCTTGGAAACAAGCTCTCGCGGCGGGCGAAAAAGTGACTGGCTGCACCGTGCATTACGTCGATGAAAGAGTCGATCACGGGCAGATTATCGCGCAACGAGAGGTAGCGATCTTGCCCGACGATACACCAGAGAGGCTGCATGCGCGGATTCAAATTCTCGAGCACGAATTGTATCCAGCGGTCATCGCACAATTCTGTCAACAATATCGTGGAAGAAGTCTGTAGGTTGCGAGTTGCCTGATACTCGAGAGTCGCGACGGTATTTCACTAAGGTTGCTCAGGTTTTGGCTCGCGTCGGAGCAGTTCTTCCAGCGCGACAGTCGGTTTTTTCTGCTCGTAAAGGACGGCGTATACTTGATCAATAATGGGCGTGACGATTTTCAGCCGCCGTGCGCATCCCCACGCACTTCGCGCCGTTGAAATCCCTTCGGCAACCGTTTTCATCGAGGCGATAATCTCAGCGAGTGGTTCGCCTTGCCCCAACCTTTTGCCAACAGTGTGATTGCGGCTGTGCTCACTATAACAGGTCACAATCAAATCGCCGGCGCCGCTCAGACCATAAAACGCGTTCGCGTCACCGCCCATCGCAACTCCCAGCCGCACGAGCTCGGCTAACGACCGCGTGATCAGGGCCGCTTTGGAATTGTCGCCGAGCCCGAGCCCATCGCTGATTCCGGCCGCAAGAGCGAAAACGTTCTTCAACGCGCCACCGAGTTCGATCGAAACCACGTCCTCGCTTGTGTAAATGCGAAAGCGCGGACTCCCCAGCATGCCTTGCAGCTTGGCGGCGCAATTAACGTCATCGCACCCAATCACAGTCGCGGTAGGTAGGTTTTGCGCGACTTCTGCTGCCAGGTTTGGACCGGATAAGACGGCAATTGTATGTTCCGGGAAAATTTCCAGGAGAATTTCGCTCATGCGCATGCCGGTGCGGTGCTCTATCCCTTTTGTGCAACTCAGGAATACGGCGCGCGCATTGCCGATCTCTTTTCGCAGGCAGCTCGCGATCTCGCGCAACACGGTTGACGGCGCAACAAAAACGATCAGATCCGCTCCGGCGCAATCGCCAAACTCGGACGTAACGTGCACTGACTCTGGCAATTTAACTCCGGGGAGATAGTCGCTGTTTTCCCGCGTCTTTTGCATGCGCACGACCCGATCGGCGTTATGACCCCAAAGCCAAACTCGGCGCCCGTCCTTGGCCCACAACCAAGCTAATGCCGTGCCCCAACCGCCAGCGCCTATGATTGTTGTTCCAGCCATCTTCACTTTCCGGTAAAGCGGGGTTCCCTGCCGCGGATTAGCCGGGAAAGATTTGAACGATGCCGCCAAATCACAACTGCCGCGATGCAGAGGGAAGCGTAAAATACCGGCCGCGTTTCGGTTTCGCCGCGCCAGTTAATGATAAAGATCACCAGCGGCAGCGCGACCGCAGTTAAGACGGAGGCCAGCGAAACGTAGCGGGTCAGCCAGAAGACCAACAGCCAAATGGCGAGACCAATCACGGTTGCTTGTGGCACCAACCCGAAAAGTGCCCCCCCAGATGTGGCAACGCCTTTTCCGCCCTTGAACTTCAGCCACGGCGGAAAAGAATGGCCGATAACGCTGCACAAAGCCGCCAGAATTCGAAACATCTCAGGTGAAGCCCAGTCCGGCTGCGCAGGCGTCGCGATCAACATCGACAGTTTGACTGCACCTAAGCCCTTTAAGAAGTCCAAAACAAATACCGGGTAGCCATATCTCTTCCCGAGGACACGCACGACGTTGGTCGCGCCAATATTACCGCTACCGGTCTTTCGGACGTCGATTCCTGCGATTTGGCCAGCCAGATAGCCGAAGGGAATCGATCCCAGTAGGTAACTTCCAGCCATTACCGCAGCCAAGGTGAACATGGAGGGGAGCGTTGTTGTGACCTGCTAACTTTTCAAATATGGCAGTAAATTATGTAAGTTGTTTTTCATTAGCCATATAGAGATAATGGCAATATCCGCCGGAGTGATTCCGCTGATACGTGCCGCTTGGCCAAGCGATGTCGGCCGCAATGCTGAGAGCTTCTGTCTCGTCTCAGAACGAAGACCCGCGATCTTGTTGTAATCTAAGCCGTCGGGAATGATTTGCTGCCCCCGGCGTTCGAGCTGTCGGTTCTGCTCGGACTGCCGAGCTGCATAGCCCTCATATTTAAAATCCGTCTCAACCAGCTCCCAAACCGAAGGCGATGCCGAAGAAAGAATCTCATGAGGCAGATCCATTACGCTGAAGTCTGGCCGCTTAAGCAGTTGGGCGATCGGAATGCCTCGAACCTTTGTTTCAATGGCCGTCAGGCGAATTTGGTTAAGCAGCTCCATTTTCTCCTGAACAGAAGTCCAACGCGCCTGGCTGACTAGTCCTATTCGTGACCAGATCGTCAATCAGGACACCGATGTACGCTTCTTTCCTCTCCAAGATAAACGGCGAGCGGCCTTGAACTTTCAAAGCAGCATTGGCTCCAGCGACCAAGCCTTGAGCTGCTGCCTCTTCGTACCCCGATGTACCATTAACTTGGCCGGCAAAATAAAGTCCGCCGATTAATCTGGTTTCTAAGGTGGGAAGGAGCTGGGTTGGCGGGAAATAATCATATTCGACGGCATAGCCTGGCCGCATGATCTCTGCATGTTCAAGGGCTGGGATCGAACGCAGAAATTCCAGCTGTATTTCATACGGCAAACTGGTCGAGACTCCGTTTACATAATACTCGCTTGTGTGGCGTCCTTCTGGTTCGAGAAAGATTTGATGGGATGCCCTATCCGGAAATTTCACGACTTTGTCTTCGATGGATGGGCAATATCGCGGGCCAGTCCCCTTAATCCGTCCGGCATAGAGCGGCGATCGGTTGAGGTTTGCCCGAATGATTTCGTGCGTCTGCGAGGTTGTGTGGGTAATCCAACATGGCATTTGTTCCACGTGGAACCTGCCATTCCGAAAAAAATTTAGCGTAAAAATTTCGTCATCCAAGCGGGTAGCGATTTCTTCAGGCTGAAATGCGAACGTTGGCGGAGGTTCTTCTCCTAGCTGAATTTGACACTCTGAAAAGTCGACGGACCGCGCATTTAGCCGGCATGGGGTCCCCGTCTTAAAGCGACCCACTTTGAAGCCAAGCTGCTGGAGATTCGCGCTTAGCGTTGAGTTCGAATCGGCCATACGGCCGCCCGGCTTGCTACTTTCGCCTATATGCAGCAGACCTCGCAAAAATGTCCCCGAGGTGATAACAACACTTCGAGCAGCGATTGCCAATCCAAAATCCGTCTCGACGCCAACCGCAATTCCACTATCGACAAGAATACGGGACACATTGGCTTGCTTTATATCGAGATCATCTGTGCGCTCCAAAATCGCTTTCATACGAAATTGGTAGGCCTTTTTGTCGCACTGCACTCGTGGCGCTCGAACAGACGGGCCTTTCGTTCGGTTTAGCATTCGAAATTGGATCCCTGTTGCATCCGCATTAGCGCCCATCGCACCACTCATCGCATCGATCTCGCGAACAATATGTCCCTTGGCCAAACCCCCAATCGCCGGGTTGCAGGACATCTGCCCGATTGTGTCCAGATTCTGCGTCAACATCAACGTGCGGCAACCGATTCGAGCGGCGGCCAACGCCGCTTCGATTCCGCCATGCCCACTGCCGACCACTACTACGTCGTATTCCGTTGGTAGCTTAAACATTATATCGTAAGTTGCTGAAACCTAGTTTATTATCTAAACAATATTCCGCACGGGACGTCCTGTTCCTGTTCCTGTGCGAGTGAAACTGGCCGATGCTTGTGATGTTTGAATGGCTCGATACGCCAAGCGGCCTAGCAGAACCAAGAGTAACGCAGTTGTAACGAACGCTCCACCCCAGATCCAATATTCGATTATTCGGGGGTAACTTTTGCCCCGCATAATCCGCACCGCGAATTGCCCGAGCGTTCCGACGTAGACGTACAAAAAAAGACCAGGCACCCTTCCAATCGATGCCCAGAGCATATAAGTGCTAAATTGAATTCGCGTTAGACCATAAAAGTAATTCAACAGACTCGTAGGGAAAAGGGGATGCAATTGGCTCAGGAGAATGATCTTCCAACTCTCGCGTTCCACGGCAGGCCCCAAGGCGCGGAACGTCGGGTTACCGGAGAACTTTTGCCTGAACCATCGCCTGGCGATTGAGCGACTCAATGCAAATGAAATTGCTGTAGCGATGAGGTTGCCGACCAACACGATTACAAACCCCCACCATAGACCGAAGAAAAAACCGCCTCCGACAGCGAGGATGCCGCCGGGAAGCAGCAGGACATTGCAGGCGGCAAAAAGCAATGGATAGCAAATCGCAGCCCAGGCGCCCCAGCTCATCACACGCTCTTGCAGCCCTTCAATAAAGTTGCCGACAGGAACATAGCGCGAGAGCGCCAAGACCAGCGCGATCACTGCCAGCAGCGCTCCAACCTGCCACCAAAGTGAGGGGCGGATCTTTAGCATCCTGAAATTCTGCGCGCGTCAGCGACTTCGCGCAAATTTCGCCACTTCCGTTGTCGTCTTCCTGTAGGAAAGGCGTGAGTGAAGCGCGCAAAGATCCGTAAAAAGGCACCGGGTGCGTTGCAACGTTACCACCGCTCGGTTAGACACTCGCAGTCTGTGCGTTTTGACGACGCGGAATGCCGAGCCTATCCACAATTACCCGCGTGGCGTCCGAGCGGTTAAGCGTATAGAAATGAATACCGGCGACATTATTATCCAGAAGGTCGCGACATTGTTCCAACGCGTACTGAATGCCGACGCGCCTGACCATTTCGGGATCGTTTTGGCAATGCTGTAGAGCGCGCAAAAGCTTGGCGGGGAAGCGCGCACCGCCCGCGAGCTCAGCGATGCGTCTGAGTCCGCTGATGGAAGTGATTGGCATAATGCCAGCGATAATAGGAATATGAATTTCGTTGAGCACACAGCGTTCGCGAAAATCGAGGAAGTCGCGATTATCAAAAAACAGCTGTGTGACGATGTAGTC
>QHOV01000014.1 GCA_003218885.1 Verrucomicrobiota bacterium | reverse complement strand
ACGAGCGAAGGATGATCAAATCCGGCGCTGTTCCATAGCGCCGACGGGGGTTAGAGGACAGCCGCGCTTTGGCGGTGCTACCAGTTTTTGAGCCACGCTCGCTCGTACGCTGCGTCCGTCGCGTTTGATGTTCCGGCAGTGCTCCACAGGTCAAATGTAGGGTTGAACCCGTAGGATGAGTTTGCCTGCTGAGCTGTGGAATAGCCATAACTGTTCCCAAATGGATCTCGGATCGCGGTCACTGTGCCCGTTCCACCAGGCGGCGACAGCATACTCGGTTTGAATTGGAAATAGCTTCGCTGGGTATACGTTGACCGATCACCACTGGGATTGCCAGAGAGCTGAGCGTAAAGGTAAAAACTCGTCGCTGCATATCTCGAATCGTTGGAATCATAAGATGTCGGTCTTGGATCCGGCGTTGGGCTAGCAGTAAGTGCTGCAAGGTTGTCAGTTGTGTTGTTCGTAGTATCCCGAGGGTAGATACCATTGTCCGCCTTATAGCCTTCGCATGCGGCGGACATGGCGGCGATTTCGGTTTCGGCGCGGGCGCGCGCGCCTTTCTTTCGGGCGTAGCCGACTGTGCTCAGAACCAAGCCCGTCAAAATGATGATAACGCCAACGACCACGATCAGTTCAATGAGCGTGAACGCGTTGTAGCCGCGCTGGCTGCGGCGAGCGCCGAGTCCATCGCGCAGGCGTTTGGCACAAACGCCCCTACAACATTCGTCATTTGTCATTCGGATTTCGTCATTCCCGCCAGAGGCGCGTCACGTTTGCTGTTGCAGGCCGGTGATGATGCTAATGAGCGGCGTGAAGAGAGCGAGCACGATCGTGCCGACAACCACCGCCAGGAACACAATCATGATGGGTTCGAGCGCCGAGGTCAGACCTGCCACCGCGTTATCGACCTCGTCGTCATAGACGTCGGCGATCTTTAGAAGCATTTCAGGAAGCTTACCGGTTTCTTCGCCTACGTCGACCATGCTGACCACCATTGGCGGAAAGACGCGGCTGGCTTCCAGCGGTTGCACGATCGATTCGCCTTCTTTCACGCTGTCGTGTACCTGCGAGATTGCGCGAGCGATGGCAGCGTTGCCCGCAGTTTCGCGGGTGATATTTAATGCCTGCAAGATCGGAACACCGCTTGTGACCAATGTTCCAAGTGTGCGCGCGAATCTTGAGATCGCCGTCTTGCGATTCAAATTGCCAAATAGCGGCATGCGCAGTTTGAAATTATCAATGACGAGTCGCCCGCCACGCGTGCGACCAATAAATTTGTAAAGGGCCACTATCGCTACGACCACGCCCACAAGGATCAGGCCACGGTGCTTCATGAGGTCACTTACTGCGAGGACAAACCTCGTCACAGGTGGCAGTGGTTTGTCGCCGAGGATGTCGTGGAAAATCGCTTCGAACCTTGGCACAATGAAGACGAGAAGAAAACTCATGATGCCCACGGCCATCGTCATCACGATGCCCGGATAGACCATTGCCGCCATGACTTTGTTTTTAATCTTCGCGGCCTTCTCCTGAAATTCCGAAAGCCGGTTGAGTACTAGCTCAAGGACACCGCCGGCCTCGCCGGCCCTGACCATGTTGACGTACAAATCATTGAAGATCCGTGGATGCAGGGCCAGCGCGTCAGAGAATGTGCTACCGCTTTGCACGGAGTCGGCGAGTTTGTTAATCGTATTTTTCAAGAGCTTGTCGCGCTCCTGCTTTGCCAGAACGTTCAAGCTTCTCAGCAGTGGCAATCCGGAATCAACCAGCGTCGCCAGTTGCCGAGTAAAGATCATCAGGATTTTTGACTTAACCTTTCTGCGCGCGAAAAGAACAATGCCCTTTTTCGTGCGCGGCTTCGTCGTGCCCGCCATCGGCACTGCACGACGCCGAGCTTCTTTGCCGTCGGGACCGCTGATCGCCTCCTCAATAACGCTCGTAGGGAAATAGCCGTCCTGGCGCAACTGAGCGATGGCGGCATTGGTAGAAGCGGCTTCAACCAAGCCGGTCGCCTCCTGTCCCCGAGCATCAAGAGCTACGTAGTTAAAGCGTGGCACGGCGGTGTATGATAACTACATCCGAAATAGTTGTCGAGGCGTGAATAATGTTAGGTATAGCGTAGCACTTCCTCGATGGTGGTGTCGCCGGCGAAGATGCTGCGCAAACCGTCCTGGCGCAGCGTGACCATGCCAAGCTCGATCGCCTTCTGTTTTATCGTAACCGTCGGCGCGCGCTCATTGATCAATTCACGAAGAGGATCGGTAATTTTAAGAAGCTCGTAAATTCCTTTGCGTCCTTTGTAGCCTGTGTTGTTACAAGCGTCACAACCCTTGCCGTAGAAAAATTGTTTGTCCCCAATTTCTCCCCGCGAAATCCCCAACTCCGCTAGTAACGCGTCGTTCGGCTGATACGTGGCCCGGCATTGGCAACAGATGCTCCGCAGCAACCGCTGGCCGAGCACGGCCTCCAATGTGGTTGAAATCAGGAACGGTTCCACGCCCATGTCGATCAAGCGCGTGATCGCCCCGGGCGCGTCGTTGGTATGCAGGGTAGTGAAAACAAGATGCCCGGTCAGCGACGCCTGAATGGCGATCTGTGCAGTCTCAAGATCGCGCGTCTCGCCTATCATGATGCGGTCCGGGTCCTGTCGCAGGAACGACCGCAACACTCGCGCAAAAGTCAGGCCGATGGCTTCGTTCACCGGCACTTGCACGATTCCTTCCAAATCGTATTCGACCGGCTCCTCCGCCGTAATCAGTTTGGAATCGATTGTGTTGATCTTGCGCAGGCAGGAATAAAGGGTTGTGGTCTTTCCCGAGCCAGTCGGTCCGGTCGCGATAAAGATGCCGTTGGGCCGCTCGATCATTTCGAGCAGGAAATTGTAAATGTAATCAGGCATCCCCAGCGCTTCGAGATCGAGGTTCACAATGCTGCGGTCGAGCACCCGCAGCACGAGGCTTTCGCCGAATTGAGTTGGCCGCGAAGATCGATATTGCGCCCGGCGATATGCTTCTGGATGCGGCCATCCTGCGGTAGCCGTCTCTCGGCGATATTCATGCTGGCCATCACTTTCACCCGCGAAATCACCGGGAGTGCCAGATGCCGTGGCGGCGGCGACATTTCGTAAAGCGCGCCGTCGACGCGATAGCGGATTTTGAATTCGTTTTCGAACGGCTCAAAGTGAATGTCGCTCGCGCGATCCTGGATCGCCTGGTAAAGGATGAGATCGACAAAGCGAATGATCGGCGTCGCATTCGCCTCCGCTTCGACTGCGGCATCACCGTCGCCCTCGCGTAATTGCAGAAGCTCGCTGGCTTCGCCGAGATGCTTGAGGACTTCCTCCATGCTGGTGGTATCGCTGCCGTAATGCTGCTTGATCAGTTCCTCGATTTGCTCAGGCGGCGAAACCACTGCCTGAATGTCTTTGCCGAGCGCGAAGCGGAGATCCTCTGCAGCATGGAGATCGAACGGATCGACCAGCGCGATTCGTAATGTGGTTCCGCTCATTTCGACTGGAAGCGCGCCGTGCAACCGAGCCAGCCCACTGGGAATAAAACGCAAAATTTCCGGCGCGATCTCGCGTTCGGTCAGGTCGATGAAGTCGGTGCCAAGGCCATCGGCGATTGTTTGATAAAAACCCGGCTCGTCGGTGAAGCCGCCATCGATCATCGCCTGCGCGACAGTCTTCCCGTTCAATTCCACTTCGCTCAGGACGTCTTCCGCTTGCGCAGGTTGGAGCACACGCTGCTCGACGAAAAATTCGGCAAGCTGTTTATCCGTCATGATTCAAAGCCTTGGTTAACGCACATCAGCTCACGTCTCCCACAGTGATGGAGATGACTTCCTCCGCAGAAGTGAGGCCCGCCAGCACCTTGCGTACGCCATCTTCGCGCAACGTTCGCATGCCCAGTTCGCGAGCTCGTTGCCGAAGCACAAAGGTCGAGCTGCGTTTGTTGATCATGTGGCGTACCTCATCGTCGATCACAAAATTTTCGAATATGCCCATTCGTCCCTTATAACCAATTTGACGGCACTCCCCGCATCCCACCGGCTTCATTACCTGCGCCTCGGAGACTTGGCCAGGCTCAATCTGAAGCGCGCGCAATTCGGTGTCGGTGAGTTCGCCCGGTTGTTTGCAGTTGTTACATAGCCGCCGGATAAGCCTTTGCGCCACGACCGCGCGGACCGAGGACGCGACAAGAAACGGCTGCACGCCGAGATCAATCAGTCGCGCCACGGCAGAGGGCGCGTCATTGGTGTGCAGTGTGCTAAAAACAAGGTGCCCGGTCAGGCTGGCGTTCGTGGCGATGCTCGCAGTCTCGAGATCACGAATTTCGCCGATCATGATGATGTTCGGCGCCTGGCGCAGGATGGAACGCAACGCCGCCGGAAACGTCATGCCGACCTCGGTGTTTACCTGCACCTGGTTGATCCCGGTCATCTGATATTCGATCGGTTCCTCGACGGTAATGATCTTGCGGTCTGGTTTGTTGATGTAATTGAGACAGGCGTAAAGCGTAGTCGTCTTGCCGGAGCCGGTCGGCCCGGTGACGAGGAGAATGCCATCCGGCAGTTTGATAAGGCGCTCAAGGGTTTCCTGGTCGTCAGAAAGAAAACCAAGCTCCGGTAAACCGAGCTTCAAGCTGGATTTGTCTAGTATCCGCAAAACCATGCTCTCACCATGATTAGTAGGGATGGTCGAGACGCGAAGGTCGATGGGCTTTTTTTTGATTCTTACCTGGATGCGACCATCCTGCGGCAAGCGTTTCTCGGCGATGCTCATCGAGCCGGTCATGATCTTGAGCCGGCTGATAATGGCTGATTGCAGACGTTTCGGTGGCGCTTGCATTTCCTGCAAAACGCCGTCAATCCGAAATCGGACGCGAAATTTTTTGTCTAGCGGTTCCAGATGAATATCGCTCGCGCCGGCACGGTGCGCCTCGATCAGCAACATGGATACCAGCCGGACAATCGGGGCATCTGCTTCATCGACTGCGGCAGCTTCGGTGCCGTCGCCAAATTCCAAATCCAGATCAATGTCTTCTCCAATTTCTTTTTGCAGGACATCCGCCGCTTCATCGGCCGTGCCGTAGTATTTGATTAACGCTTCGCGGATTTTTTTCGGACTTGTGCAAACCAGTTCCAGTTCGCGTTGCAGCAGAAAACCCAGGCTGTCCATCGTATCGATGTCGAGCGGGTTGCCCACTGCGACCACGAGCCCGCTCTCGCCAAAAGCGACCGGAATCACTTTGAACCGCCGCGCATCTTCTCCGCGGATCTGGTTGATGACCTGCGGCGGAATGACCATCGTGGAGATGTCGATCCAATCCATCTGCGCTTGCGCAGCGAGCGTGCGCGACACGTCCGCCTCGGACACAATTCCGTCGTCAATCAAAACATCGACTACGCCAGGCTCGCCGTTTAGACGCGAGCGCGCACCGTCGATCTGTTGACGCGTGATGAGTCCTCCATCCTCGAGGACTCTGAGCACGTACTCTTCGTTGTGTTGCACTGGTGGAAACTGCTGGCGCGCAGTTTACCGTAAATCCGCATTATTTCCAGCCTCGGGGGGGATCTAGTAGGGACGCCGCGCTGCCCCGAAAGCGTTCGGGGGACATCGCAGCGCGATGTCCCTACCAACAATCATTCTACGGTCACACTCTTGGCGAGGTTGCGCGGTTTATCGACATCGCGACCCAGTTGGGCGGCGAGATGGTAAGCGAGAAGCTGAAGCGGGACGGCCGTCAGGATGGGCATGACATAATCAAGCGCTTCCGGCAGCACAACGATTTCGTTAGCAATTTCCTTGAGATGCTTCGCGCAATTTCCGCTGGTCAACGCGATGATAGGCCCCTTGCGGGCTTTCACTTGCTCGATGTTGTTCAGGTTTTTTGAAAAGACCGAATCATCCGGCGCGATAAAAACCGAGGGCAGATCGGAACGAATTAGCGCAATGATACCATGCTTGAGCTCGGCGCTCGGATGCCCTTCGGCAAAGAGATACGTGATCTCCTTCATTTTGAGGGCGCCTTCGAGCGCGATCGGATAATTGAACTGCCTGCCAAAGAAAAGGAACCCGTTTGCATTGGCATATTTTTTGGCAATCGCCTTAATCTGATCGTTGAGATCTAAAACGGCTTCGACCTGTTGCGGCAATGCTTCCAGCGCTTCGATGACGCGACTTCCTTCGGCCGCGGACAGATTGCGCATCCGCCCAAAGAGCAGCCCGAGCAACGTGAGAATAACAAGCTGCGAGGTAAACGACTTGGTGGCCGCCACGCCGATCTCCGGTCCAGCGTGCATGTAAACCCCTCCGTCGCTCTCGCGCGCGATCGTGCTCGCAACGTTGTTACAAATTCCCAGGGTGCGAAAACCTTTGCGCCGGCTTTCGCGCAATGCTCCGAGTGTGTCTGCCGTTTCGCCGCTTTGGCTGATGGCGAAGACCAGCGTCTCAGAAGTCATCGGCGTATTCCGATGACGAAACTCACTCGCGTAATCCACCTCGGTGGGAATGTTCGCCAGCCGCTCAATCAAATATTCGCCGACTCTGCCGGCATGCAGCGCGGTACCGCAACCGGTGAGAACGATGCGCCCGACATCGCGCAATTGAGGAGCCACCATGTTCAGGCCGCCCAATCTTGCGGTGCATTCCTCGTGGTTCAGACGGCCGCGCATCGCGTCGCGCACCGTGTTGGGTTGCTCAAAGATTTCCTTGAGCATGTAATGGGGAAAATCACCCTTCCTAACGTCTTCGGCTGTGAATTCGACTTTGCTGACAGGATGCTCCGTGCTATCTCCGGCGAGCGAAGTGATTTCGAACTTGTCCGTCCCCGCCGCGACTACATCGAAGTCGTTCAAATAAACCGCGTCGCGGGTGTAAGCGACAATCGCACTGACATCACTGGCCAGAAAATTTTCGCCCTTGCCCACACCGAGCACGAGAGGACTTCCACGGCGCGCGCCGATCATGAAATCCGGCACATCGGCATGCACCAGCGCGATGCCATATGTGCCGATCACTTGCCGAAGCGCCGTGCGAACAGCATCAAAAAGCCGAGCTTTCTTTCCGGGGGCGTCCACCGTGCTGGCACATGAGTCATCGTACAGTTTCCCGATCAGATGCGCGAGCACTTCCGTGTCGGTTTCAGAGCGGAAGTTCGTGTCACCATCCCGAATGAGTTCCTCTTTTAACGCCTGATAATTTTCGATTACTCCGTTATGGACCAGCGCCAGTTTGCCGCTGGCGTCAAAATGCGGATGCGCGTTTTGGTCGTTCACTTTGCCGTGCGTGGCCCAGCGCGTGTGGCTGACGCCCAGCGAACCCGATACCGGTTCCTTCCGCACGAGTTTTGCGAGCGCCGCAATGCGTCCCGCACATTTGCGTGTCTCCAGACGTCCTCGCTGCACGACAGCGAGACCGGCGGAATCGTAGCCTCGATATTCCAAGCGGCGTAGTCCGTCGAGTAAAATGGGCGTCGCCTGAGCGCGCCCCACGTAGCCCACAATTCCGCACATGTTCTGGACTGTAGCGGCGGGCGTGTCGCCCGCAATGGCGAGATAAAAGGACTGCTGTCTGCGAGTCACGCGAGTAGCTGCCAAAGGCAATTGTTGTAGAAAGGTAATTGTTATAGCCATGCTCCTGTGGGGCGTTTACTCGCGGTGGCGTTCGGTCCCCGGACAGCACAGCGCCGTGGCTACAGCTCCCGATACTTTTGAATGCCTTGGAGCGGCAACATGACGCAAAAAAGTTGCCGCAAAACAGCCGACCCCGAGTTATTGGTGAATAGCGATGCAAAGCCAGGCGCAGCGCGATTTACTTCAAAAAAGTCCAGAAGCTCTTCCTGCTGCGCTGCCGCCGGGCAGCATCCAACGAACCCTGGCGATCATCATGGGCGGGGGCGCGGGCACGCGCTTGTTTCCGCTCACGAAAGATCGCGCCAAGCCGGCTGTGCCGCTAGGTGGCAAATATCGCATCGTCGATATCCCGATCAGCAATTGTCTGAACTCCGGGCTCCGCTCGATCTATGTGCTTACGCAATTCAACAGCATGTCGCTGCATCGGCACATCCAAGCCAGCTACAAGTTCGACAATTTTTCGCGCAGCTTTGTGGACATTCTTGCTGCACAACAAACGCCCGCCGGCTCGCAATGGTATCAGGGGACTGCCGATGCTGTGCGACAAAACATGCGCTACTTCCTCGAACGGCCGTACGATTATTACCTCATCTTAAGCGGCGACCAACTTTACCGGATGGATTTTCGCGAAATTCTGCGGCAGCACGTCCAGCGAGGCGCGGACATCACGTTGGCCACGAAACCGGTAGCGCGGCACCAAGTTTCCGAGTTTGGCATTATGCAGAGCGACGTCGATCGCCGGATCACGGGGTTCATCGAGAAACCGGTGGATGAAAATGCGTTGCAGGAAATGAAGATGAGCCGGGAGCTGCTCCGCGCCATCGGTTCCAACGAAGACGAGGAATTATTCCAGGCGTCAATGGGGATTTATGTTTTCAACCGAAATGTGCTCATAGAATCCTTGGAGAACGACCTGGTCGATTTCGGGAACCACATTATCCCGATGGCGATCAAAGATCGCCATGTCAGCGCGTTCATCTTCCAAGGCTACTGGGAGGACATCGGAACGATTCGCGCCTTTTACGAGGCGAATCTGGACCTCACTGACGTCGTGCCCGAGTACAGCTTCTTCGAGCCCGAGTCTCCGATCTATACGCATCCGCGTTTTTTGCCGGGCAGCAAAATCAACGGGGCCACCCTGCGACAGGCGATCGTTTCCGATGGCTGCGTCATTTCGGAGGCGCATCTGGAGCGATGCGTGGTGGGGATACGCAGCGTGATCCAGAGCGGCGCGACCATCCGAAACAGCATCGTCATGGGCGCGGATTATTTTGAATTAGGGCAAACCGATTCGTCACAGCCACCCATGGGCATCGGGCGCAATTGCGTGATCGATCGCGCGATCATCGACAAAAACGCGCGCATCAGCGACGGCGTTGTGATTTCGCCAGAAGGTAAACCGTCGAACTTGGATGGAGATAATTACTTCATCCGGGACGGCATCGTGGTGATACCGAAAAACGCCGTCATCCCAGCCGGCTTCTGGATTTAAATCAGTTTGTTCTAGCCGGGGGAACGATGACCTCGGTTTGTCGTTCGGTTTTCGCTGCAGTGATCAACGCCCGCAGTCACTTAGCCGGACTCTCAGGCTCCGGCATGGACATCCCGCCTATGATCCGCCAATCCTTTCCGCTCCGCACCCACGCATGTGTGATGCGCAGAGTATGTGCCGCTCCTTCCCCGCGTTTGTCCACCCACCTGAGCGTTATCCAGTAGCAGGTAACCCGCTTTGAAGGTCAGCCCCTTACTAGTTTGGGAGGTAATCCAGTCAGTAATGTGATCTTTACGAACGGGCACGGAACTGATCGACGGCCAGCCCAAGAAATCTTCGTGCCATAAGTTCGTATACGTGGACAAGTCATTGTTCTCGACGTATTGCCAATATGCGCGCTCAAGATGCCAGAGCGTTTGCTCATCTTCTGCCGTGTTTGAGGAAAGCGTCTGCTGTGCAGCAGCCAGCGAACAAATGAGGACAAAGGCTAGACAGCGTCGCATTAGGTCTAACGAGAATTCGGCCTGAAAAATCTGCAATTAACTGCAGATAAAATCTGTATAATCCGGGCTCGGATGTTAGCGCGGATCGGTCGCCTGCGAATTTCCCATCGCTTCCGTTTGTTCCGCGCCCGTCGCCAGAGTCTATCGGCGAGCATCGCTCGATGACGTTGGCCCGAGCGCGTTGGCGTCTGGCGCCACTTCCCATTTCTCCTGGTGATTCCATGGGAGGGCTGAACCGCCGCGATCGTCGGGGTCATCAACCAGACGAACGGAGTCGCGTTGACTTGCGCACGAGGCGAGGGTGATCGCAACTACGCAGAACAGGCCTGCTAGGATTTTTCTTCGAAACTTACGGACTTGTGCCACCATAAATCACAGTGTCTCCAGGTTGTACTTGCACGCCACGAGCCAAACTGTTGGGGATGATATCGCCGATAGCCGTCGCCGGTTCAACTGAAGAAATGCGAATTTTTCCAATCAACGTTCCCTCCCGCAGAACGAGCATCTCGGAATTCGACTCGACTCCATGGCGGGCGCCGAGATTCAGCACCACGAAATTGTAAACTTGATTGTATGCCAGCACAGTGCCGCGCACACCCGCGCGATGGGGGCCGGCGGTTTCCCCCTGCGGGCTGGCGGTTTCCCGCCGCTTTTTTCCTTCCTTCGGCTGGGCCGTCCGCCCCTGAGCGTCCTGGAGTTTTTCGGCGAGGAAACCTTTTTCCTTTTCCGCGCTGTCGAGTTGACGGCGAAGATCATCGACTTGCGACTGCAAATCAGCGGTCTGCGCACTGTTGCCCGGAGGACTGCTGGCGATCGAAGCGTTCGAGTTGTTCCCCGCTTCTTCCACGCGCTTTTGCAGCGAAGTGATCCCCTGCTGACCAACGTCTAGTTTGGCTTGTAAATCAGCTTTTTCTTTCTGGACTTGCGTTAGCTCTGTTTCCGCTTTTGCCGCTCGATTTTCTGCTTCAGCGGTTTTGGCTTGTTGTTCCGTTCCGGCGTTTCCACCGATTGGCGCATTTAGTTTCGCGTTCGCTTGACGGCGCTCAGCCGCATTGCGCGCGGCCTGTGCATTCGTCGCATTTGTGCGGAGCGCTTTTATTTTCTGGATATTTAAAAAGCCAAAGAATGCCGCGAGCACGAGGAAAAGAATGGCGAGCCCGCTCACGGTCCTCTGTGCGACCGTGAAACGCGATTCCCTGTCCGTCATGAGTGTGCTTTCTAACAACAAATGATGCGCAAACGCAATCGCGAATTCGGGTTTCGGGCGAAAAGGTCCGTGTTGAGCAACTGTTAGTTGGGACGTCGAGCAGATGAATGCTGCATACCGCATAGTCGCCTCTCCGTTTGTAAAAGGAGAGGGGGAAGGGTGAGGATTCGTCCAAGACAGCGGCGCGCGAAGATTCCATCCCTCACCTCAGTCCTCTCCTCTTTCCCAAGTGGAGAGGCGAGAGAACACTGTAAGCGCCATGGAAAACGAAGCTGTTGGTGTTAGTCGGGATTGCATTTTTGCGCGTTTCAACCGATAGACAGCATCGTGGGACAACAGCACCGTGTACGAGCCAAACGCAAGCGACGACGAACTTATTTGCAGCGCAAGAAGGCAACATTGCGAGCCAGCGGGGCGCGCGCGGCGCCGGGCAAGCAACGGCCAAAGAACGAGCCGGACACGACGGAGTAGTTTTGGTCGAATGGTTGTGCGAAGCCTTCGATTTGCTGGGCGATTCATAGGATCTCGCAATGCCGGAACCCGCGCGTTATCTGATCGTCGATGGGCATAGCGTTATTTTTGCCTGGCCTGAGTTGCGCAAGCTTCACGCGCGCCGTTCTTCGCTGGCCCGCGAAGCGTTAGTCAAGCAGTTGCGCGATTATCAGGATTGGACTGGTGTGCGCGTGGTCGTCGTTTTCGATGGCAAAGGGAGAAAAACCAGCGCGTCTTCTGAGCCTGGTGATGTGCAAATTTTCTATTCGCGCAGCGGCCAATCTGCCGATGCCATTATTGAAAGATTGGCGAGCAAATACGCAAAACGCTTCGAGCTGATGGTGGCCACTTCCGATTCCATGGAAGCTGAAACTGTGCAGGCGTGCGGCGCAGAATGGATTTCTCCTGAAGCGTTGCGCGGGCTTCTTTCCAGAAAATAGCTGTAGCGGCAGGTGTGCCGCCTGCAAAACCAAATTGCCGCAGCCGACACGGCTGCCTCTACAGCGCTCTGCTGAGTTTAGAGCCCCAATTTCCTTTCAATCTCTTTCACCCGCTCAAAAAGTTTCCCGAGACGACGAACCCAAGCGATTTGGCGCCTAGCTTCGGGCATCGGCATCGCCGGATAGCCAAACCAAGTGCCCCCAGAAATGCTCTTAGAGACGCCGCTTTGTGCTGCAATCATGCTGCCATCGGCGATCTCGACATGCCCCACGATACCGACTTGGCCAGCCATTTGTACGTGCTCGCCCACGCGGGTGCTTCCCGAAATTCCAGTCTGGGCGGCGATAACGGAATTTTTCCCGATCACTACGTTGTGCGCGATCTGCACGAGATTGTCGATCTTTACGCCCTGTTGAATCCAGGTTCGGCCGAAACGAGCGCGGTCGACCGTCGTATTCGCGCCGATTTCGACATCGTCATCGATTTGGACAATCCCGAGTTGCGGAATTTTTTTGTGCCGGTTCTCCACAAATTCAAATCCGAAACCGTCCGCTCCGATGACCACGCCACTGTGAATAATCACACGTGAGCCAATGCGGCTTCGCTCCCGAATTGTTACGCGCGGATAAATCAGGCACGCAGCTCCAATCACAGTTTCGTGGCCAATGTATGATCCCGCTCCGATGACGGTGTCGTCGCCGATCCTGGTGCCCGCCTCAATAACTACATAAGGCTGGATCGACACACGTTCTCCGAACTGGACGCTTGCATCGATGACCGCGCTTGGATGAATACCACGCGTGAATGTGATTGGCTTCGGCGCGAATTTGAGCACCACCTGTTCGAATGCTTTGTTTGGGTGGGAAACGCGAATCTGCGCGGTAGCAATCGAGTCGGCAAAATCCGGGGGCACGAAAACTGCCGACGCGCGCGTTTTG